>JAJFJB010000415.1 GCA_021774435.1 Alphaproteobacteria bacterium
GCTCGCGGTTCCGGTTGATCCGGCATTGAACAGCTGCTGCGCCAGTTGCGATTGGCTATGGAATTCGCCATTCGCATGCAATAGCATCTAAAAATACAATGATAAAAAACACTGTATTGAGTGAATACGCATGACGAGCAAGCGAGCCGATGCCAAAGCGCTGCTAAAGAACGTCCTGGAGACAGTGAACGAAGGTGTTGTGATCTTCGACCCGGATGATCGGCTGGTTGTTTGCAATACGCGTTTTCGAGAAATCTATGCACCGATTGCGAAGCGTCTGATGCCTGGAACAAAATGCGAGGACCTTTACCGCGCCTGGGGCGAACTCGGCTTGTTTGACCTAAGGCGAGGGACAATCGACGAACAAATTAAGGCGAGTCTCTATCGCCACAGAAATCCGAATGGCCCATTCGAATTACATACGACCGAACGTTCGCTTCGGATCGAAGAACGGGTGACCGAGGATGGTTTTGTGATCGCAACGCATACCGATATTACGGCGTGGAAACAGATGGAACGTGCCTTTCATGATTACGAAGGCCAACTCCCCGGCGCGGCGCGGCGACCGGCGGACAGGTTTTGGACGATGGACGCCAATCTTCGGTTTACCACATTGGTCGACTATCCGAATTCTAGCATAATTGCCTCCCCAAACGCTTATATAGGTCACACGCGTTGGGAGGTCGTTGGGAGTGACCCCAATTCCGACGACGCATGGCGTAAACATCGCGAGGACCTGTTGGCGCATCGGGCTTTTGAAAATTTTCGCTATTCTTCCGACGATGGGTTTGGCGGCGTTTATCATATGAGTGTTAGCGGAACGCCGGTTTTCGATGAAGATGGTGCATTTGCCGGCTATCACGGGACGACGACACGAATAAGCGACGCTGATGCCGATGCCGATGATAAGGACGGTGTGGGTGAGTGACTTGAGCGCCGTTGGCTCGTGAGTTCTCCGAGGCCGGTTAGACGATCGCAGCAGGTCACTGGAACGAGGGGCGTCGGTTCAGGCATACTGGCTGCGAGACGTTAGCCGGAAATCAGGAGGCCGTTATGTCACTCGACTCTTATTACAAGGACCATTGGGTCGAAATCGAGCCAGACCGGTTGGATCGGTATGAAGATCAGTTCGTGTGGGGCCCCGGGCGCGACCGGCTTCTCGAACCAGCTGAATTGAGGGTGGGCCAATCCGTTGCGGATTATGGATGCGGCCCTGGATATTTATCGGTCGAATTGGCGAAACGGGTTGGCGAGGCAGGGCATGTGCATGCTTTCGATATCAACGCCAACTTCGTTGAGCGAACGCTGGCGCGGGTGGCATCGAACGGCTTCGCCGATCGGGTGACGGTGACGCATTTGCAGAACGACATGCTACCGCTTGCCGATGATACCTTGGACCGGTTGGTGATCAAAAATGTCATGGTCTATGTCGATGATCCGCTCGCCAGCTTTCGGGAGTTTCGGCGCGTTGTGAAACCAGGTGGCAAGGTCCATGCGATTGACAGCGATTTTTATATGACCGCGTTCGATCCCGTTTCGCCGGAAGATTGGCGTATCGTTCTGGATTCGGCGCTGCACGCTTTCCGCACGCCGGCCATTGGACGCAAGATGCGCGGGTTTGCACTGGAAGCGGGCTATACGGATGTTCAAGTTCAGGTCATCGCAAACCCTGAGACGACCGGCCGGATGTTCAACTTTATCCAGAACATGGCAGGATATGCCCGTGAAGGGGGACAGCACGATGAAGAAACGGTCCAGCGGGTCGTCGATATCGCGTCGCGCGCCGTCGAGGACGGTACCTTCTTTTCCCTAAATCCGCAGTTTCTCGTAACCGCGACGGTTTGAGCCTTACCGTCTAAACCGACCGCATCATATCGCAGATGCGTGGCTGGATTTCCGTGCGCCAGCGGGTGCCGTTGAACACGCCATAATGGCCGACGCCCGGTTGGACATAATGGAAGCGACGGTCATCCGGTACGTTGACGCACAGATCATGCGTGGCTGCGGTTTGGCCGACGGCGCAAATATCGTCTTTCTCTCCTTCGACCGTCATCAAGGCCGTTTTCTTAATGGCGGCCAGATCGACCGGGTTGCCACGGTGCTGCATTTTCCCTAACGGTAATTGATGCTCCTTGAAGACTTTCCGGATTGTCTGCAGGAAAAACTCCGCCGGCAAGTCCATCACTGACAAATATTCTTCGTAAAACTTTTTATGTTGCGCGACGGAATCGCAATCGCCCTCCACGAGATGATCGAAGTAGCGATGATGCGCAGTGATGTGGCGATCCAGATTCATTGACAGAAAACCGCTAAGCTGAATGAAGCCTGGATAGACTTTGCGCATTGCACCGGGATTGGGCCAGGGCACGGTCGAGATCACCATCTGCTCGAACCAATGCATGTCTTTTGATTCGGCGTGTTTGTTGACCACGGTCGGACTCCGACGCGTATCGATGGGGCCACCCATCAACGTCAGCGACGGCGGTTGGCAAGGGTCATTATCCGCGGCCATGAGAGCCGTGGCGATCAAGGCAGGCACGGCTGGTTGACAGACCGCGATAACATGGGTGTCGGGGCCGAGAAATTGGATAAAGTCGCGAACATAGTCGACGTAATCGTCGAGATCGAAGCCACCGTCGTAAACAGGAACGCTTCGCGCATCGCGCCAGTCGGTAATGAATACATCGTGTTCCGGCAACATGGCTCGAACAGTGTCGCGCAAAAGCGTTGCATAATGGCCGGATAATGGAGCGACAATTAGGACGCGTGGATCGTTTGTACAGTCAGAGGCTCGCTCAAAATGCAACAGATCACAGAACGGTTTCGACAGAACAACTGTTTCGGTGACGGCAACCGGTGCCCCGTTGACCTGTGTCGTTTCGTGTCCGAATTCTGGTTTGCCGTACCGTCTTGTCAGGCCTTCGAAGACATCGCACGCGGCAGACGTATGACGCCCCCATAATGTTTTGCCGAGAGGATTAAAGGGAAAATCGAGTGCAAGTTTTACACCATGCGCGGCAGCGCGCATCGGCGAGATCCAGGCATGGGCGAGTTCATAGGCATGATATTGCAAGACGGGCTCTTCCCTGTAGTTCGACCTGGCTGCTCCAACCCGAGTGACGCACGACGGGAAAGCCAATCCTCGAGTCACCATAGTATTACACTAACGCTGCAACGCAAAATACACTTGTTGCAGTGCAAGCGCTGTGCGTCCCGTCACGTGACTTAAAATTTATTAACTAATTGAAATAACGTATATTAACTATTGATTATTGCACTTATTGCGGGTGCGAATAAGTGTCGGCACAGTCAGCAATTCGGCTTATTTCGAATTGCTGTCGAATTTGTTATTCCCTCTGCACAACCGCTTATAATGAGAGATATAGGAGGCTTCTAAGAACGTGAACCGCAGGGCTGTCGCCGTTTGGCGTTAATTGAGGATCGGAAGGAACCAAAATGGCTGTCCAAGTTAATTTTGTCGGGTCGGGGGATGCTTTCGGCACGGGTGGCCGATACAACACATGCATCATGGTCGACGGATCGGACGTCCGATTCACGATCGACTTCGGGGCCTCGTCGCTGGTCGCGTTGAACAAGCAGGGCATTTTGCATAATTCGATCGATGCGATCCTGCTGACCCATATTCATGGTGACCATTCCGCTGGTATTCCTTTCATGCTGTTGGACGCAATGCTGGGCGCCAAACGTGACAGGCCGCTGACAATTGCTGGCCCAAAAAACCTGGAGGCCCGATTGGCGGAGGCTGCGGAAGTGCTGTTTCCGGGCATGAGTGAAATGATCCCGAAATTTTTAATTGATTACGTTGAGCTCAAAGTAGGAGAGCCAAATCAGGTCTTGGGATTAACCGTTACCCCTTATGCCGCAAAGCATACGTGGCAAACCGATCCAACAGCGTTGCGCGTCGATGTCGATGGTAAGACTGTCACTTATTCTGGAGACGGTGACTGGACACCTGATTTGCCGAAAGCAACCAAGAACGCCGACCTATTCATCGCTGAATGTTACTTTTATTCGAAGCCAGTGAAATGGCATCTCAACTATCACACCATCCAAGAACACAAGGAAGAGTTCGGCGCCAAGCGCATGATCCTTACCCATATGGGACCCGAGATGCTGGCAAAGGCGGACGAGGTCCCTGAGGAGTGCGCTGAGGATGGGCTCGTCATCACCTTGTAACAACAAGGTCACAGGATACGGCGAACAGGAATGAAGGATGAGACATGACGGTGCGGATAGGGATCAACGGGTTTGGGCGGATGGGACGGCTGGCGATGCGTGCGGCGTGGGGCTTCAATCCGGCGCGGCCAGAAAGTCTGTCACAGCCGAGCGGCGTCTGGGGTAACGGAGATCTTGAATTCGTGCATATCAATGAAGCCAAAGGAGACGCGGCGACGGCAGCGCACTTGCTGGCATTCGACAGTGTGCATGGTCGCTGGCCGATCAAGGTCGTATCTGGTGAAAGTGACATTGCCGTTGGAGAAAGACTTGTTAGTTACTCAAATTTAGACACGCCCGGGGCCGTGCCTTGGCAGGAACTTGGTGTCGACATCGTTCTGGAGTGTACCGGAAAATTCAAGACAATGGAGACGCTTCAGCCCTATTACGATGGGGGTGTGAGCAAGGTCATTGTCGCTGCTCCCGTCAAGGAAGAAGCGGCACTCAATATCGTGATGGGCGTGAACGACGACCTATATGAGCCGGACCGGCACCATCTCATAACGGCAGCCTCTTGTACGACCAACTGTTTGGCGCCCGTGGTCAAAGTAATCCACGAAGGGCTTGGTATCCGTCATGGCGTTATTACCACGGTGCATGATGTGACCAATACGCAGACCGTGATTGATGCGCCGCATAAGGATTTGCGCAGGGCCCGGTCATCGCTGACGTCGCTGATTCCGACGACGACTGGGTCTGCCAAGGCAATAGCCATGATCTATCCCGAACTGGAGGGGAAGTTGAATGGCATTGCGATCCGCGTTCCAATCCTGAATGCATCGCTGACCGATTGTGTGTTTGAAGTCTCCCGGGAAACATCTGTCGAAGAGGTGAATGGATTATTCGAGGCGGCATCGGTTGGCGCACTGAAAGGCATACTTGGCTATGAAACGCGCCCGCTCGTTTCGGCCGATTTTGTAAATGACGAACGCTCCTCGATTGTCGATGCGCCCTCGACCATGGTCGTCGACGGTACGCAGGTGAAAGTGTTTTCGTGGTATGACAACGAATATGGATATGTTTGCCGCATGGTCGAACTCGCCAATAAGGTGGCGGCGGGAATGTCAACGGGCCGTAGAGCCGCTGAGTAAAGTATGGTCGATATTCGAAATTACGCCGTCGTAACGGCCGCCTATTGGGGATTTACCCTGACCGACGGTGCATTGCGTATGCTCGTATTGTTGCATTTCCATACGCTGGGCTACTCGCCGCTGGAGCTGGCCTTTTTGTTCATGCTTTACGAATTCTTCGGCGTCTTGACGAACCTGCTGGGGGGCTGGGTTGGCTCCCGTCTGGGGTTGCGAATTACGCTTTATGCCGGCTTAACGCTGCAGGTGTTTGCCCTCTGGCTGCTTTCGCAACTCGATCCAGCGTGGTCGCGTCTGTCATCGATCGCATTCGTTGTTGTGGCGCAAGGGCTTTCCGGTATCGCCAAAGATTTGACCAAGATGAGCTCTAAGAGCGCCATCAAACTTGTCGTGCCGGACGATGCGCATTCCTCGTTATTCAAATGGGTTGCTGTTTTGACCGGCTCGAAGAACGCGCTCAAGGGGGCAGGGTTCTTCCTCGGCGGTTTTCTGCTGGCAGCACTCGGGTTCGAACAGTCGCTGTGGGCCATGGCGAGCGGTCTGGCCGTTGTTTTGCTGGCCTGTGTGGTTTGTCTCCGAAGCGAGCTCGGTAAAGCCAAAGCAAAAGTGAAGTTCACGAAAATTCTTTCGAAGACCCGTGCGATTAATCTGCTGTCCGCTGCGCGCTTTTTTCTCTTTGGCGCACGCGACGTTTGGTTTGTTGTCGGTGTACCGATTTTTCTGCACGAAGCACTAGGTTGGGGATTCACCGAAGTCGGCGGTTTTCTTGCGGCCTGGGTGATTGGTTACGGATGCGTCCAGGCCATAGCACCAAAATTCATCAAACGGTCCGTTGATGGCAAGTCGTCGGAGACACGGGCGGCGCAGTTCGGCGCCTTCCTGCTGACGGCGATCCCAATAGCCATCGTCATCGCCACACAAACCGGAGTCGATCCGACAGGGGCCGTGGTTGGTGGTCTAGCCCTGTTCGGCATCGTATTCGCACTCAACTCGTCGGTTCATTCCTACCTGATCCTTGCCTTTACCGACTCTGACAAGGTCGCGCTGAATGTTGGCTTTTACTATATGGCTAACGCAGGCGGCCGACTCATGGGGAGCCTTCTATCCGGGCTGTCCTATCAGCTCTGGGGGCTCAATGGCTGCCTTTTGATGGCATCCGCACTTCTCGCTGCGGCGGGGTTCATAACAATTGTTCTCGCTGCCGATCAGGCAGTGGCGGCGATAACCGACGCTACAGGACGCCGCATCGGCAGCGACGGCGCATAGTTTTCGCGGACAACAGATTAGTCTTATTGCTTGGGTTTAATCTGCTTGCGCGGATGCTAGGAATTTGTATTTCGCTTACTACATTCCAGTAGTGATCAACTGCGTATGATCGGAGTTTTAGAATGAAATGGCTCATCGGAACGATGGTGGCTCTCGCCTTATTTTGTGTGCATCAAGCGACGGGCTTGCCAGGGAATGCAGCGGTCGCTTCGGAGAAAGCAACCGGCGTAACGGTCGAACGCCAAATCCAGAAAAGAAAAGTCGTTGGTTCAAACGTTGTCCGCGTTAAGGAAGGCCAGAATGTTGAATTGATCTGGCGTACAGACGAGAAGGTCGAACTACACCTGCACGGTTACGATATTGAAGTCGACGTCAAACCAGATGCGTCGGCAATGATGCGTTTCAAGGCGCATGCGACGGGCCGATTCCCCATAACAGCGCACGGCTTCGGTGATCATCACGGTAGCGGGCATGCCGAAAAGACGCTGCTCTATCTCGAAGTACATCCCAACTGAATATATGACGGACAGTTTGGTCTCGCTATCGCTAGCTATGCGACTCGGGCTTTAAAGAAATCACCGACCTTACCGATTGCCTCCAACGCTTCGGGCAGGAAACCGACCATGTGCCAGCCATGGATCATATCCTGCCAAGGCTGGTATTCGACATCAACACCCGCGGCCTGAGCGCGCTCCGCGAAGACCCGGCTATCGTCGAGCAAGGTTTCCGCAGTGCCCACTTGAACGAGCAGCGGCGGCAGGCCCGCCAGATCGCCGAACAAGGGCGACGCCAGTGGCGTCTTCGGGTCGGCGCCGTTGAGGTAGTAACCGGACATGCGGTCGAGATAGGGTTTGCTGATGGAAGGATCTTCATCGGCTTTTGTCTGCATCGAGCTCGCCATCTGCGTCATGTCCGTCCACGCGCTCATGGGCGCTGCGCCGGCGGGGAGGGGATCGCCGTTCTCTTTCAGTTTCAGCAACAAGGCGAGCGTGAGCCCACCGCCAGCCGATATGCCGCCGACGGCCGTTTTTGCCGGATCCGCACCTTGAGACAGCAGCCACTGGTAGGTGCAATACACGTCGTCGACAGCTGCCGGAAACGCGTGCTCCGGTGCGAGGCGATAGCTGGTGGACAGGACTCGCGCACCTGTCGCTGCGGAAATCCGTGCTGCGGTCGGCCGGGTCGACTGCACTGAACCACGATAGTAACCGCCACCATGAATGAAGAGGAAGGTGCGATCCTGCGCAACACCCGGCGCCTCGATCCATTCAGCATAAACGCCGTTCGCATCGACGATCGTGTTTTTTGCGCCTTCCGGCATCGGCTCGTCACCACGCGCGTTCGATTCGGCGCGTAGTGCCTCGATGGATTTATTGCCGTCGTATGGATTGGCGCGTTTCGCGTCGATGAGCGTTTGCAGTTCCGGGCTGGCCATGGCGTAGATACCTTAGTGATGCATTTTTGATCTTTGTTATCCTAAAAGCCGGTGCCGTGCGTACGCAAATCGGATCGAACGGATAGTCCGATGGACCGCATTTCTTTCCCGTCGACGGCGGGTTAATCTTGGGTGAAATTCGACCATGTTGAGCTTTGCGCGGGCAGGGGAGATTGCGATGGGCCGGATCTGTATTACTGTGCTGCTGCTCTTTTTTGCCTTCGCGGCGTCGGCAGCGGAGGAGAAAGTCGACCTCGAGCTTGTCCTGCTGGCGGATGCGTCCTGGTCCATCGATGACGCCGAAATCCGCCTGCAGCGCGAAGGCTACGTTGCCAGCATAACCCATCCTGATGTGCTGGATACAATCTCGGGCGGTTATTACCGCCGGATCGCGGTTACCTATGTCGAATGGGGCGATGAGAATTGGCAGGATATCGTCGTTCCCTGGACGATAATTGACGGACCCAAGAGCGCCGCCGCCTTCGCGCAGAAACTTCGTCAGGCGCCACGCCGTGCAACCGGGCCCAATGCCATTGGCAGCGCCCTTGCCGCGGGGCAGGCATTGATCGAAAGCAACCAGTTGAGCGGGACACGGAAGGTCATCGATTTCTCCGGAGACAGCGCCAATACATGGAACGGTATCTTGATCCATGAGGCACGCGCGGCGGCCCTAAGGGCGGGTATCATCATCAACGGGTTGGCGATCCTGTGCCGCGACTGTAATGGTCGCCCGGTCGATTATGATTTGGAGCTTGCCTTCGAAACGATGATCATCGGTGGTCCCGGTAGTTTTGTGATTACTGCTGACGGCAATACAAGTTTTGCGCAAGCGGTATTAAGGAAGCTACTCCTGGAGGTCGCGGCTGCGCCGGGCGCTGCTACGGCGACGCGCTAACCTGTTTCCAGAACTTCGACAATTTCCGGCATGTGTTTACAAATATAGGACAGGATAAACGGCGTGCCTTGCGGGTCGCCGAACTGGCCAATCGTAAGCGGTCCGAAAATACGCAGGCACGGGTCACTTGCGCCATTGGCGTTGATTGCAGAACAGTTGTTGTCGACGTCGAAACCGACACCAACAGGATGCACGCGTGCCAGACGGTTCGCGATGAGGGCTTGCATGAAGGGATTGTCGGTGCGGTCAGGGCGCGGTTCGGGGCCGGTGCAGTTTATCACAGCGTCGAACATATCCGATCGGAGTTCGCCGCTGTACCGATCTTGCGTTGCGACGGTGATGGCGTCACCGGGTGCCAAGACGGACATGATATGTGCTGCCCGATAGCGCAGTTGTCCACGGGCTATCGCGATGTCGAGTTTCCCTTCGACTTGCGGCGGTAATCGAAACCGGTGCACGTCATACCGGGTCCGCAAGTGGCGCATGAAGCGGCGCTTCTCTGATAGCGGTAGGTGCGGCCAGACCTGCCATACCGAGTCCCGAAGGTCGTCGAAGGGCAATTGCCAGGGTTCCCCGCGCGCGGCGGCGGCGCGGATGTCCGCGCGGAGCGCGGCGACAACATCGAGAAGTCGTTTCTGCCGGCCATGCTTCGCCACGAACAGAGATGTTCCGCGCGTAATCCGGTTCCAGAAAGGTTCGGTATAGGCGGCACCTGCGGCTGTCCTGCGGGTTGACCGGAAGCCGCGTCGTGACAGCGCCGTAATCGGCCCGCGATGTCCCAGGCGCAGCCGTGTCACGATAAGGTCGGCAGCGGTCAGCGCTGTGCCGACGAACAGCAGGCGTGCGTCTTTGGAAATTTCCTGGACGGCTTCAATATTCCAAGGATTGGCGATGAAGCCGGGGTGTTCCAATACCGTTTCGGCGAAGGGAGCAGGAACCGAGGGCCGTTCGTTACTCGTTGCAACAACGACTAAATTCGCGACGATGTCTTCACCGGATTCGAGCATTATTCGAAAACTCGCGCCCTGTTTTACCATGTCTATGGCTCGGTCGCGAATATGATCGATCGTAGCTCGGGAGGGATTGGCGTTCTGGTGCGAGATGAATTGCTCCGCCACGAAACGCCCAAAATCAAACCGGCGTAAAAATAACGGCCCATCCGCCATTTCCGCTTCCGCGTCATAGCGCGCGCCGCCCTGTTCCTCGAACCAGCGGCGCAGTTGTTGCTGATCGTCGGGCGTAACGAAATGCACCATATCTGGCGCGTTGAGCCGGTGTTCTGGATCCGTGGTGGAATAGGCCAAGCCTGCGCCGACAGTCTCGCGCGGTTCGATTACGGAAATCGTGTGCGCGCGGCTCGCATGCTGGCTTAACTGTATGGCAAAGGCCGCACCGGTATAGCCGCCGCCGATGATCGCGATGTGCTTGGTCAACGGGCCCGTTTTTCCGGATACTGTGCGACCAAGGTCGCCGCATCACCCCAGCCTTTTTCGAGCGTCGTCATACAATCCACGGTAATGACCATCTTCGAGAACAGCCATTGCCCGTCCTGGCGCGTGCATTCCCAGTCGTAACAGCCCCATCCGGCGAAGGACTCGCCGTCATTGGCATGCAGCACAAGCCAGTTGGACCAGGCGGTTGCGGTATCCGGCCCCGTGATATCGATTTGCTCGTTGACGATGAAACGCTTCCGGTTGTTGAAGCGGCTCAAATAGCTCTTGAAGGCCCGAACGGCTTTGTCGCGGCCGATTGAAGGGCCGGGGGACCAGGGAAGCGTCTGAAAGACGACGTCGTCGGTAAAGATCGCTGCAAGCTCGTCGTCAATTTCCTCGTCCACGGCGCGGGCGTAGCGGGTGATCAAATGCCAGATTTCATCCTTGTCGGTCAGGGTGCGGATATCGGCTTCCAGTTTCTCAAGACGCGTTTCCGTGCTCATCGATGGTTCCATTCGCTGCTGTCGTACAGGGGGGTGCTTCGAATAGAATAGCCTGGGATGGGCGAGGGAACAGCTTGAATGATTGAGCTGCACAGTTTGTGACTATGACCGAACTGACGGACCGGGGAGCAATCGCGCCGCTCGTGGCGACATCCGCCGTTCAAGTCATGGCGTCCCTGACAATGTTCGGCGTCGCGGTCATAGCGCCGGTGGCGGCGCCTGATATTGGTGTTGAAGCGACGCTCATTGGAACGTTTACGGCCATTGCTTACGGATCGGGCATATTGGGCGGTTTGCTGACAGGCGCGTTCTCCGACCGGTATGGCGCGATCCGCGTCGGGCAAACGATGATGGTGCTGGCATTTCTTGGGGTCGCCTGCCTGGCCATGTCAAACCCCATCGCCGCGCTCCTGAGCGCGGTTGTCCTGGGCATTAGTTATGGTCCGATCAATCCGCTCAGTACCCATATTCTGGCCCGGGTCGTGCCGGAGCATCGGCGGCCCTTGTTCTTTTCTATCAAACAATCCGCCCAACCGGCAGGAACGGCACTTGCAGGCGCGTTGTTACCGGGCCTGGTCATTTTCTTCGGCTGGCAGATTGCGATTCTGGCCACGGGGATTGCCGCTATTGTTACCGCCATTGCCATTCAGCCCCTGCGACGTCGTTTGGATGGTGGCCGGGACCTTAGCCGGCACATTCGCGGCGGCAGCATCGTGGCACCGTTGCGTCTCATTTGGCGTGAACCGAAGCTTCGCTGCTTGGCGCTTAGTGGGTTTTTCTTTTCAGGCAGCCAGGTATCGCTGGCCAGTTTTTACGTCGTGTATTTGACGGGCGAACTATCGATGGCGCTGACCACAGCGGGTTTGATATTCACGACGGTGCAAGTTGGCGGTGTTGTGGGACGCCTTTTCTGGGGTGCCGTCGCGGACAGTCTGATCCCTGCGAGTATGTTGTTGCCGGGGCTGGGGTTTGCGACCAGTGTGTTTTCCGTCGTGTCGGGCATCTTTGCATTAGACTGGTCGATCCTGGTGCTGGGGAGCCTCAGTTTTGCGCTCGGCGCGACAAGTCATGGCTGGAACGGCATTTACTTCTCCGAACTGGTCAAATTCGCACCGCACGGCACCGTTGGCGACGCGGCCAGCGGCTGCCAATTCGCGACCTTGTCAGGCGTTGCCGTGGTTCCCGCCATTTTTGGGCTGATTGTCACGTTCAGTGACAGTTATTTTGCTGCCTTTGTGACGATCGCTGTCGCGATGTTCGTTGCATCTACCTATATGCGCCTGGTTTTGCGCCGCGGCGATTGATCTCAAAGCAATAGATGCGCTGCGATAGCGCCGGCACCGCATATCGCCAGGGTTTTCAGGACGTTGAGATGGAAGCGGAACATCGCAAGACCGGCAACCGCCGTGAGGGCGAGCGCTACGTAGTTGATGGTTGCGGCATTGGGAGCCGGCAACGACATGCCCGCGAAATCGACCGAGCCGACTTCGGCGAAGACGACACGCAAACCGAACCAGACCGCCAAGTTAAGGATTACGCCAACAACCGCGGCGGTAATACCCGAGAGCGCAGCGCTAAGCGACCGATTGTCGCGAAGCCTCTCGATATAGGGCGCGCCCAAAAAGATCCACAAAAAACACGGTACGAACGTGACCCAGACGGTGATCACGGACCCGATGACACCGGCAAGAATAGGATCGATACCCGTTGCATGACGATAGGCGCCGAGAAAGCCGACGAACTGCGTCACCATGATCAACGGTCCCGGGGTCGTCTCGGCAAGGCCCAGACCGTCGAGCATTTCCGCGCCTGAAAGCCACTGATAGGTTTCGACCGCCTGCTGCGCCATATAGGCAAGCACCGCATAGGCGCCGCCGAAGGTGACGACCGCGAGTTTGCTGAAGAAGGTGGCTTCCTCGGTGAAAACATGTCCGGCGCCGAGTGTTGCGAACAGCGCTACGATCGGACCCGCCCAAAGCAGGACAAAAATCAAAATCAAGCAAAGCGAACGTGATCGTGAGGGCGAGGTATGGGTGAGCTCGCCCCGTGCCGCCATGGCGTCGACAACGCTTTCCGTGCCGGCTTCGTCAACCGATTGCCCCTTGATGACAACGAACAGATCGGGCCGCGCCATGCCGCCGACAAAACCGACTACAGCAGCCCCGGCGACGATCACGGGAAACGGCACGGCGAACAGGGCAATAGCGATGAAGGCGCCAACCGCGATGAGATACATCGGTCCGGTCTTGAGGGCCCGTTTACCGATCCGTAACACAGCTTCGACGACAACAATCAGGACCGCGGCCTTGACGCCAACGAAGGCGGCGGCAACGAGTGGGAGGTCGGCGTAAAGCGCATAAGCGATACTGAGAGCAAGCATCACCGCGGCTCCCGGTAGTACGAACAACAAACCGGCGATTAACCCGCCAACGGTCCGATGCAGCAACCAGCCAATATAGGTTGCGAGTTGCTGCGCTTCCGGCCCGGGCAGCAGCATGCAGTAGTTCAAGGCATGCAGGAACCGAGACTCATCGACCCAGCGCCGTTCCTCGACGAGCATCCGGTGCATGAGCGCTATCTGCCCCGCCGGCCCACCGAAACTAAGCAGGCCAATTTTGAGCCAGACCCGGAACGCGTCCGCACGCGACGGGGTTTGGTTGCTATCCGCTTTGTCGATCATGGGGAATTCCAGACTGCTCATTGGCCGTACGCATGTGCCGGCCAGTTGTGGGTTTCCGAAACCGCGTTCCGGCACCAGGAATATAGCGCGTCATAGATCACCATGCCTTGAGAAAGGGCGGCATGGTCGTCATGGTTGGCGGCGGAAACGCCAAGCGATGCCGCGAGCAAACCGGCGGCTTCCGGTTCCAGGTCGAGGCGGGCGGTATCCGCACCCCTCACGATCCGGGCAAGATGGCGCAAAGCGCTGTCCTCGACATCGAATCGATCGAGAAAGACATCGAAGCTGCACTTTTCACCTTCGTGACTAAAGTCCGTTTCCGGCACGTCGAAGGGGATCGCATCTAGTTCGATTGCGGTTTCTTTCACCCAATCCGCGTTGACATAGAGAATTTCCGCGGTCGTGTCGACAAAACGTCTGATGAACCACGGGCAGGCGATACGGTCGACTTTGGGATTCGCCCGCGTGACCCAACGCGTTGCACCATCGTGATAAGTTGGCAGCGCATCGGATTTTTTTATCGTGACCCCGCCGGCTTCGATATAAGCCTCAATGCCGCCTGCGAGTTGCCGGGCGTTGACGCCTTTCTCCCGCAAACGAGCTGTGGTGCTTAGGCTCATTTGGTGTCCATGCAGACAGTTCACGACCACGTCGGCGCCGGCTGAAATTTCACGGACCCAGTCATCGACGGCGCGATGAGAGCGCCATTTCGCGCCAGCAATAACGCGATCCAAAGCTTCAAACGCTTCGCCTCGGCAGGTATCGAACCGTATCGGCGCGCGGGCCGTACCAATCGTACGGATTAAGTCTTCTGCGGTAATCGAAAAAGGAGCCATTGACATAATTAATCTTTCCATCAATTTACGCTTGCCAGAAAATGACCTGTTTCCTGCGGCCTGAAAAACGAATATATTTCTTAATGTCATTAGTAAAATTAATGGGTCGCGATGGATAGTTTGCCGAGCACCCAGTGTCTGCGGAGCTTTGAAACAGCGGCACGTTTGCTGAATTTCACGCGTTCGGCGGAAGAACTGAACCTCACGCAGGGCGCCGTCAGTCATCAAATCCGTGAGTTAGAGACCGTACTCGGCGCAAGTCTGTTCGAACGCAAAGCGCGCGGCCTCGCTCTGACTGACGCGGGTACGGCATATCTGCCGTTCGTCCGCGAAGCCCTGGAGCGCCTGCGCACCGGTGCCGAGTCGCTGCGGCGCGACCGTCAGGAGCGCGTTCTGACGGTTACCATGTCGCCCAATTTTGCGAGCAAATGGCTGGTGCCGCGACTTGGTGATTTCGCCGAGGCACATCCGGAAATCGATCTGAGGATCAGCGCGTCGCGCCGGCATGTCGATTTTGCGACCGATGGTATTGATCTTGGCATTCGTCATGGCACCGGTGATTGGCCGCACCTGCAAGTAACCCGGCTTTGCGCCGAATGGTATTTTCCGGTTTGCAGCGCGGGTTTTGCGTCGGCACATAAGATTGCCCTCCCATTAGATCTCGCGGATTACCGCCTCTTGCATGATCAGGAGCGCTCGCGCTGGCGCGAATGGCTCGCGGCTTTTGGCGTACCCGATGCAACGGCCAGGCAGGGCCCAATCTTTTCCGACACGAGTTTGGCGATCGATGCTGCCGTGGCGGGGCAGGGTATTGCCTTGGCGCGGAGCGCGCTTGCGACCTTGGATTTGAAGGCGGGACGGCTTGTGCGGCCCGTAAAGGATTCCGTTCCAGCCGCGATTGCTTACTGGATCGTTTGTCCAAAAGGATCGGCCGAGCAGCCCGTCATTCGTGCATTTCGGACTTGGCTCCTGGCCGAAGCGGACCGCGATCAGGAAGTCGCGTTGCCGATTGGCGAACCCGGCTGAACGTTGGCTTTCGGCGCGAGTACGCGGCGGGCGGTCTCGAAAACGCTTCGGACTTCTGCGCGCTCCAATAATCCAAGCTGTGCCATTTCTTCATGACATTTGGGCAAATTATAGTGCGGTATCGACGGATAAAGATGATGTTCGACATGGAAATTGACATGGTGCGGGAACATCCACCAGCGTAGCCACCACGGTGCCTTATTCGTCCGCGCAGCAGTGAGAGGCGAGGCAAAGTCGGTGACCGCGCCATGTTCGCAAATAGCGCGAAAGCGCAGGAGCGCTTGCAGGACCGTGATCAGTGGTAATATCCACAGAATCAGATATTCGACGCCATATCCCGCATAGAAAGCGGTAAGTGGCGCCGCGATATGGAACCCGGCGACAATCCATCGGTCTTGGCGCGCGGCTTTGCGCAATGCCGGCGAGGTATCGTCAAGCGGCCGGTTTGATTTTGTCGTATCGTCGTTGATCGCCGGCGCACCAAAAAAATAGGAATAGGTTTTGTAGGCGGTCAGTCCCAAAAGGTCCTTGGTCAGCTTCTTGGCAAGATAGGCGCGACCGCGCGGGTATCCGCCGTGCAGGGGCGTATCTGGGTCACGTTCTTCATAGAGATGATTGTGATGCAGGCGATGCAGGACGCGATAAGTGCACATCGAAATCCCGACGACCACAGCGAAGGCACGGCCAACTGTGTCGTTCAAGGTGCGGCTTTCGAACATCCGATAATGCGCGGCGTCGTGCGCCAACACAAAACACGCCTGTTGCCGGCCGGCGATAACGATAATCGCGGGGATCACGATCCAGGGCGTCCACCAGATTAAGGATACGGTGATTGCAGCAGAGAGTATCACCAGTGTTTCAAAGGCCGCATACAAGGACTTTGTGGGGTCAATCGCCGTGAGGCGTTTCACGGTTTCCGGCGGCAGCCGTCTCGCCTGCCGTCGATCGTCCCGGAATTCGGTGCCTTTCTTCGTTGAATTGTGCACTTGCCTAACCTCCCGCAGTTACGATGGCGCGACACTCGCAAACGCACCCATGGTCGCGCAGCGCGTTGCGAGTACGGCGAGATAAGGAAACCTTTCAGCCACCTCTAGCTTCGGGCGCGCCAGCTCCGTTTGTGCGAATGCTATTGAGCCGCTGACGTCGGCCTGACTGATACGGTCACCGCCTGCGAGCCAGTCATCGCCGGCGGTTTTGGCGCAATCATTCAAGTAATCGAGCCCCCCGAGGGTTTGCGCCTCGTTATGAGCAATCCAGGGTTCGTGAACTTTGTCCTCGGGTCGGAACCGCTTCTCGTAGATGGACCAAATTAATTTGTCGATCGTACCGGTGGCGATTGCGGTAAGTTTCATCACGCGACGGCGTCCCGGCCCGCATTGCGGTATCAACTGCCTACCCTCTTCGGCTAGCTCGTTGAGGGTATCGAGAATAGCATAGCTCTCCACCAATGTTTCTCCGTTGTCCAAGACCAGAGTTGGCACCCGCGACAACGGATTAAACTGTCTCACCGAGTCCTGATCGTTGAACGGTGATGTCGGTTCGTGCTCGTAGGCGATACCCATCAAGTTGATGCTGACGGCGACGCGCCGTACGTAAGGGGAGCGATAGCCGCCGATTAGTTTCATGGCGTTTTCACTCCCCATTTTGTCGTACTTACGGTGCGACGCTGGAGAACGCTTCCGTGGCTTCGCAACGGGTAACGAAAGCGGCCAGGTCTGGGCACTTTTCAGCGAGGCCCAGCTTCGGGCGCGCCATGTTGGTGAAGGCGTAGGCAATGGCGCCGCTGACATCGGCCTGGCTGATACGGTCGGTGCCTGCGAGCCAGCCGTCGCCGGCAGCCTTGGCGCAGTCATTGAGGAAACCGAGGCCGCCGCAGGCCTGCTCTTCATTGTGTTCAATCCAGGGACGATGGACCTTTTCCTTGGGATGGAAGCGGCCTTCGTAAACCGCCCAGATCGCTTTATCCATTGTGCCCGTTGCAACGGCGGTGAGTTTCATGACATTCCGGCGTTCGGGCCCACTGGCCGGCATCAGTCGCTTGTCCGGCCCGGCCATTTCATCAAGGGTATCCAAAATCGCATAGCTCTCGACCAACGACTCGCCGTCATCGAGCACGACTGTCGGCACGCGAACCAGCGGATTGAATTTCCGCACCGCATCCTGATCGTCGAATACGGGGATGGGGTCGTGCTCGAACACCATGCCCATCAGGTTCATACTGACCGCAACACGGCGGACATAGGGCGAACGGTAGGCACCAATCAGTTTCATAGTTTCTTTGCTCCCAAATTCAGAATGAATCGATTACGCGCAGAGTGGCATGACAGCCGATAGCGTGGAAGTCTAAATCTCCGCTACAATTAGACCCTAATCCTGATGAGGAGTTTTGCCATGCTGACCATATGGGGCCGCCCGACCTCCGCTCGGACACAGAAGGTTCTCTGGGCACTTGCGGAAACGGGCATTGAGTTCGAATTGATCCTCGCCAGTGCGACAATGGGCCCGGACGGCAGTGTCGAGAATGGCAGCAAGCCTTACGGCATTGTCGATACGCCGGAATACCGTGCCATGAACCCGAACGGGACCGTGCCGACGATCAAGGATAGCGACTTCAGCCTGTGGGAGTCGAACAGCATAATCCAGTATCTGGCGATGAAATATGCACCGGACTTGATGTATGGCGACGATCTGGAGACGTTCGCATCGGCGAGCCGCTGGATGGATTGGGAAGGAAACGTCTTCCTGCCGCACCAACACACGCTGGTTATGAATTTGGTTCGACTACCGCCGGCAGAGCGAAATCCGGATGCTGTTGAAAACGCGCGCCAAGCGTTGTTGGGGCCGTTGGGTATCATTGAAAATCAATTGGCGCGATCGCCTTTTATTGCCGGAGACCAATTCACGATGGGAGACATTCCGGTCGGCATGCGCGTGCATCGCTGGTTCCTATTCGATCTCGAAACACCTGAGTTGCCGAACCTGCGTCGCTGGTATGATGTGATCAGACAACGGCCCGCCTTCCTTCAACACATAGCCGATCCGGCATTGCATTTGTCTGGTTGATAGAAATTTGGGAGTAGATTGACATGCATATTGCTATCGCCGGCGCGGGATTGGTGGGCGCCGGATGGACCATTGTGTTCGCCCGGGCCGGTGAGACGGTCAAACTTTACGATGCTTCCGAAGTCAGCCGCGCCCGTGTTCGCGACGATATTCGCGGACGGTTGGGAGATCTGAAGAATTACGATTTGGTTGATGATGTCGAAGCGATCATGAAAAGGATCGAGGTCTGTGATTCCCTGGCCGAAGCCGTCGATGGGGCGAAGTATGTGCAGGAATCGGTTCCGGAGCGCGTTCCGCTAAAACAGGATATCAGCCGCGAGCTCTCCGCATTGCTGGGTAACAAAACGGTTGTGGGAAGCTCTACGTCCGGCATTCCGGCATCTGCCTTTACGGAAGACCTGTCCAACCGTGGCCGGTTTCTGGTCGCGCACCCGGTAAATCCGCCGTATCTGGTGCCCGTGGTGGAGGTGGCGCCCGCGCCCTGGACGGATCCGGATGCAGTCGAGGTCGCCATGTCGGTGATGACGGCAGTCGGGCAGTCACCCATTCTGGTGCGCCGTGAGATTGAAGGCTTCGTGCTCAACCGATTGCAGGGCGTCTTGTTGCGCGAAGCATGGGCATTATTCGAAGAAGGATATGCGAGCGCCGAGGATATCGACAAAACCGTGCGGGAAGGGCTGGGATTGCGCTGGTCATTCATTGGTCCTTTTGAGACCATTGATTTGAATGCACCGGCGGGTGTCCGCGAGTATGCTGAGGTTCTGGGGCCGCTTTATCATTCGATCGATGCATCCCGCTCGGATCCTCAGCCTTGGAGCAGCGTTCTGATTGAGAAAGTCGAGGCGGAGCGACGCGAGTATGTTTCGAGCGAAGAACTGGAAGAGCGTCGGAATTGGCGCGACCGCAGGCTCATGGCGCTCGCCGCGCATAAGAAGAAGCAAGAAACTTGAGCGGGTGAGGCGCCTATTACCGCCCGCCACCAGGCCGAAGCGTAAATTGCCGCACTTGCAACCCCGCCGCTTTGCCGTCAAGTTTCGACAATAAGTCGTTTGATCGCTCGCCGCGACAAGCCAGATCAATAGCGAACGCGAATATCCGAGTGGAGGGTGCAGCCGGATGCTTGATTTCCTGGACGCGACGTTATTGGCGCGGCTTCAGTTTGCCTTCACGGTTTCCTTTCATATTGTCTTTCCGGCCTTCACGATAGGTCTTGCAAGTTACCTCGCAGTACTTGAAGGGCTTTGGCTATGGCGCAAGGACGATACCTACCTGACCGTTTTCGAGTATTGGAAAAAGATATTTGCCGTCACCTTCGGCATGGGCGTGGTTTCGGGTATCGTGATGAGTTACCAGTTCGGGACCAACTGGAGTGTTTTTTCCGATAAGGCGGGCCCAGTTGTTGGCCCGCTCATGGGGTATGAGGTTCTCTCGGCCTTCTTTCTCGAAGCGGGCTTCCTCGGCGTGATGCTCTTCGGATTGAAGCGGGTCGGACCGAAGCTGCATTTCCTGGCGACGGTGATGGTCGCAATCGGGACCCTGTTTTCCGCTTTCTGGATATTGTCGGTGAACAGCTGGATGCAGACCCCGGCGGGATATGCGATCAACGATGTCGGCCAATTCATTCCCGCAGACTGGTGGGCGGTCGTCTTCAATCCCTCCTTCCCCTACCGGCTCGTTCACATGATATTTGCCGCCTATTTGACCACGGCCTTTATCGTCGGGGGCGTCGGGGCTTGGCATCTTCTTAAAAACAGCCGCGACCATGGGGCAAGGATCATGTTCTCCATGGCGATGTGGATGGCGGCAATCGTCGCCCCGCTGCAGATCGTCGCCGGCGATTTCCATGGGCTGAATACCTTGGAACATCAGCCGGCCAAGATCGCCGCCATGGAGGGTCATTTCGACACGCGCAAGGGAGCGCCTTTGATCCTGTTCGGTATCCCCGATGAAGCCGACGAAACGGTCAATTATGCCATTGAGATACCCCATTTGGGCTCGCTAATTCTGACCCATGAATGGGATGGGGAGATAAAGGGGCTTAAAGAATGGCCAAGGGAAGACCGCCCGCCGGTCTTCATCGTGTTCTGGAGTTTCCGTATTATGGTCGGAATTGGCTTTGCCATGGCCGCCCTTGGCCTGTGGTCTTTGTGGCATCGTATGCGCGGCCGGCTATTTGAGAACAAGTGGCTGCACAGAGCCGCCGTTGCGTTGGGGCCGGCGGGTATTGTGGCGGTCCTGGCGGGATGGATTACGACTGAAGTCGGGCGTCAGCCTTTTACGATTTATGGGTTGCTGCGGACCGCCGACTCGGTTTCGCCCCTCGAGGCCCCTGCGGTTGCGGCGTCGCTGGTTGCGTTTTTTGTCGTCTATGTCTCCGTCTTTGGCGCCGGTATCTATTATCTGCTGAAGCTGATGCGAAAATCGCCCGATGCGGGGCTGGCCGATATCGAGTTTGGACCGACCCGGGCCGCCGGGATCACACCAGCCCAGGCGGTTTCGGCCGAGGTTGGCGACTTGACGGGTAAAGGAGGCGATCATGGAAATTGATCTTCCCTTCATTTGGGCGGGGATCATAGCCTTTGCCATTCTCGCCTATGTCATCATGGACGGATTCGACCTTGGAATCGGGATCCTGTTTCCCGTTCTGGCGCGAGAATCGGAACGCGATCTGGCGATCAACACGGTGGCGCCTGTGTGGGACGGGAACGAGACCTGGCTAGTTCTGGGCGGCGGCGGCCTTTTTGCCGTATTCCCGCTGGCCTATGCGGTCGTGATGCCGGCACTTTATGCGCCGCTGGTGGCTATGCTGTTGGGTTTGATTTTCCGGGGTGTCGCATTCGAATTTCGGTGGCGGTCTCCCGCGAGCAAACGGTTCTGGGACAAAGCCTTCATCGGTGGGTCAATCGTCGCCGCCTTCTCGCAAGGCGTCGCACTCGGTGCGTTGGTGCAAGGGATCGAAATCAGTGGCCGGGCTTATGCCGGTGGGTGGTGGGACTGGCTAACGCCCTTCAGTCTGCTGACCGGCGTCGCGCTGGTCGTCGGTTATGCGCTGCTTGGGGCGACGTGGTTGGTGATGAAAACCGAAGGGCAGGTTCATGCCCATGCGGTATCGTTGGCCAAGAAAGCCGCCTTCGGCACGCTCGGGCTTATCGGGGTCGTGAGCTTGTGGACGCCGTTTCTGAACCCAATCTACCTCGAACGCTGGTTCGCATGGCCGACCGCTATTTTCAGCGCGGTTGTGCCGGGTTTCGTGCTGATATCCGCCGGTATTCTGTTCAGAGGGCTTAACGGCCGCAGCGACGTAACGCCCTTTGTCGCGGCGCTCTCGATCTTTGTATTCTGCTTCGCCGGGATCGGTGTCAGTTTCTATCCCTACATGGTGCCACCCGGCCTGACGATCTGGGATGTCGCCGCACCGGACGAGAGCTTGCGATTTCTGCTGGTCGGCGCCGCCATACTGGTTCCGATGATCCTTGCCTATACGGCGTACGCCTATTGGGTCTTCCGGGGAAAGATTGACCCGAACGAGGGCTATCATTGACCGGGTTACGACGGTCAAACCGGTGCTGAAAAAAATCATATGGTTCATATTTCTTTGGGCTGCGGGCGTTGCCGTGGTCGGGCTGCTCGGTTACGGCATCAAGTTCGCGCTGACGTTATAGCGGCGATGGCGAAACTGTGTTTCGCGGTATTCCTTTGGTTTGTGTTATTCTCCATGGCAGCAATGTTCGTCGCAGAGATTCCGGAGGGAACGTGAAATGAGCAAACAATCGCCGGACTTTGTCTGGGCTGCGATTCGGAACCGATTGGAAACGAAGCGCAAGGAAACCTTTCAGGCATTGCGCAATTATCCGCGTCAAGTTGCCGGATGCGACACGCACTACCAGCACCTTGCCGAACAAAGAGCCAAAATTTCAAGCGAATTGAGACAGCTCAATGCGCTTCGGCGAGAGAAGCCGAATGGCGGTATCGACGAATTCGTGAAAGCGTCCGCCTATGTCGATGAGGATATAGTCGCGTCCCTTGAAGCGGATAAAGTCTGTTAACGGGCAGTCGGTCCGCGTGTTGGTGTTCCGGCCATGGTACTTTGCCAGCGCCCGAAATCGATGACACCCGCACCTGTTTCGTGGCAATTTCCGCCGATGCGTTCCCATAGGTAACGAACAACAAACACGAGTATGGTATGACGGGCGATGGAGATCAGACGGCGGTTGTACAGCATCTGGCGGAAAGGGTGCGGGAAGGTGTCCAGCGCGTCATTGTCGGAAAATCCGATGCGATAAACCTCGCGTTGGCGGCATTGCTGGCGCGCGGCCACGTCTTGATCGAGGACGTTCCCGGCACCGGTAAGACAACATTGGCTAAAGCAATGGCCGCGACGCTTCGCTGCGACTTCGGCAGAATTCAATTTACGCCGGATCTCGTGCCGGCGGACGTCCTGGGCGTTAATATTTTCGATATGAACCGGCGTGAATTCGAATTTCAGCCGGGGCCGGTATTCACGCAAGTTCTGTTGGCCGACGAAATTAACCGGGCGACGCCGCGCACGCAGTCGGCCTTGCTGGAAGCGATGCAGGAGCGCCAAGTGTCGATTGACGGCACGACCAGACCCCTGCCAATGCCATTTTTCGTCATTGCCACGCTCAATCCAGTCGAACTGGAAGGAACCTTTCCGCTCCCGGAAGCGCAGTTGGACCGCTTTCTGCTCCGTCTCGAACTCGGCTATCCCGGTGGAAAAGAGGAGGCGGCGATGTTGGAGCGATTCCAATCGAATCAGGAAGTGCCGGCTTTCGAGCCCGTCGCGGGACCGGAAGAAATCGCGGAAGCGCAAGCTGCGGTTGACGGCGTCACGCTCGACGTTGCGGTGCGCGATTACCTGTTGGCGATTGTGGGCGCGACAAGAACCGATGAGCGGCTTCGACTGGGCGCGAGCCCCAGGGCGGCTTTGGCGTTGCAGCGCGCTTGTCAGGCATACGCGGCGATCGAGGGAAGAGGCTTTGTGTTGCCGGATGACGTCAAGGCTCTCGCAGCACCGGTGTTGGTGCATCGCTTGTTGATCGATTCAGGTGTGCGGTTGCGCGGCGTGAGCGCCGCCGATGTTATCGCGGATATTCTCGACCAAACGCCTGTGCCGATTGAAGGTGAAGCTGGGTAACGGTCATGGCGGTCGACGACACGCGGACATTTGAACCCCATCTGAGCCGCTGGACACGGTCGGGCTCCGTAATTTCCGACCTGATTGTCGCGGTCCTCTTTGTCGTCGCCATTGTCGGCGCCGCCGCGGGAAAACTACTAATCGCAGCGTTGTGTGGCGTAGTTCTGGTGCTGGTTGTCGTGTCCCGGCTGTGGGCGCGCTTGGCACTGGCGGAAGTCGATTATCGGTGTGTGCCGTCCAACAATCGATTCATGGAAGGGGATTTGTTCGACCTTGCCATGACAGTGGAGAACCGTAAGCCCTTGCCGCTGCCTTGGATCAGCATTACCGAATTTGTTCCAACCGGTCTCAAGCTTGCGCAATCCGATGCGCCGCGGTTGAGCCAATTTGGCATGGTGGAGGTCAAGCAAGAGACGAGTCTGGGCCAGTATGAGCGCGCGACCTTCCGGCATCGGTTGCTTGCCGCGAAGCGAGGCCACTATGCCTTTGGACCGTCGCGCATCGTCAGTGGCGACATCTTCGGTTTCTATCAGGCAAGTCTCGAATCCTTCCGGCGTCCCCAGGGCGTTGTCGTTTATCCCCGGATGGTGCCGCTGCCGAACTTCTACCTGCCGCCTTCTCGTCCGATCGGCGATTCGCTAAGCCGTGTTCGGCGTGTCGATGATCCGACCCGGCCTAGCGGTTTGCGCGAGTACCGGCCTGGCGACCCGGCGCGGCACATCGATTGGAAAGCGACCGCGCGCCGCGACGCGGTCTTCGTCCGCACCTTCGATCCAAGCGTCGCTCAGCAAGTGATGATTTTGGTGGAGTGTAATACGAGCGAACTCGATCGTTGGAGCAACCGACCGGAATTTCTGGAGGCAGCGGTCACTGGCGCAGCGTCGGTTGCCGTTCGGTCGATTGACCTCGGCTGCGCGGTCGGTGTCGTCG
The DNA here is from genome assembly GCA_021774435.1 of Alphaproteobacteria bacterium. Lineage (GTDB taxonomy): Bacteria > Pseudomonadota > Alphaproteobacteria > UBA8366. The sequence continues at coordinate 24,547 of JAJFJB010000415.1, forward strand.
TCAACTGCAATATTGCGGGGGGCGTGGCGCCGCCTTTCGTTGCGCCCGGTGCTGGACCGAACCAGTTAACCGCGATCATGACCTCGCTGGCCGGAGCGACGTCGATGACGACACGGCCCCTGGAGGACGTCATAGAACAGAACGGGTCGGTGCCCTTTGGCGCGACGGTCGTTTATGTCGCGGGTCTTTTTCGGCCGGCATCGATTGAACTTCTGAAGCGACTGAAGCGGCGGGGCCACAGCATTGTGACGCTGTATGTCGGTGACGATGCGTTACCTGAAATTTCCGAAATCGTCGTCGAAGATTATCGATCCGTTTTCGAGCGGACGGATTCCGCCGATGCTTAACAAGCGAGATCTCATCGTTATCGCAATAACGGTCGTCGCGGAGGCATTCTGGCTCTTCCCGGTTCTGCATTTGTCGGGGTTCCTATTGGATCAGGGCGGCGCGCCATTGCCGCTCTACGTCGTGCTTGTGTTGATCATGGTGGGTGCGACTGCGATGCGGTTGATCTCGAGCACCAAGCCAAATCTGCGGAGTCCAGGCGTCGCACAGGCACTGCTCGGCATGCTCTCGGTTTATCTTGCGATATCGTCCGTCTCCGGTGACTTACTATGGGGACCGCGTACTATCGGTGGCGGCTATGCGGGCAAGGCACTGGCGGGATTGATCATCGGCACCATGATGGCCGGCTTGTGTTGGTACCGGGGGGTGCGGATTGCCATTGATACCCATCCCCAGGCGCGCTTGCTACTAACCTTTCGCACCGGGATCGTCGGTTTGGCGTGCACCATGTTGGCCGAACAGGTGTTCAAGGCCGACTTTGACGCAACCATTATGATTATTCCGTTCTTCGCCATCAGTCTGGCCGGGCTGGCGTTTGCCCGAATGGCATCGGCCGCAACCTGGCCCCGTACGATCGGCCTTGCGATTTCTGTGGTGATTGGCGGCGGTCTTGTTATCGGTTCAATCGGCGCGTTGTTTGGCGGCGAAGGATTGCGGCTCTTGCTGGCTGGCTGGAACCGGTTCCTGGACGCCGTGTCCTGGGTGCTGACGGTGTTGCTTGTCCCGGTTTTCGAGATAATTTTTGACATTATCATCTGGCTGTTCGGGGAGACCGTACCGCGAAGCCGCGCCGACCGAGTTGTGACACCGCGTGAAAATCCTTGGTGGGAGAATATAGAAACCGGAAGCGTGCCGCCGTTTGTCGAATTCGTCATTGAACTGCTTAAATATCCGCTGCTTCTGCTTGCGATCTATCTTTTGTACCGCGCTCTTCTATGGGCCTATAAAGCGCACGCGGCGCGGGTCGTAACCATCGCTGAGGTGGATCGTGAATCCATCCGGGGCAATTCCAACGCGGCGTCCGATTTGATCAGCCTGGCGTTCGGCTTGTTGCCGGACTGGATGATTCCTACTTCTGCGCCAGTAGGGTTGCGTTATCCGAAAGGCAAGCCGGGCATTTCGGAAGTCTATCGGTTGTATTTCGATATGCTGGCTGCCGCACGAAAACGTGGATACGAGTTTGTACCGTCCGCAACGCCGCGCGAACGACGGCCCGAACTGGAGCAAACCATCCCCGAGGTGCCGGTGCGTGAAATCACCGACCGCTTCAATGCGGCGTGCTACGGCAATATCACGACAGATCAGGCCGTCATCGCAAAACTGCGTTCGGATCTGGAAGCCGCTGCCTGACCCGCTGGTGACGGCACCAATGCTACATTTGCGCCCAGGTTTGCCAGGGGACGAATTCAGTATCGCCGACGCCGATTTCCTCTGATTTGGTTAGGTCACCAGACGCGACGGCGAGTATTTTTTGGAAAATGTTCTCGCCAACGTCCTCCAAGCTCTCGGTTCCATCGACAACGGTGCCGCAATTGACATCCATGTCTTCCGCCATGTGGTTGAACATGGGCGTATTGGTGGCCAATTTTATGGAAGGCACGGGTTTGTTGCCGTAACAGGATCCACGGCCCGTCGTGAAGCAAACAAGATTACAGCCCGACGCGACTTCGCCCGTAATCGAACAGGGGTCGTATCCGGGACTATCCATGAAGGCGAAGCCCTTCGTGGTAATCGGTTCGCCATATTTGTAAACGCCGACCAAATTGGTGGAGCCTCCCTTGGCAACGGCGCCGAGCGATTTTTCGAGTATTGTCGTCAATCCGCCTTCCTTGTTCCCCGGCGTTGGGTTGTTGTTCATGTTGCTGTTGTGTTTGGCGGCATAGTCTTCCCACCAATGAATGCGTTCGATCAATTTTTCGCCGACGTCGCGAGAGACAGCGCGGCCCGTCAGCAAATGCTCGGCGCCGTAAATTTCCGGTGTCTCCGCCAACACGCCGGAACCGCCATGCCGCACCAGGGTGTCGACCGCAATGCCGAGTGCCGGATTGGCGGTGATCCCGGAATAGCCATCGGATCCGCCGCATTGCAGGCCGACGGTCAGCTCGGATGCGGGAACGGTTTCCCGTCGCATGGCATTGGCCCGCGGTAGGACGCTCTCGAACCATTCCACGCATTCTTCGACCGTCTTGCGGGTCCCACCTTCCGCCTGAAGGGTGGTGTAGTGAAAGGTTTCCTCCGACGGCTTACCCATCACATCGAGCATCAACGGGATCTGGTTTGCCTCACAGCCGAGGCCTAGCATCAGCATGGAGGCGAAATTAGCGTGCCGCGCATGGCCCCAGATGGTCCGCTGGAGCATGCGAAATGCTTCGTCGTCCGTGCCAATGCAGCAGCCCGCCCCATGTACGATGGGGACAATCCCGTCCACATTGGGATAGTCGTCCAGGATACCGCGCTTTTCGATTTCCTTGGCGATGAGGCGTGCGGCTGTCGCGGAACAGTTCACCGAGGTGACGATACCGATGAAGTTGCGCGTGCCGACTTGTCCATCTTCGCGCCGAAAGCCTTGGAAGGTCGCCCGGTCCGCTTCTGGCACCATGTCGGTTGGCTGCGCGCGTTCGCCATAGGCGTAGTCGCGTTCGAAATCACCCATGGATACGTTGTGAACATGCACATGTTCTCCAGGCGCAATATGGGCGGAAGCGAACCCGATGATCTGGCCGTATTTGATGACCGGTTCGCCTTCCTTGATCGGGGCGACCGCGAGCTTGTGCCCACGTGGGATCGGTTCGCGTGCAGTGAGGCATATCGTTTCGAGCGTCTCACCCTTGGCGATATTAGCAAGCACCATCGCCACATTGTCGGTTTCGCTCAGCTTGATCGATGTTGTTGCCGTCATTTTCAGTCCCTCTGCTCAAAGCGGTGCCGCAGCTAAGGGGAAAAATTCGAATTCCGTCAATCGAAATGTCCGCGCATGGGTAATTAGTTCGTTGGGGTGGAATTTTTCACAGGCAATTCGGGCCGGACTTGACATAACGTGTATATGCACATAAAAGAGGGGATATACACGTAAATTGAAAGCTAGAAAATGCCCCATGATCCAGCAGACTGCGCATGCATGAATCTTCGCAAGGCGGCCCGATTGATGGCGCAATTCTACGATCAGCAACTCCAACCGAGCGGCTTGCGGACCACGCAATTTTCATTGCTCGTTACCTTAAAGCGGCTTTCGCCGGTGCCCATATCGCGGCTTGCGGACCATATGGGAATGGATCGGACGACATTGACCCGGAATATTAGGCGGCTCGAAAAGGACGGATTGCTGCGAACACAGCCGGGAGAAGACGCGCGCGTCCGGTTGCTTGTTCTCACGGAAGAGGGGCGGCAAGCGATAGAGGCGGCGCAACCCTATTGGAATGGCGCACAGTCGGCGTTTCTAAAATCATTTGGCCAAGACCGCTGGTCGTCGCTTCATGGTGAGCTGAGCGATGTAAATCACGCTGTGGCCTCTCACTGAGAGGTCCCTTTATTTACCAAATAAGGTGTATATACACTGAAAGGTGAGCTATGAAATTCAAACTTTTATTTCCCTTTGCACCGATCGCCATTGTCTTCGCCGCACTGTCCGTTTCATTGGCCGATCGGCCTGCTACCAGTCCGGTACAGGTCTCGTCGTTGAAATCCGGCAAGCCGGCTGTGCAACAGACAGGTCGCGCGGGATTGGTCGATTCGCTTAAGCCGGCTGTCAGTTTCGAACCCTTCGCAATAAATAATCCAGACAAGGTTTATCGCAGCGACACCGAATTTTTAGAAACCGTTCTGTCCTACGGACGAAATGAAGACCCGCGCAATACGTTCGTTCTGGTCAATGCTTATCTCAATGCCAACCAACAGAAGGTTGGCATCGCATTTTTCGAGCAATTGTTAAAACGCTACGGTGGCGACATGAGCAGTCAAGTCCGGGCAACCTACTTGGCCGCCTACGCGATCCTGCGCGCGACATACGCCGACAGAGTGCCATTGCTGGACCGTGTCGGTTGGGTCCATGACACCTTTGATATTCTGGACGAAGCGGCACGGCTTGCGAAAGGCAGAAATGTTTTGGTGCGTTGGTCCGCGGGTATGATTTATGCGCAGGTCCCGTTCTTCTTCTTCAAAAGAGATGCCGCGTACGCGGAGCTCAACTGGCTTGCGGAACATCCCGAATCCGAGCCGACGATGGGCTTTTTCCGCGAGGTGTATCGCACGCTCGCCAGGCTGCATGCCGAGGACGGCAACACGGAAGAGGCGGGAAAGTTCGCGAAATTGAGCGGATACGGCACACGTGATCCACAGGCCATGTTTATGGGCTGGTTTACCGCCGAGAGTTCCGGCGCATCGATGGCGTCGACGCCGACGATGGAAGAGATTGTGCCGGGCCGGGTGTTCGCATTCTACGGATACGGATTCTCCGACGTTTATTTCGTACTGTCCGACGATGGTGAAGAACTGATTGCGGTCGATGCCGGCACGCAACCCCATAGCTTGAAGGCAGCGCATGACGACCTGAAAAACCGATTTCCGAATTTACCAAAGGTAACGGCTGCCATCGTGACGCATGCGCATTGGGATCATATTGGCGGTCTTACTTATCTGAAATCGATCAGCCCAAATTTAAAAGTTTATGGCCGTGGAAACTTTAAGGGAACGCTCGGCCGTGCGCTTCGAAAACACAGTTACCACCAGTATCGCGGAGACAATTTCAAGCGGGAATGGATCGAGTCCTACCGGCCCGATATCCCGGTTGATGTGCGCACCAGTATTTCCATCGGGGGCACAAAAATTGATTTGATACCGGTCGCCGGTGGCGAAACGGAAGATGCGCTGTTTGTCCACCTGCCCGGGTTGAAGACAATGTTCGTCGGTGACTTCCTGATGCCGTATTACGGCGAACCGTGGGTGGAGGAAGGTTTGATCGATGAAGCCATCGCGGCAATGGATACGGTAATCGCGGTTGATCCGAAATACATTTTGCACGGTCATCGCCCGCTGACAATTCTCTATGCGCCAGAGCCGTTAAAACGGTTCCGGGACGATTTCAAGTGGCTCGTCGACGCCACGCGAACGCATCTCAAGAATGGCTTTGCCGTCAGCGATATCGTGCGCCTGAATTTGATCCCGCCCGGCCTGCAAAATCGCCCCGATGCGTATATCTCCTATCTATCGCCGCGCGATCACATCATCGCGCGCGTCGGTGACAAGATGGTCGGCATTTGGCGTGAAGACATAACGGGCCAGGAACCCCGAGGCCTGGATACGCTGACCGCCGCCGACTACGGACGCTTCCTGGAGAACTATTTGCAGCTTTCGCCACGGGGTGTCGTGCTCGCACTGCGCCGGGCGATCGATGCCGGTGACAATGCGCTTGCCTTCAGTTTGGCAACGGCGGCTTTGAAGCGCTTTCCCAAGGAAGATGCAATCAAGCGTTTGCGTGCGGAGGCCGCGGACCGCCTGCGCAGTGCGGCACAATTTTTCGATCCGTTCAAATTCATCGCCTACACGGAAATGGTCGGCAGTGAACACCGACCGATGCCGCGATCACAGGTTAATGAACGCTAGGGGGAGGGCATCTCATGCCTATCGGTATGTCGAGCAAGCAATGGGCCGTCCTGCTTCTCACAGCGGCGTTGTTCGGAAGCTCATTCTTTTTCATCAAGCTGGCGGTCGGCAGTATTCCGCCGCTGACTATTGCGGCGGGTAGAGCGCTGATTGCTGCGGTCGTGGTCTACGGCTTTTTGCGGTCGATGGGTTTGCGTTTTCCCGGGACGATTAGTGGATGGACTCCATTGCTGATCCTGGGCGTTCTCACGGCCGCAATTCCCTATGCGGCGATTGCCTGGGGACAGGCACATATCGATAGCAGCCTTGGCGGCATTTTGTTTGCAACAATACCGGTTTTCAGTGTGCTCATCGGTCCATTATTGCTCGACGATGAGACATTTACCTTGCAGCGCCTGACAGGCGTGGCCATCGGGTTCGCCGGTGTCGTCGTCATTATCGGTCCGACGGTATTGGCCGGACTTGGCACGCAGGTTGTCGGTGCCGCAGTAACGGTACTCGCCGCTTTGAGTTATGCCGCCGGCGGCATTTATGCACGCCGTCAACCTCAGTTGTCGCCTGTGTTGATGGCAGCCGGGCAGCTCGTTACCGCGTCTCTTCTGCTGATCCCAATGGCACTGTTTGCCGATAGGATATGGCTTCTCGAGCCTTCGGATATTGCTGTCGGGAGCCTGCTTGTCGTCGCACTGTTCAGCACGGCGGTACCCGTCCTCTTACTCTTCTGGCTGGTGCGCAACGCGGGCGCGACCAATGCGTCGCTCTTGGCCTTCTTCATGCCGGTGGCTGCTGTGCTGCTCGGTGTCGGCGTGCTTGGCGAGCAATTGTCGTTAACCGCGGTCGCGGGCTTTGGACTGATTATCCTCGGCGCCGCGATCGTGACGGGTAACGTTACGCTGCGGAAACTGCGCCGCAACTAGCAATGTGACGCAGTGCTATTCCTGCGGGTAGCGCCACGGACTCTCCGGTTGATCGGCATCCTCGTCGATGGTCCATTGCGGGATCGCGAAGCCGTCGCTGACGTCGACAAAGACCATTCTGAGCCGCGTTCCGATACCGACCTGCTTGATCATTTCCGGCGGCGCGAATTCACCGTCCGCGGTGACCAGGTTTCCCGCAACGCGGATTGCTTCGTCGGCGCTGGGCTCGCCCTTCTGCGTGTCGAGGTCCGCCAGGATAATCATGTAGGGAACCTTGTCCTTGAACGCCGGTTGAATCGGGTGGTGCACTTCCGCGTAGGAATGCACGGTGCCCTTGCCTTCGACCGAGACCCATTCCGACTCGCGGTCGCTCGTCCAGGGGCAGGCGGTCGCCGGCGGATATCGTAGAAGCCCGCTTTCCTTTCCCCGCTGCAGTCGGAAATCCCGCTCGGCGCAATAGCGGAAGAAGTCCAAATTCTCACCATCGAGATCGTCGATGGTCAGCATCATGCCCATATAATCGCCTTGTACTGGCATTTTCCGTCTCCCCCTACCGTGCGTCTTTGGCCATGACCATCGCCGATCCGGTACCAGGCATCGCCCAGCCCAGATTGGCGGTCAGTTCGGCACCCTTCACCTGCCGGCAACCGCCTTCGGAATAGTCATAGGTATGTTGTTTCTTGCCGTCCGGCCCCACCGGGCATGAATCGTCGACAGCGCCGCGCAGCTGCCTTGTGTTCTCGATGACCATATTCATGCCGTGCGTATAGCCTTCGCACAGATGTCCGCCGGACGTGTTGTTCGGCCGTGCGCCGCCCAGCTCGATCGTGCCGTTCGAAACATAGTCACCGCCTTCGCCCTTCTTGCAGAAGCCGTAATCCTCAAGCTGCAGCATCGTGGTGAAGGTGAAGGCGTCGTAGGATCCGGTAACATCGATGTCCTCCGGTCCGACACCAGCATTCGGCCACAGGATATCCTTGGCGTAATGACCGGCAACGGTCGAAATCGGACCGTGCTGATAATGCATGTCGATGCGCGGTTTGCAGCAGCGCCCGACGACCGACTGGATGACCGCCGGCGCATTTTTGCAATCGCGGGCCCGGTCGAGGCGGGTCACGATGATGCAGGTGGCGTTGTCGGTTTCCACGCAGCAATCCAGCAGATGCAGCGGTTTGCAGATGATCCGCGAATTGACGACATCCTCGACCGTATAGCGCTGCTTGTAATAGGCCTTCGGATTGTTCGAAGCGTGCTTCGAATGCGCGACTTTGACGCCGGCAACCTGTTCCGGTGTCGTGCCGTAATCGTACATGTGGCGCAGGAACGTCGGCGCGAACATTTGTCCGGCGCTTTGCCAACCGTACGCGCGATGGTGGATCTGGTCGCCGTTAATCGGCACGGCGGAACGCGCGCCGGTGCCGCCGATGCGGACGGCGCTGTAGCCGTTCATGGCGCGGAAAATCGCCACGGTCTTGCACATGCCGGCTTCGATGACGCCGATGGCGATGCCGATCAGCGCTTCCGTCGAGGAGCCGCCGCCATGCACGTCCATGTAGAAGTTCAGGCGGATGCCGAGGTCACCGGCGACGAAGGTCGAAAATGTCGAGTCGTTGCCGGAATAGCTCAGCATGCCGTCGATATCGCCGGCCTCCATGCCGGCGTCGTCCATCGCATTCTTGATTGCCCAGGTCCCCAGCGCGCGCGTGGTTTCGTTGGAGCCGCGCCGATAGGTCGTCTCCCCAATACCGCAGATCGCATATTTTCCCCGGAGGAATTTTTCCGTTGAGGCATCCGCCTCGTTGACACTTGATGTCGCCATGTGACTTTGCTCCCTTCCGCCGCCGGCTTGCAGTCCGGCCCTGTCCGTTGGAATATTGTCCGTGTAAACGAGACGATGTTTGACCGCCTGCGTCAAGAGGCGCAGCCAAATCGAGAGGGCGACTGTCATGGGACTAGAGGTGATACCCACCGATGCAACGCTGGGAGCTACTGTGCGCGGCGTCGATCTGACCCGGCTTGATGATGGCACGTTTAAAAAAATCGAGGATGCGTGGCACGAGCATGGGGTTCTGATTTTTCCGGACCAGCAACTCGACGATGCGGCGCACCTGGCGTTTAGCCGCCGCTTTGGCGCGCTGGAGCAGAGTATTCGGCGAACCCGGTCGACAGGCATTTCCAATCTCAGCAATGTGCAGGCCGACGGGGCGGTCGCGCCGCGCTCCAGTCTTCAGGCGAGATTTCTCGTTGGCAATACCTATTGGCACAGTGATAGTTCCTACAAACGTGTCGGCGCAAAGGCATCGATCCTGGCGGCGCATATCGTGCCGGACACGGGCGGCGAAACCGAGTGGGCCGATATGCGCGCGGCCTACGATGCGCTGGATGATGACAGGAAGGCGTGGCTTGAGGATAAGGTCGCCGTGCATGATTACGCCTTCAGCCATGCGCCGTTTGGCGGCCTCGAGATTCTGAACAAGGAGGAACTCTCTCATCTGGCACCGGTCGAACATCCGGTCGTCCGCGTTCACCCGGCGACGGGCCGCAAAAACCTGTTCGTGGGCCGGCATGCCAGCCACATACGGGGCGAAGATCTGGAGGAGAGCCGAAAATTGCTGGCAGACTTGACCGAGGAAGGTGCGCAACCGCCGCGCCTCTACAAACATATATGGCAGGTCGGCGACATCGTGATTTGGGACAATCGCTGTGTTCTGCATCGCGGGCACCGTTGGCCGGAGGACCAAGCGCGCACGATGGTGCGCACGACGGTTGCGGGCGAAATTGCCGGTAATGAATGGGCAATTCGAAGTGAGTCACCTCGCGATAAGGTCGTTCAGGGGGAGTTTTAGGGATTAAACTCCCTTGAAGTTCACACCGCCTTCCAGTGCAATGACTTCGCCCGATGTCGGGGTTCGCCGAGC
>JAJFJB010000416.1 GCA_021774435.1 Alphaproteobacteria bacterium
GTTCGACTAGGTTGACAGCCACAGTTTCGGGTTTGGCGGCTTCGCTTAGTTGCGACATCTTGCGTCCTCTTGATTTGTATTTCGAGGACTCTTTTTCTAAAGAATTCCATGCCCTGTAATAGGCGGCACGATTCAGGAAACTGAGGTGATTTGATTTAAAATGCTGAAAACACTGGCGGATTAGTTGTCTGGGATATTTTTCTTTTTGCCTGCGTAACCCCATTCTGGGAAACTGGCTACAGATTTATCCCAAACCCGATCTCTTGCATTTTTCCCCAATATAGGAAACTCGTCTATTAACCATTCTATTGTTGTACTTCGTCTGCCGCCTGGAGCTTGACCTTTATTTTTTCTGCCATATGCGATTAAAGCGGCCGTGGCCTCTTTCTCCAAAGCCAGATCTCTTTGGGATCGAGGTCCACCCGATTTCTTATCACTGCGGCTACTAGTAAGCGTCACCACTGTGTCATCGTACTTCTTTGTGTCGGCTACGCTTTGTGTCGTGTGGTCACCCTGATAAACGCGAACGTCGATGAGCATATAACTTAGCGGAACACCTTTTGGTTGGATTGCATTTGTCAGCAACGCTGGGTCAAATTGCAGAATTTCTTTCCGCACAAAAGGAGTGTTAGACCACGCTATAATTTCAAACCGCTTGGCCTGATCTGCCATCACGGGCACTGCTTTGCGGCCGACGCCAAATGCTTCGGCTTCCTTACCAAGGATGTATTCGAACCCCTCAATTCGAAGTTCGCCGTTTTCCAGATCCTTCCACAGCGCTGCAGTCGCCTCTTGGGTGATTTCCTCAAAGCGCGTTTCAGCCTCTGTAGACCCGTTGATAAAGTCAGGCGTCCCAATTCGAGCTTCACTAATCAGCAATCGAAATTCGTCGCATTGCGTAGGATGTATGTACGCGAGAACAGCATCTAGCAGGGTGGCGCCACCAGGTGGTGGCCAGGGACCGTCCTCTGCATCGCTCACGTCTACTCCTTAGCTATGGAGAACGATGATACTGATGGCCGCTCACGTAACCGGACGCCAGGACCGCCGCCGTTTTCCGCAATGAATTCAACGCCAGCGGACTCAAGCGTTTTCTGTACAGCGTCGATATTGGTTCCGGATGCCCGCGGAATGCAGCTTGTCTTTTCCATTCTTTGGATGGTCGAAATGCCAAGCCCGGCGCCTTTTGCCAGCCCGGTTGCTGAGAGTTTCAAAAGCGCTCGTGCAGCTCGTATTTGATCGCCTGTTATCATGTGATCCAATTTAGTTCGTTAGTAACATAATAAAGTAAAAAATTATTAGGATATGAACAATAATACGTCACATTCGATACAAAATCAATCGGAGCACACACGCCAAATTTAACCATTGTACTGTCGATCGATCCCTTTGATTTTCACGAAATTTGGTATAGGACGGCCAACATTTTCAACAAAGCCGCAATGGAAGTTGTCGGTCTGGATGACGCCATGGCCGGCGAACCGCCAAGTGCGGAGAACGGTGAAATTAAAAACGTAAGCGATGCGCTCCAAGAGCGTATTGAGCATCTCGAGAGCCAAGCAAGAATACTGGAAAACCAAATCGCAGAGACGCCTGCAAAGACGCCAAAAAGGCTATCGCGCAGGCGCGATTACTGATTGATCATCTTGATCGTGACGGAAAGGCAATTGCACATGAAGTGGAATTGCTAGGGGAAACTATTTCTAATGGGCTCAAGCAGATCAGAAATTGCAAATAGTGCCGTGGACCCTCGTTATCGGCAACAAATGTTGCGAAGGTCGTCGGCGAGCTTCGGATACTCGGCTTCGCATGCGTCCGCATACGCCAACAGCGCCGCATCTGCGTGTTCATCGTGGTCAATATCGATCACGAAATAGCGGCAGCCGTGGTGCTTCTCGCCCGGCGCACTCTTGCCGTCCGTGCGCTCAACTTTGAACTTGCGGTATATCCCGCGCTTACGTTTATCCATGTCACTTTTCCCATTGCTTAGTGCGACTCCATAGCGGTACACACAAACGGGAATTTTCGGGGTTAAGTCGCTGTAACCATTGAAAACCCGTGTCGCGTCTCGAAACTCGTTGATTGACTCCGCAATCTTTCGATGTTCTCATTGCGTTCTTATGCCAGCCAAGACGCCAGAACACATACGAGCGAGCCTGATTGCAGGCCGCATTGATACGTTTCAGCGGTCGTTTCAGCGCTTGCGAGCGGCCGAAACCGACCCGGATATCTGCGAAAAGTGGGATACACTTTGCACTCTCACCGGCGAGTCGATCGGCCTCTATCATGACCGCATTCCCGTGGTGCCTAATGCCGTGCCTCATTCGACCGGCAAATTCATGATTCCCGGCGAGCAGACGCTTACTCATGCTCTGCTCAAGAAGGATTGAGCTAGCTAACGTTTCACCCTGATAGCGAGAAGTCGTAGAGTCATGCCTCTGAACTGGAGGGAGGCAGCTATGACAATGGTTAGCGCTAATAGATTTGCGATGCTGCGTGACCTGGCGGAAGCGCGTCAGCGTTTGGCGGGCGCACCATTTTGGTTGATCCGAGTGGAATGGTGGGCGGAGCGCGCGTTGCGGTGGGGCCGGTCGTGGTACAGACGTTGGGCTTTGTTGCGCCTTGCAATTGCTGTTTCGGTTATTGTGCCGGTCGGATGGACAATATGGACCTATGTTCAAGCATTGGTGGAACGGGAACGCGTAAATCGCATTACGGCGCTCACACTCGTCAGTTCCAGCGTGCCAAAGTCCCATCAAACTGTGAAACAGGCTTTGGAATTTATTATAGATCGCCAAATTTCCCTGGCGTCCATAAATTGGAGAAACGAAAACCTCTCGAGAGCTAATCTCTCTGGGGCAGACTTGGCGCAAGCAGATCTTCGTGGGGCCAATCTTACGAATGCCGAACTCAGAGGAGCTCATCTCAGCGAAGCTAATCTCGGAAAAGCAGATCTCAGATTGGCTAATCTTAGGAGGGCCGATTTTTGTACAGCTTTTATCAGTTCGGCTAGATCCACATTTAGCGAATCCGGTTCGACCATTATCGACGAATCTACTATCCAAAATTCCAATCTCAAGGAGGCCAATCTTAAAGAGGCTAATCTTTCTGAGGCCTGCCTCATTTTCGTCAATCTCAGCCTTGCTCAGCTCAGTTATGCCAATCTGAGAGGTGCCGATCTCAGCGACGCCAACCTTACCGCTGCCCAATTCACTTTCGCCAATCTCAGCGAGGCCAATCTCAGCCAGGCCGATCTCAGCGAGGCCAATCTCGGCCAGGCCAATCTCGTAGGGGCCAATCTTAGTGAGACCGAACTGAGCGGGGCAGTATACCTTACGCAGGACCAACTCGACACCGCCTGCGGAATATTGCCGCCCAATAGTCTCCCAGACCGATTGCTTTGGAACGGAAAACCATGCCCCAAGAAAGGTTTCTGAAGCTGTCATTTCTCCGTGTCCCGATTTACGGACGGATGAAACTCGCGCCACTCTCGGCGATCTTCATAGTCCGTAATCAACTGGTCCTCGCATCGCTCGCAGTAGTCGCGCCACCAATCATCAAGCCCCGATCTGGCGGCAGGTTCTCCGCACCGCTTGCATTCCGGCCAATCACCCATTTTCAGTGTCCCGTTTCACGGACTTTGAAAGACTTCACAGCCATGGCGACAAGCAGTAGTTTCTGCGCACCAATATGTTAGGAACCGAAAGTCGAAAATACTTATGCCATCCAATGAACATGCCTCGCTGTTGAGAAAAAGTGTTATCCAATGGAATAAGTGGCGAGAAACTAACCCCATACAGAAGCCCTCTCTCAGCGGGGCTGATTTCCATGAGGCCGATCTCTTTACTGCCAATCTCGAGAATGCCGATCTCAGGGACGCTAGACTCACCGATGCCGACGTTGACGGAACCGATTTCACCGAGGCCAACCTCTATGGAGTCGACCTCAGAAAAACCGATATCAGCAATTCGATTATTAACGGCACGAAAATCCCGCGCAAAAACCTCGATGGCATATCCCTTAGCCTGGACCAGTGGGAGGGCTTGAAACTCGATCCGCTCGGAACTTTTGCCGGGCGTCGCAACACTTACAAATATGTAAAAAGCGTCATCAACCCGACACATTTCACATTGCAGGGCCTCAAATCGCATGCGCCCAACGATTGGGAGCCACAACAGCGTCAGTTGTTTGACGATGTTGTTGCCGCAATTGGAGATCTCTACGAGACCCTGGACGCTGTGACTGATAGTGAAGAAGATATCGTTCCCGACAACAGTAACGTACGGCAAAAGATCGACAAGGCGTTGCCTAAGCTTAGCGAGGGCGCGAAGACGTTTCTCGCAAACTTCGGAACTACCTTCGGTGCCACCGTCGCGGTCGATATTATCAAAGAAATGAGTACCTACTGGGCAGTCTTTTGCGCGGGATACGCTGCGGGAATTGCGCACGACAAGCTCAATCCAGATAACCCGTGCTTGCCATGAAGCCTTAGCCGCCAATTTTGTCAAAGCCGAATTCGGGATTTTCCTATCCACCTCATAAAGCGTGATCTTCAATTTCCTGATGTCCCGTTTCCCGACATTACCGCAACGGAAAGAATTTATTACGTTTTCGTCGAGATCATCAGGTCATTGAGGTGTCTTAGGAGAATATTGTTTGGCATTTTCTCCATAGTGGAGCCTGCGGATAGTAGCGAACATAGGCACGATCATCAGTGCGTGTCAGGCGTGTCGGGTCTGACGGTCGTTTCACGATATTTTCTTACCCCCCCCTTTGTTTTTTTCGCGGCGATAAAAGCGTGACTATACCACCGGTCTAGATAATCAAACCCACAGAGAAATGACCCCCCTTACCCCCCAAGGTGACGGGTGCATGACGGGGCGCGTCGGGCGGCAATTGGCGCATAACACATTGAAAACAGGATTATCGTGGCGTGAGTGACAACCGCGACAGCAAATTTGCTATATAGTCTCACGGCGTGCGCAGTAATTAGGAACGACGTAGCGGAACTACCTTCTCATCACCGTTGCTGTGACGATGCGACGTCATCGCACCCTCTATCCGACTCTCTATAGTGTCACTCAAGTCGCGCAATGGTTCCGCGTCCCGGTTCACGTATAGACCGGTCATGGCGAGTGTCTTGTGCCCCAGTTTATCGCGTACGAGGAACGCGTTCGCACCCGCTTGTCCAGCATAGGTGCCGACGGTGTGTCGTAAATCGTGTAGCCGCGCGTCTTTAAGATTTGCAGCGTCTCGAACATACCGCCAAGCGTACTGGATAGCGTTGGTTGTTATTGGGTTGGCTCCATCGCGGCCGTGGAACACATAGGGGGAACCGTCGACACGCGGAATATTGGCCAGCACTGCCAGTGCCCGCGCGCCAATCGTGTGCTGCCGCGCGCCAGCCTTGGCGTTAGGCAGGTGCAGTGCGGCGCGATCAATATCGACGTGTTCCCATTGCAGCCCCAGGACTTCGCTTAAGCGGCAACCGGACAGAGCCAGCAACCAAATGGCCTGGACTGCTGCGGGGTGGGCTGTACCATCTTGCTCCGCTTGGTCTAGCGCTGCGCCCAACCGCTTGAGCTCGTCGCCGTCAAGAAATCGCTCTCGCTTCGTTTCAGGATAACGTCGAATAGTTCGGCACGGGTTGGAACCATCGGGACGGATCTCCCAGTTCTCCGCAAGAGTGAGCATCTTGGACAAAATTGAAAGAACGTGGTTTGCCTCGCGCGGCGTTTTGCGCATCGAAAGGTGCAGTTTGGTTACGTCCTGCCTGGTTAAATCCTTGGCGGTTAGCGAACCCAATTTTGGTTTGATCCGTTTTTCGACCATTCGTTTTGCTTCACGCTGCGTGGTCGGAGCGTTGTATACGTCGACGTGATCCTCAAGGTATCGATCGCATAGCGCAGAGACAGTCTCCGCACGGCGACCGGCGCGCCGGACTGCTGCCGGATCGGCTCCTGCCTGGACGGCGGCAAGTAACTTCCGCGCTTCCTTGCGTGCTTCATCGGGCGTAGTTACACCGTAGCGGCCGATGGTGTAGCGTCGAGAACGACTCCCGGCGTTGCGATATTGGATCATGAAAGACACTACGCCCGCGGGTTTCACACGAATGCCAAAGCCGGGCAGAGCCGCGTCCCATACTGCGTATTCCGTTTCGCGTGGTCGTAGCGTATCGATCGCTCGTTTAGTCAATTTCATTTTAGTCAATGCGTTGCCCCTATCCGGTATGTGTATTCTCGGGTAAGCATTAGGTAAGCACGGGTAAGCAAATCATGGCGTACTGGAACGTAGGCAGTGTAGAATAATATTTAAATAAAAAAATATAAAACAATCACTTGTAGCAATATATCGTAATGCGTAGTATTTCGTCGTATCTACAATAAACAGACTCAAAATCTGTTTTTTTTTACGGAAGTGGGAGTTCGAGTCTCCCCGGGGGCACCATTACTTTCCTGCGTTTGTATTCCCGAACCTGGCTGACGCCATGGCGTGCTTTCAAGGCTCGGAGACGGGGCTGCGTGAGTACGGATTGGCCGGCTCAAGTGGCGTGACTTGGCACGCACCGATTCCCGCAGCCGTTACGAGCAGGAGAATAGCGAGGGTCAGGCGGCTTCGATATGCATGCATGAAGTATTCCTTTGCTGGCTGACAGGCCGGGCAGCGTCATGCCGATGACGATTCGGTTGTCGCCGACCAACTGTGTAATCGTTGCGTATATCATTCGTGACAGCTATGCGGGTATTCCCCGCTCTATCCGGTGAAATGGTGGTTTTTTCGAAGTCTGCAACCTATTGCGAATTCGATTCGCGATCACAGTTTCGGGAGCGGTTGTTTCGGAAGATCGCTGTTTGGTCGAGAGGTCCTATTCCGCAAATGCGGATGCAGCGAGGCGTGATGATCCCGTCTTCGGTTTTGCCTGGCTGGAGAAACGGATATGGCATACCGGTAGCTCGAAATAGAACGCCGTTCCTTCACCTGCTATCGATTTGTAGTCGATGTTTCCACCATGGTGTTCGACAATCGACTTTGTGATACTGAGGCCTAGCCCTGTTCCGTCCTTCGCACGTGCGTCGGACGAGTCGGCTTGTGAGAATTTGTCGAAAATCTTTTCTCGATGTTCGCTGCGAATTCCAGGGCCGTTGTCTTTCACCGTAATTCTTACCAGATCGGCGCATCGCGCTACCGAAACTTCGACTTTGTCGCCTTCCGGTGAGAATTTTGCTGCATTCGACATCAAATTAGACATGACCTGCATCAGCCGGGCTTCATCGCCCTGAATTTCGGTCGGCGATACCGTGTCTCTCAAGACGAAAGCGATCTTGTGCGTATCTGCGTATCCCTTGTTTGCTTCGATCGCGCTTTCGACAAATGCCATAATTTCGAGCGGTTTCATGTCGTATTCCATTTTGCCCGCTTCGATCTTTTCGATATCGAGGATGTCGTTTAGCAGATTGACCAGACGGTCTCCGTTTCTGTAGGCGATTTCAAGGATTGTTTTTATCTTATCGGGCAGCGTTCCGAGCGCATCGCCTTTGAGAAGGCCAAGCGAGCCCATAATCGACGTCAGCGGTGTTCGGAGTTCGTGGCTCACGGTTGATACAAACTCGTTTTTCATTTTTTCGATTTCTTTGCGCTCCGAAATATCGCGCACGGTGCCGGTGAACATCTGTTCGCCATCGATCTCCATTTTTCCGACGGCAAGATCGAGTGGAAAGGTTGAGCCATCCTTGCGCCTTCCCATGACCTCGCGAACGCTGCCGATGACTTTTGCGGCCCCTGTTTCTCGATAGTTTTTAAGATAGCCGTCATGTTCTTTGCGAAAGGGTTGCGGCATTAAAACCTTCACGTTAAGGCCGATAACTTCGTCGCTCGAATAGCCAAATATCCGCTCGGCGGCCGGATTGAAGGAGTCGATTTTTCCTTCCTTGTCGATCGTGATGATGCCATCCACAACTGTTTCGAAGACCGCGCTGATACGAGATTGTTTGTCCTGGGCTTGTCGAGTCGCTTCATTCAGGGACACGGTCATCCTTCGAGCGATGTTTTGCGCCCGTTGACGGGTGCTGGCGAACGACCAAAGGACACCGAAGACGAGCAAACTGGTTAGAAGGCCGGCAAGGAGGACGATAAGGGGGTATTGAGAGTCCGACACGCTCTCGAATTTGGGCAGGCTGGTTGTTTTGATTGCCCATTCGCGCTGACCGATCGTCACGGACTTTGTACTCTCGAAAACCGGTTTGAGATAGTTCGGGGATTTCGCACTATCGAACATGAGTGCGTCGTCCGTGATGGCGCCATTGTCGAATATCTGCAGCCGGACATCGGCCAATCCGGGGCCCAGAATGCCGATCAGCAAATCGCGCATGCGGAAGGGACTATAGATAAAGCCGATGGTTTTTTGACGTCGATCGGCGACATTATCAGGGTTGCGCGCGCCATAATACGGCACATACATCAAGAAACCTGCTTGAACGTCGTCGCTGATCTCTTGAACCAGTGTCACCTTACCGGAAATTGCCATCTTACCCGTATCGCGCGCCGTTTCCATGGCATAACGACGCGTTTCTTGGGAGTACATATCATACCCAAATGCCTCTCGATTGCGCTTATCAAAAGGCTCTAGGAATGTAATCGAAGAATAAAGGTCGCGGTTGCCCGGAGGCCGAATTTTGAACGTTGGGAAACCTTCGGCTCGAATTCTACTCTCGTAGGTCTTTCGGTGCGCAGGTGAGACCCATTCGGTATAGCCAAGCCCCTGAATGCCGGGATACAGGTGATTGAGATTGAGTGTCTCTGTGTAAGCGCGCCAATCCGACCGACTTATACTATTTGATGCTCTGAAGAGGCCCAGACCGCCGCGCAACGCCTGCGTATAGGCAAGCATTCGATTTTCAATGGCTTCGATGACTTCGGCACTTCTATGATTGAATCGCGCCAAAGCGGCACGGTCGCTATCGGATTTTAACACGTAGAATGCTGAGCAGGTCAGGAACAGAAGAGCTAAGAATGTGCCCCAGGCCCATGACATTCCTAAATTTGTCATACGCTTAAGGCGCGCATTTTCAATGCCGTCGCGGTCGGGCAGAGTATGCTCTGCGCGCGCTGCCTGCTTCTCGTGATGGTCCGCCATTCCCAATGCAGACAAGGCCTAGATCCTGCTGTTCTTGAGGTCTACGGATAATCGCCTGCCCAGATTGCGAAATAGTAAAAAAATATACTTAAGGTGAGGTTGACTAAAGAGACCTTGCTTTGAATTAGGCCGGATGGCCCCGTGTGGCATATGAAATTCGCTCGTTGAAGATGGATTGGTCTCACAAGTATGATAGGACGCTATGGCATATGCTGCTGATCCTGATGCCTCGTACAGCCCTGCGATTGATTAAAGCGAAGGATAGATCAACTGGACGCGACTAGCCCTTTACCCAAGCCACCTCCGATATTTGCGCGTCGTGCGGCGTTGTTTCTCGATGTAGACGGTACTTTGCTCGAATTTGCGCATCAGCCTGATGCGGTTCAAACTGGTACATCCTTGCCGATTATTCTGGACCAGCTAGTCGAAAGGCTCGGGGGCGCACTTGCGCTCGTAAGTGGCCGGACGGTTGAGGATCTCGACAAGATATTTTTCCCGCGATGTTTTCCCGCTGCCGGCCAACACGGGTTTGAGCGCCGCGATGCATCTGGCACACTGCACCGGGCGGATGTCGCGCACGCATTGGAAGATATCCGCCCACAACTAAAAACCTTCTCCGATGGGCATATGGGCGCCTTGCTGGAAGATAAAGGCTCGGCGCTGGCGCTGCATTATCGTCAGGCTCCCGGTTTGAAATCCGAAGCGCTTGAACTCGTCCAGCGCCTGACGGCGGACCGCGACGAATTGCACTATCTTGCCGGAAAAATGGTCTACGAAATCAAATCCCGGATGGTTAATAAAGGAGTTGCCATCGCGTGTTTCATGGAAGAATCGCCGTTTGCGGGCCGGCTTCCGATTTTCATCGGCGACGACGTAACGGACGAAGATGGTTTCCGGTTTGTTAACCAAGAAGGTGGATTGTCCATACGGGTCGGTGATGCATGTGGATCGGTTGCACAATTCGGTGTGCCAAATGTGCAATCGGTGCTTGGTTGGCTGCATGATGTCGCGAAAAATTTGGACGAGGGCAAGCAGTGACTTCTAATCTCGATCTTGCCGTCATCGGAAATTGCACCATTGGCGCTTTAGTCGATGCTCAGGCTCGCATCGTTTGGTCATGCGTGCCCCGTTTTGATGGCGACCCCGTATTCTGCGCACTCCTTAACAATGGCGGCGAAGACGAAAAGGGATTCTATGAAGTCTCGCTTTTCGGGCATGCGCGAACGACGCAGTATTATCGCCGGAACTCGGCTATCGTCATCACGAATCTTTATGATGATAATGGCAATGCAGTGGAAATCACGGATTTCGCGCCTCGTTTCAAACAGTTCGGCCGCGTCTTCCGGCCAACGATGCTTGTCCGCCATATTCGGCCATTGAGCGGCACGCCGCGTATACAGATACGGTTGCGGCCCACTTGCAATAACGGGGCTCAACTGCCGGAGCGCACCCGAGGTTCAAATCACATTCGCTATGTGATGCCGGACGCCACACTGCGCCTTACAACCGACGCACCGGTTTCGTACATAGATGACGAAGTTCCATTTGTTCTGGAAGCGCCGGTTACGCTCGTGTTGGGGCCAGATGAAAGCCTGACGAAAGGGGTCGCGGAGTTGGGCAAGGAATTCTACGATAGAACGGACGAGTACTGGCGTGAATGGTGCCGTTATCTTTCAATACCGTTCGAGTGGCAGGATGCTGTCATCCGGGCGGCGATTACGCTCAAACTGTCCAGCTTCGAAGAAAGCGGTGCGATTATCGCGGCCATGACCACATCCGTGCCGGAAGCCGCGAATTCGGAACGAAACTGGGACTATCGGTTTTGCTGGTTACGCGATTCCTATTTTGTAGTGCACGCCCTCAATCGACTTGGCGTGACCCGAACAATGGAGGGTTATCTAAGCTATATCAGCAACATCGTTGCGGCGACCGAAGATGGATATTTGCAGCCGGTCTTCGGGATTACGCTGGAAAGCAAGCTTGACGAAAGCGAGATCGATTCGCTCAGCGGTTATAATGGAATGGGTCCCGTCAGGGTTGGCAATGGCGCCTATACGCAAGTGCAGAATGATGGTTATGGCAGTGTCATTCTCGCATGTGCCCAGAGTTTTTTTGACAGACGTCTGACGAAACTTGGCGATGCGACGTTGCTGCGCCGCCTCGAGCGTCTCGGCGAGCAGGCGTTAAAGCGCTGGAACTCGCCGGATGCGGGCCTTTGGGAACTTCGGACAAGACAAGACGTTCATACGTTTTCGAGCATGATGTGCTGGGCAGCCTGTGACCGCCTGGCGCGTATCTGCGCGCGGCTTGGGCTCGAAGACCGGCAGAACTACTGGCGCGAACATGCCGATCATATCAAGGCTGAAATCCTTGAACGCGCTTGGAATGTCGAGTTGGACAGCTTTACCGATGTCTTCGGCGGTGATGGAGCGGATGCCAGCCTGTTGCTTATGCCGGAGTTGGGTTTCTTACCACCGGAGGATCCCCGTTTTCTTGGTACACTGGCATTTGTCGAAGACCGGCTGCGGCGTGGACCTTATCTCTACCGTTACAACCGGCCGGATGATTTCGGCATGCCGGAGACGTCGTTCAATATATGCACCTTTTGGTACATCGACGCGTTGGCTGCGGTAGGGCGCATGGAAGAAGCGCGTGAATTGTTTGAGAACATGCTCGCTTGTCGGAACCCGATGGGGTTGCTGTCAGAGGATGTCGATCCCGATACGCGGGAGCTTTGGGGTAATTTTCCGCAGACCTATTCGATGGTCGGGCTGATAAAGTCGGCGATGAAGCTCTCTAAACCTTGGGAGGCAGCGTTTTGAGCCGACTTGTTATTGTTTCCAACCGGGTCGCCGTCGACAAGGGGGCGAGTCGAGGCAGTCAGGGCGGCCTCGCCGTTGCACTCAACGCAGCATTGCGGCGCTTTGGTGGCGTATGGTTTGGCTGGAGTGGCGAAGTCAGCAATAGCACCGCGACGGAGATCAATGCCACGACCGTCGACAACGTCGCCTATGCGACGGTTGATTTACGGCAAAGCGATTACGACGAGTATTACTTCGGTTATGCAAATCGCACCTTGTGGCCGCTGTTTCATTATCGGCTCGATCTTGTTGATTTTCACAAGCGCTATTCGGAGGGCTATTTCCGCGTCAACAATTTGCTGTGCAGCCGATTGCTTCCCCTGCTCAAGCCGGATGATTTAATCTGGGTCCATGATTTCCACCTGATTCCAATGGGCGGGCAATTACGCCAAGCGGGGTGCCGGCAGCGGATCGGATTTTTCCTGCATACGCCCTGGCCGGCGTTAGAGGTTTTCCGGGCGCTGCCGCAGCATGAAGCCATCATGCGTATGCTCTGTGCCTATGATGTGGTCGGATTTCAGACCGAGCGCGATTTCCGTGCTTTCGGTGATTATATTTACCGCGAGGCCGGTGGCAGTGTCGACGAAAACGGTATTGTGAATGCTTACGGAACGCAGACCCGCGCGGGTGTGTTCCCGATAGGGATCGATACGGAGACGGTCACCAAATATTCCGAGAAGGAAGCAAATTCACGTCTGACGCAGCGCCTGATGACTAGCCTTGGCAATCGAGACCTGATCATTGGCGTCGATCGGCTCGACTACTCGAAAGGCCTCATCCAGCGAATGTCGGCGTTCCAGCACTTGCTGGAAAACTACCCAGAGAACCGCGGCCGTGTCGTGATGATGCAAATTTCTCCGCCGTCACGATCAGATGTCCCGGAATATGTCGATATTCGACAGGAACTTGAGGCCGCCGCCGGTCATATCAATGGTGCTTACGCGGAATTTGACTGGGTTCCGACTCGCTACCTGAATAAGGGTTTTGCGCGGCATACGCTTGCGGGCTTTTTTCGGACCAGCAAGATTGGATTTGTGACCCCCTTGCGTGATGGCATGAATTTGGTCGCAAAAGAGTATATTGCGGCGCAGGATCCGGAAGACCCGGGTGTGCTCGTTTTGTCGAGGTTTGCAGGGGCTGCCACGCAAATGACCGATGCCGTGATCGTCAATCCCTACGATGTGGAAAGCACGGGGGAGGCGCTGCAGCGGGCATTGCACATGCCACTTGAGGAACGTCAGGCGCGTTGGCGCGCCATGTATGCCGATCTTTGCCGCCATGATGTGGCAGACTGGACAAAGTCCTTTCTCGACGTTCTCTCCGGCGTGGATGTCACACCCGATATGTTCGTTGTGTGATCGTGACTAGGGCGGAAGTTCGCTAGCGCCCGCACATTTTGAGAAGACAACGACGAACCGGTTTTTTACGGACTCGTTTTTCCGCAAGAAGCGTAAGGGCTAGTCGCCGTTGACGTGGCGCGGGTGGCAAGCTTGGATAGCACACAAATCTACTACAGTTTTGGGAGGGACGGCGTATGCCGGACGAAGGATTTCGCAAATGGCTGGGTGTGGAGTATGAAGTCATGGAAGATGGCCATGCTGTTGTCGGATTGGATATCACCGACGATATGCGAAATCTGCGCGAGGTTGTACAAGGCGGTGTTCTTGCCGCGTTGATCGATATTGCAATGGCTACAGCGGCGGCCGGCGGCAATTACGACACGCGGTTACGTCCGATGGCGACCTTGGAAATGAAGGTCAATTATCTGGCTGCCGCAACGGGGCCGCGCATGACCGCGACCGCAGACGTGATCCGTGCTGGGTCGCGGACGTCTGTTGTACGTTGCGAAGTCCATGACGCGAGGGGCGACGTTTGTGCCGCGGGGCTTGGGACGTTCATGACCCGCCGCGTCCATAAAACGGACCCCACCGGTATGGCGCTGCCCACGGGCTGACGCTTGCGAACTATCGGGCTTCGGTCCAGCTTTCCGAAAAGGCGAGTGCACAGGTGCTGAAGGGGCGACCGTCACGTTCCGTCGCCAAAGGCAAACCCGCCGCTTGCACACCATTATGTACCAGCCGCGCACCACTCGCCGGGATCAGCACAGTACAGACGCCATATCGCCGCTCTGGCGGCTCGTTGGGCGCGGTGTGAACCAGCAACGGATCGCCGAGATCGTGCCAGGTCATGGTAATTTCGTCTTCGGCGGAAAGAATCGTTTCAGTCCAGAAATAGGCAGGATCGCCGGATTTACTGAATTCGGCCTCGATGACCGGAATTGATGTGTCCGCGGTCTCTGCGTTCAGCATGCCCTGCACGGTGTTCTGCAACCACCGCGCCATGGCGATGTTGTCGGAATAGATGCGCCATTGGTCAGCTGTCGTTTCGCTCTTGTAATACAACACATGCCCTGGCCCCGCTGGACAGAATAGGATGCGCCAGAAACTCGCCTGGCAGGTTTCCGGTTGGCCTTCGCCGGCACTCAATCTGATAAAGGGGTTTTCACCGGTGAGAATGACACGGTTCGGATCTGTCGCACTCATTTCTTCAGCTTTCGATAGTTCTGATTTATGCCATTCCTAACACGATTGATTTCCATTGCGATAATAATATGCATCGGATGATCTGAAATTTAAGAAGTCTCCGTGAAAGTAGAATTTTCCGGCTGGCGGCGCCTTTACTTGCCGTCAATTTCTCCAGGCGGGTTGCGAATTTCCTAGAACAGGAAGTCGTCTTGATGAAGGCTGTCCTGCGGAACACCAATCAGGGTAACGGATACGGTACCGGTTTCGATGGTGGTATCGGACCCAGTTTCGGTGGCATTGGCGAGTACCGCGTCGAAATCGTTCAGCCCGTCGACCGCGCTGAAGTCGATGATATCGCCGCTGCCGGGCCCCGCCTCAAAACCTTCAATCCGCCCGGAACCGCTGTTGTCGTCGAACACGAAACGGTCTTCGCTAGCGCTACCACGCAGAATTTCACCATCGGGATCGCTCGCAATCACTGCTTCAGCCGTCAAAGCCGCGCCGCCGCCATTGCTGCTGACGGTGAGGTTGTCGAAGTGGGCGCCATTATTGCCCCAGCTGTAGAGGCCCACGGTACCGGCGCTTAATGTACCGCCTGTAACCGGCCCCCCGAACACATCTTCGCCGTCGCGCAGTACCGTGATCGTGCTGTCCGTCACCGTCACCGAAAGCGGTGTCTCGGCGCCGATCACATAGCCCGGACCCGAAACCGACGCCAGAACCGTTTCGGCACCGCCCGAAACCTGGAACAGCGTGCTGAACGACTGCTGCTGGTCGAAATCGATCTTGTAATAGTTGTTCTCGTCCGTGAAAGAGAAAACCAGCCCGATGCCGTCATTGTCCGTCGAACGGAACGTTGCCGCCACCGTGTAGTCCTGCCAGCTTTGCGCGGCCGCATCGTTCCAATACAGGATCGTGCCGTCGCGCTGTTCGGTGTTGTCGGCGCTGCTGCTGTGGATATTGCTGCTCTGGCGGGCCTCTTGAGACGCCGCCGACCAGGACGACGGGCCTTGCTTGGTACCCTGGTCCAGCACCGTCCACCCTGCTAGGTCGCCATCGTCGAAATTGTCCGAAAGCAGGATTGCCAGCGGACTGTTGCCCGCCTCGACGGCCACCGTGACCGACGACGATGCGGTGCCGCCATTGCCATCCGCGATGCTGTACTCGAACACCGCATCACCGGCAAAGCCCGGGTCCGGCGTGAACAGCACGTCGCCGTTTCCGTCCAGCACGACGGTCCCGTTGATTGCGTTCTGCACCGAGGTCAGGCTCAACGTGTCGCCATCTGTATCCGTGTCGTTCGATAGGAGCTCCGATGCCAGGATCGTTACCGGTGTGTCCTCAACCGCCGCCGCCGCGTCCGCTACCGCGACCGGGGCAGTGTTGGGCGGTGAAACGAGAGAAACCGAGCCGTTGGAAAAGACTGCCTCTTCGACCCCATCCACGAGATCCACGCCGTCATCGCCGTCGGTGATGTCGATATCGGTAAAACTAAAAGTTCCGTCGCCATTGTCCGTTAACGCGTATCCTTCAATTTCGCCGGTGTAGAGTACCGTGTCATTCCCGCTGCCACCGCTCAGTACGTCATCACCGCCGATTCCAAGAAGCGTGTCGTCACCGCCGAGCCCAAAGATTGCATCATTGCCCGTTGTACCGTTGAGAATGTCGTTGCCGTCATTTCCAACAATCCCTGCAGCGTGGGCCGTGTTGCCGGACACGGTCGCGGTGCCGATCACGATTTCATCGACGTCGACGAAAATATTGTTCGTGATGACTGTCTCTTGCTGCGAGGAATTGCGGACGCCGTAGACCGGCCCACTGGTCTGGATGTTGTTGCTAAAGAAATTGTCGTCGACCAGCAGGGAACCCGGCTTCAAGGTTGCCGCGACGCCGTAATTTATGAACTTGTTGTTGCCGGCGTTCACGCTATTGATGAAGGTATTTCCGGTGACGATACCATTGCCGGCATTGGGCATATTTATCAAATAACTCGCCGTGCCACCGGTATCGTCAAAGTTCGACGCCGTCACAGTGGTGTTCGCGGCTCTACTTTGGATGTGGCTGACGTCATGTACCTCGCCGAAGGTACTGTTGGTGACAGTGATCGAATTAATGCCACCCGCATAAATATGATGTGTTTTGTTGGTTCCGTTTCCGTTGTGATCAAAGATCGAGTCTTCGATCAGGACGTTCGACGTCGGGTCGACGGAAGTCAGAATGCCGTTTTCATTGTCATGAAAATAGCTGTTGCGAATTGTCAGGTCGCCGAACTGCGCTCTGATGCCGGCGCCATTTAAATCGCGAACGGCCGCGCCGGAAAATTCGATATTTTCAATGCTGATATTTGCGTTGGTGACAAGGATAGCCTTTCCATTGCCGATCTGTTGCGTTGCCATAAGGTGTGCTTTGCCACCGACACCAATGATGCTGACTTCGGTGTTAATGACAGAGAAATCGTTTTCGTAAACACCGGCGCGGATGAAGATGGTGTCGCCATCCTGGCTATCGCCAATCGCCGCATTCAATGTGGCGTATAGCTCGTTCGGACCGACCCACAATTCGCGCCCGGTCACGAAATTTTCCTCGAGGATGGCTCATTAGGTCCAAATTTCGGCATCTAACCAGGCTCTTTAAAACGGGGTTTCTGTTGGAAAACCTGAAACTTTGGTTGCCGAGATTTAGAAATAAATTTATGTAAATTTTATTAATTCTGTTTGTATTAACGATAAAATAATCCAGCTCCCGGCACCGTTCAGGCGCCGGGATAAGACTTTTTAGCGGATAGAATTCTGATTTACGAAGTGGCGTTTGCTTCTGCCAACTCGCGGTCCGCTTCTGTTTGATACCTCGGGGTCATATCGCGTGGCGCACGGGTATCGCCACCGTCTCCGTCGGCGGCTTTGGTTTTCCAGCTATCGCCGTCAGGCCATGTTGCATTTATGTGATGAATTTCACCCGCTTTCTCTGTCTCCTGGAAAGCTTTGAAACCGGCGCGGACAATCTGATACTGCTGCTCCTGCTCGAATGGTGCGCCGACGGTATGGCCAAGCGGAAAATCGACGAACGCGGCACGCGGCGGATTGCCCGCCTGCAAGATGTCGAGGGCACTGCCCATGCAGAAAGTAGGAATGCCGGCTTCTTCAAGGTGACGTGCAACCAGACACACGGTCTGGTGACAGACGGGTCACATGGGTATCAGGAAAACCGCGTCGACATCCTGCGCCTGGTAGGCGTCGAGCAATGCCGGCGCAAGTTCCTCGCGAACCCTTCGCTGCGAATAGATGCCGCCCATGCACGAGAAAACGTCGTCCGCGACTTCGCCGATAACGCCTTCGTCCTCGAGCTGCCGCAGCGCCACCGTCGGCACCATGCAGGCTGGATCGCGGCGCGGGCCTGCGAGATAGTTTTCCGTGATGTGCGAGAAGTGGATATTCTCATTCGGCGTATCCTTCGGGATGGCGCGGGTCGAGGCATCGTCCTTGTAGTAATAAGCTTTCTGCCCGACGACGTAAGCGCCGGACGTGGAGAGCACGCCGATCCGGCTTTCACTGAGCGGCTTCTTTAGCGGCACGAAGGTGGGCGGTTCTTCGGCTTGGTACCATTGGTAGGGCGTGTAGCCGAGCTTGCCGTAGCGCTCGGTGATCGCCTTGATGTACTCGACATGCATCCGACCATACTCCTGAGTTCACGATTACTGGGGACTTTACCGGTTCCCGCCGGACAGCGTCAAAAGTTGCCACTCAACCTTGTATGGCCGTCGAGGATCAGCGCGCTGCCGATAATGACCTGCACTGACACAAGAAGCTCGTTTTTGCTATCAACTTTCACTAGGCTCGTAGGGCACGTGTGGAGCGCAAGGAGCGACAATGGCGGACGCTGTTGAGATCGATCCCGGCAAGATGTCACTTAAATCGTGGCGGCAAGTTTACCTGGGTACGGGGTTCTCGATCGACAAACGCGCCGAAACGGCAGTCGACGCCGCAGCGCGTACGATTGCGGAAATCGTTCAGCAAGGGGAACCGGTATATGGCGTCAATACTGGGTTTGGAAAACTCGCAAGCACTCAGATTGAACGCGACGAACTGGAAGTTCTGCAAAAAAACCTGATTCTTTCGCATGCCGTCGGCGTTGGCGATGCGCTGCCCGAAAATATCGTGCGGCTGATTATGGCGTTGAAGGCGGGTAGTCTCGCGCGCGGCGCGTCGGGCGTGCGCTGGACGGTAATCGAATCGATAGAGAGAATGGCTGCGGCTGATATCCTACCCGTGATTCCGGCGCAGGGATCGGTTGGTGCGTCCGGTGATCTGGCACCGTTGGCACATCTGGCGGCGGCGATGATTGGCGTGGGCGATGTTACTGTCGCCGGGCAACGAAAATCCGCGGCTGACGCTTTTGCCGACGCGGGTATTCCACTCGTGGTACTGGGACCGAAGGAAGGGCTGGCGCTCATTAATGGGACGCAGGTCTCGACGGCGCTTGCCTTGGCAGGGCTGTTTGAGATCGAACAGGTCTTTCACGCAGCGCTCGTGGCCGGTGCGCTGTCGGTCGATGCCGCGTTGGGGTCCGATGCCCCGTTCGACCCTCGTATTCATGCCCTGCGCGGTCAGCGCGGACAACGGGACGTCGCAAGCGCCTTACTTGCGTTGCTGGCCGACAGCGAGATCCGCCGTTCCCATGTCGATTGCGGCAAGGTTCAGGACCCGTACAGCCTACGCTGTCAGCCGCAAGTCATGGGCGCGTGTCTCGACATGATGCGCTGCACGGCCAACACCCTTACGATTGAAGCGAATAGCGTGACGGACAATCCATTGGTGTTCGCGGATGCGGGCGACGTTCTGTCGGGCGGTAACTTCCACGCGGAACCGGTGGCCTTTGCCGCCGATATGCTGGCCCTGGCTGTTGCCGAGATTGGAGCCCTATCGGAACGGCGTATCGCGATGCTGACGGACGGCTCGATCAGCGGTCTGCCATCCTTCCTGACGCGGGACGCCGGCGTCAATTCCGGTTTCATGATCGCCCATGTCGCGGCGGCGGCCCTGGCATCGGAGAACAAGCAACGCGCGACACCGGCGAGCATCGATAGTCTGCCGACCTCTGCCAACCAGGAAGATCATGTGTCCATGGCGACCCATGGCGCGCGGCGCTTGCTCGAAATGGCGCGCAATACACGGTCGATTGTCGCGATCGAATTGCTCGCCGCCGCGCAAGGGATCGACTTCCATGCACCGCTTGCTTCTAGTCCGGAACTTGAGCGCGCCCGCGATATCATTCGCGCGGCTGTGCCGATGATGGAGGCAGACCGGTTTTTGTCGCCGGATATCGAAACGGCGCATAAATTGATCGAAACTGACCGTTTTGCAGATTTGGTTTCTCTATCTTTGAAATAGCGTGAGAGGCGCCGTATGCCGCAATCCACCAGAGTCGATAATAGCCGTGTCATTCGTGCGCCCCGAGGCACCGAACTCAGCGCTAAGAGCTGGTTGACCGAAGCGCCACTGCGCATGCTGATGAACAATCTCGACCCCGACGTGGCGGAAAAGCCGGAGGAACTGGTCGTCTATGGTGGCATTGGCCGGGCCGCTCGCAGTTGGGAAGCGTTCGATCGTATCGTCGAGAGCCTGAAAGAACTCGAAGAAGATGAAACCCTTCTGGTGCAGTCCGGCAAGCCTGTCGGTGTGTTTCGCACCCATGCCGACGCGCCGCGCGTGCTGATCGCCAATTCGAACCTTGTGCCGGAATGGGCCAATTGGGAGCATTTCAATGCGCTCGATAAGGTCGGGCTGATGATGTACGGCCAGATGACGGCTGGCTCCTGGATCTATATCGGCTCGCAGGGGATCGTGCAGGGCACGTATGAAACCTTCGCCGAAGTCGGACGGCGGCATTATGGCGGCGACCTTGCCGGCAAATGGATCCTCACCGCCGGGCTCGGCGGTATGGGCGGCGCGCAGCCGATGGCGGCGACGATGGCGGGCGCATCGATGCTGGCCGTGGAATGCCAACCGAGCCGGATCGATTTCCGTCTTCGCACGGGTTACGTCGATGTGCGCAGCGATGATTTGGATGAGGCCCTAGGGATTGTGGACAAGGCCTGTACCGAAGGTAAGTCGGTCTCGGTTGCCCTGCTGGGCAACGCCGCGGAGGTTTTTCCGGAACTGGTTCGCCGCGGCGCGCATCCCGATGTGGTGACCGACCAGACCTCGGCGCACGACCCGCTGCACGGATACCTGCCGGCCGGTTGGACACTGGCCGAATGGGCGGAGCGACAGGAACGCGACCCCAAGGCGGTCGAACTGGCGGCGAAGCAGTCGATGGCGGTGCAGGTCGGGGCAATGCTCGATTTCCACGCCGCCGGTGTCCCGACCCTCGATTACGGCAACAATATACGCCAGGGCGCGAAAGATATGGGGGTCGAAAATGCCTTCGACTTCCCCGGTTTCGTACCCGCCTATATCCGTCCGCTCTTCTGTCGCGGCATTGGTCCGTTCCGCTGGGCCGCTCTATCCGGCGATCCCGAGGATATCTACCGCACCGATGCGAAGGTGAAGGAGTTGATGCCTGACGATCCGCATCTGCACAACTGGCTCGACATGGCCCGCGAACGCATCCAGTTCCAGGGCCTGCCGTCGCGCATCTGCTGGGTCGGCCTTGGCGACCGCCACAGGCTCGGCCTGGCCTTTAACGAGCTGGTGGCGTCGGGGGAACTGTCCGCCCCGATCGTCATCGGCCGCGACCATCTCGACTCCGGCTCCGTTGCCAGTCCGAACCGCGAAACCGAAGCGATGAAGGACGGCTCAGACGCCGTCTCCGACTGGCCGTTGCTGAACGCCCTGTTGAATTGCGCGTCAGGCGCGACATGGGTGTCGTTGCATCACGGCGGTGGGGTCGGCATGGGCTACTCGCAACACGCCGGCATGGTCATCGTCGCAGACGGCAGCGAAGACGCCGCGCGGCGCCTCGAACGGGTGTTGTGGAACGACCCGGCGACAGGCGTGATGCGTCACGCGGATGCGGGGTACGAAAGTGCTGTGGAATGTGCGGCGGCGTTTGGGTTGACTTTGCCATCTATAACTTAGGCGTCTTTGGTCAGAACGCCGCAACAATTTCGTGCATCGATATGTCACCGAGGACCTGGCAAGCGCATTTATGGTGTGGTCGATGGCTAGGAGCAGTTTAAGACAGAAACCATTTTGGGGGGCTCATAGCTGCGGTCCAATTCAATCTGAGATTTCCCGCGCTTTGGCACCTCAGTATTCAACGTCTTATTGTTGAATTTCCCAATCAAAGTGGCACCGCCAACAACGCTTAATTTTACAGTTCGGGCTACGTTTCCGGCATTGGTAATAAGGATGTAACGCAAATGGTCGCCGTCGTTGGAGTTTTGTGTTGCGTAACCGGCGACTGAGAGCTGTTTGCAGCCTGGCTTGTTTATGGGACCGACAGGTTCCAGCCCTCGTGTCCGCACATATTTTTGCTTTCTGCTCTTATCAAATTCGTTACGTCCAGGTATTGGCACGTTATTGTCTTTCGCGGCCATCGCTAGTTGAGAGACAAACCCATCTAACAACATTGTTGCGAGTGAGGATGATTTCTGTGCTGCGATCTGTAATGATGAAACATACTCAGCACTTTTCAAGCGATCATAGAGCGTGCGATTGATTTCGCCCGTTTGCTTCATGCCGTGCTTTGCTTGAAATAACCGTATTGCCCGCCTTGTTTTGTCCCCCATGAGGCCGTCGATCGGGCCGGGATTAAAGCCATGATTCTGGAGTTCCGACTGAACTTCGAGCACCAAGGTTTTCCCTGTCGGCATTGCGGTTTCGTGCGGCATGTTATCTTTTTGGGAGGCACTAGCCTGGGCGTCCTGCGGCGGGAGTTTCCCCAAAATTTGCCCGACCGAACTGCTCGAATACTGTTCTGGACTGGCAAAAATCCTTTTTTGTGTGCCGTCCGTGGCTTTCAAAATCAAGATATAGTGTTTGACGGTTTCTTCCCGCGTTCCTTCTTCTCTAACGACCCATCGGTCGGGATTATTGTAAAGATTGGTCTGCACGCGGCAGTTCAAGCTACATTTTGAGGGAGGCCATCCGCCATATCTCGTTTTGCAACGAAGTGCGCCATTTGGCATGACGCAGTATTTGACCCGTATGGGGACTGATCTCTTCGAGTTGGTTCTTTTTTTGTCGATCACTTTATAGCCGGCATATGTCTCGTGTAAATGTGAGACACTGCCGCAACTGGTTAGTGCGAGCAGCATTAAGACGCTGAATAAGTGTCTTCCCCACATAATGATTTGACACACCGTTGGCAGTTTCGGTTAATTTTCTACCTAATGTGTAATTTAACTTTACTCATCAACTCAGAGTCAATTGCTTTTTAGCCGGTTTAGCGTGCGTGTGAATTCGATTTTCTGGGTTCGCCATCGTGAATTTGTTGGGCCGGCCTTTGAGACCACTACTGACTAGGTCTGGCGTTTAATGAACTGGTGGCGACAGGCGAAACCCCCGCCTCCATCGTTATCGGCTGCGGCAACCTCGATTCTGGTTCCATTGCCAGTCAGAATCGCGGAGCCGAAGCGAAAAAGGGCGGGCCTGACACCGCTTCAGACTGTCCGCCGCTCAAAGCGCGATTGAACTGTGCGCCTGGCGCGGCCTGGTTCTCGATCTACCAGGACGGTGGCGTCGGCATAGGCTACCTGCAGCACGCGGGCTTGGTCATCATCGCCAACGGCGCTGAAGACGCGGCGCGCCATTTGGTGCGTGTGTTATGGAACGACCCGGCGCGTGGTATGATGCGCCACATTTATACCGTTAGATTCGCAAATGGAGGGGGCGATCCAATTGGGACGATTGGCCATTTTACGCGTAATCGCGTTGATCTCAGCGAGCTTACCCCTACCGCAGAGCCGCGCATGCTTGCTGCACCAGATCTCCGCCACGCAATAAATCAGCCTCCGGTGCGACAAAGCTGGCCCGGAAGTATGGCGACAGCCCGTAGGCGTTGCCTTGCACGACGGCGACGCCGACCGAATCGAGCAGGTACATCGTGAAATCCTCATCAGTCTCGATCACTTTGCCATCCGGCGTGGTCTTGCCGATGGTGCCGGCGCAGGAGCAGAAGATGTACATCGCACCTTCGGGCAGGTCGCAGGACAGGCCCTCGGCCTTGTTCAGCTTCTCGAACAGCATGTCGCGGCGGTATTGCAGGTTGGCCGTGCGTTCCTTGATGAAGTCCTGCGGGCCTTCCAGAGCAGCGACGGCGGCAGCCTGGCTGACGGCGCTGACGCCTGACGCGCTTTGCGACTGCATCTTGCCCATGTTGGCGATGATGTCCTTGGGGCCGCCGGCGAAACCGATCCGCCAGCCGGGCATCGAATAGGCCTTGGAGCAACTGTTGGCGGTGACGGTGCGGTCGTACAGCTTGGGTTCGATCTGCGCGAAGGTTGAGAATTTCCGGCCGTCATAGATCAAATGCTCATAGACGTCGTCGGTCAGAATGTGCACGTGCGGGTGTTTCAGCAAAACATCGGCGAGCGCGCGCATCTCTTCCGGAGAATAGGTGGCCCCTGTTGGGTTTCCAGGCATACAAAACATCAGCCACTTGGTATTCGGCGTGATCGCTTCTTCAAGTTGCTCGGGCCGCATTTTGAACTGGCTGTTCTGGCCGCATTTGACGAACACGGGTGTGCCGCCCGCGAGTTGGATCATGTCCGGATAGGACGCCCAGTACGGGCCGGGGACGATCGCTTCGTCGCCGGCGCTGACCGTCGCCATCAGGGCGTTGAAAAGCACCTGCTTCGCGCCGCCGCCGACGGCGATCTGGTCGAGATCGTAATGCAGGTCGTTGTCGCGCTTGAACTTGAGCTGCACGGCACGGCGCATTTCGATCAGCCCATTGATCGGTGTGTATTTTATCTCATTGGCGTCCATGCAGGCGATCGCCGCAGCCTTGGCGTGGTCCGGCGTCGGGAAATCGGGCTCGCCCGCGGTCAGCTTGACGATGTCGCGGCCTTCGGCGATCAAGTCGCGCACGCGTGCGGAGGCGATTTGGCTGGGCGACGGCTTGAACCGGCTCATGCGGGGGGCGAATTCCATTTAACGAGGCTCCTGGTCTGCAATTTCCCAATGCTTAAAGCCTATTACCCCCAGGCTTGGGAAGAAAAAAGACCGAATCCTGGCGCCTTTGCGCTTCTGGTTATGCTGAAGACACTAATGAATTTATAATTGACAATATAAATATAGTCATTTATGCATGCAATATGGTGTTAAGATGGCGAGTGCTGTGAAGGTTTTGAATTAACGAGCCTCGTCTTTTCATAACCCGGCTAAGTCCGTGCCGATAGCGGATCGAGGAGGATGTGATGCGTAAGCGGTCGAGAGTATGGCGTTCCGTCGTTACTGGGTTGTTCACCGCGGCTCTGATTTCCCCGACCTTGAGTTCGGTCGCCAATGCCGACCATCGTTCACACGGTCACGGATATTGGAAGAAGCACGATTACCGCTGGACGGCGAAGAAACGTGCTTATCGTCATTGGCGCCGCCACCACAAGCATCGCCATGATTATGATCACGGTTATCGGCGCCACGGCAATCGCACGCAATATGTCGTCAAGCATGTCCCTTATCGCGCGCCGCAATACAAATCGTCGGAACTGTCAGGCAATTCGCTTGTTGGCGG
Organism: Alphaproteobacteria bacterium; assembly: GCA_021774435.1. GTDB lineage: Bacteria > Pseudomonadota > Alphaproteobacteria > UBA8366. The sequence goes on from JAJFJB010000416.1 coordinate 25,197, forward strand.
TTTGATCGGTGCGGCGTTGGGCGCGGCGGCAGGGACGCAGTTCGGCAAAGGCAGTGGCCGCACGGTGGCGATTATTGGAGGTGGGCTTTTGGGTGCACTGATTGGCGGCAACCTGGGCAAGTCAATGTCCCAGACCGATCAGAACCAGGTCAATCAGGCGTTGGAGACAAGCCGCACAGGCCGTGCGATTTCGTGGCGAAACCCGGACACCGGTGGGACATATAAGGTGACGCCGACGAAAACCTACAAAGTTGCCGAGAACAGCTACTGTCGTGAATACACGACGTGGGGCATGGTTGGCGGTTACGAAGAGAAGCTGTTTGGAACCGCGTGCCGGCAACCCGATGGCAGTTGGAAGAATGTGAAATAGGCGGCATGGCCTGTCAGAAGGGAGCGCCAATGGCAATTTGCCGATGTGTGATTTTCCTCGCGCTGTGCGTCGCGATCAGTTTCGCACAGGCCAGACCCGCCCTGGCGGGAGGAAAACCCAATATCATCGTTGTGGGCGCCGATTCAGACCCGGCGTCGGTTAGGCACGACAGTCGGGTTCATGCACGCGCCGCGTCGGCGTTGTCGGACCAACTGCATGAAGCCGGGTTTGATGTATTCGATGCCGTCAATTTATTGCCACAACAAGCCAGTCGCGCCCGTCGGACAGACCGTGAAATTGTCATCGCAGCACGTCAGGCGAAACGTCCGCCGCTCGATATCGGGGTCATCTTTTCGACTTATACCAAGTCTCGAGAAAACGACTATGGGATCTGGCTCGGTGCCAGGGTTGCCGGACGAATGCTGAATGTTCGCACGGGTCAGCTGCTCGCGACATTCGAGCTTACATCACCAAAACTTCGCCGGGCGCCATCGGCGTGCACCCGACCTTGCCTTATGGAGATCATCGGCCGCGAAGCGCAGATCCTGGCGCGCGATATGGGGGCGGCTCTGGCTGAAAAACTCATCTGGGTCAGCGACCCGGGACCAGCAAGTCCGCGCAAGGCTCAGCCACCTATTGCGAGCGTGACCAATGGGTATGCCCTGGTTCTGGATGGCTTTACACCGGAAGACATCACCGGGATCGAGGAGTATCTCGTCGTCTTCCGCGACTACACCCGTCACCGCCCAGTGCGGGTGGGCGGCCGACACCATGAGTTCTGGTACGAGTCGAGGGCCAGTAGCGGCCGTCTATACCGAAACCTGAAAAAAATGTTGGCCCATATGGGTGTGCGCGGTCGCATCGATTTCGCCGGCAATGTCTTCACGATTGCCAAAATCAGCCAGCGGGCGCAACGCGGGTTCGAAAAAGGCGATTGGTAGAAGGGCCATAAAGTATGAATCTTTTCATCCGAGCAACCGTCATAATTTCCGCGTCGTTCGTGCTTTTATCGGCCACCGCAAATGCCGGTACGATTAATGGCTGGATTGCAGATCGGTTCGCAGACGAAATATTGAGCGGGATTGCAGGCAGCCAAGGGGCAGAGGCGGACAAGTTACGGATCGCAGTTAAGGCATTTGCGCCGGATACGACACCAATCTCTGCGCGTGTCGCAAATGAACTCAATGCAGATCTGTTGACGGCGCTCATGAATAAGAGCGAAGGCCGGCATGTGTTTGTCGCTCGTGAAGCGCTTAAGCCGCTCCTCCGTGATGTATCGCAAATCGCGCTGCCTGGCCCCCATGACCCCGTCGAATCAGTGCTGAAGAACGCCCGCGCTGATATCCTTGTCATCGGCTCAATTCGCAGATCGCGTGGCGACGTCATCCTTTCTTACAAGGCCGTGAAGACTTTTGACGGTGCTGTCGTCGCCAGCACGCAGTCGCAACGGTTCCCGTTGCGAGATGCCGATTTACCGGCAAGTGGCCTCGATTTCGATCAGGCATTGGCCGCGGCGGCCCGGTATCTGGTTCAGCGAGTTGACGGGCTCGATGCCATTCAAATTGGCAAAATATATTTCCGGAATGAAGAGGAACCGACGCCATTCGCCTCCTATTTGCGCGACCGGATGGCGGATGAGCTGAGGCAGAGCGTGACGGGCGTGGTATCTGCGACGGAAATACCTGTCGCGCTGAAGGACGGTTCTGGTGAATTGGACGACGGGATTTATCGCCTCATTGGGAACTATTGGCTTTTAGGCGACTCTGTCGAATTAAGCCTTTCTTTGAGAGGGCGGAACGGTGTCGCAGTAACCTGGCGTGAAAAGGTTCGGCGCCGCACGATACCCGCCGCGCTCGCGCTGGACCCGAAAGTGCCACAGCATTCGAGACCTGGAGTCGCGGCCCTACCGTGGTCGCCGCCGCAGCCGGATACAAGACTAACAACAAACCAAGCTCGGGTTCAGGGACTTGAGACCGTTGCTGAAGCGCAACGTCTGCTGCAGTCGCTCGGCTATGACCCGGGCCCGGTAGACGGCTTCCTGACCGCGCAAACTCGGCAGGCAATTATGGCTTTCCAACGCAATAATGGCAGCGGTCCCGATGGTCGGATGACCAGGGCATTGGTCGGGGAACTCCGCACGAAAAGCCGCTAATCGTTCCGTCCCGCGAAAATCGCATCTCATCCTTTCATAACGGTTGGCAAGACGATCTTGCAGTCAATAGGAACGGAGAGCGGTATGCATGATGGTTCGCAAGGAAATCCGATGACGGAAATTGCCCTGGCGCTTGCGATGGGTTTTTTTAGCAT
>JAJFJB010000417.1 GCA_021774435.1 Alphaproteobacteria bacterium
TCAAATTCCTGCAGGGAGAAGATCTACTGGACCGTTACAAAGTGCCTGAGGCTCAATTCTTCTCCCAGGCCTTCTGCCGCACCTGCGGTTCCGGCATGCCCAACCTGGATCCGTCACGTCCGCGCGTCGCAATCCCCTTCGGAACGCTCGACGACGACCCGGGCCAAGGCGCGGCTGATCACATTTTCTGCGCCTTCAAGGCACCCTGGTACGACATTGCCGACGACCTGCCGCAGAATGACGAACGGCCGGGCTAGCCGCCGGCGACACCTTGTGTGTTGACGTAGAGCGCGTAGAGCGACTGACTAGCGGCCATGAAGAGGCGGTTTCGTTTCGGGCCGCCGAAGCAAACGTTGGCGCAACGCTCCGGCAACGCGATGCGGCCGATCTTGGCACCGTCCGGTGCGAAAACGAGGACCCCGTCCAGCTCTTCCCTGCCCATACCCCAGCCACACCAGAGATTGCCGTCGATGTCGCAGCGCATGCCGTCCGGCGTCCCGCCCGGTCCGGCATCGATATGAATTCGTTTATTGGTAATCGTCCTGCCACCCGCTTCCACGTCGTAGGCGAGAATCTTGCGGTTCGGCACACCGCGCGACTCAACGACATAGAGGGTCGACTCGTCGGGCGAAAAGCAGAGGCCATTCGGCCCTAAAATGTCGTCGGCGATCAAGGCCGCTTCGCCGGTTTCGCCATCAACCCTGTACACGGCCTGTGCCGTTTCGGACTCAGCCTTATGCCCTTCGTAATTACCGAGAATTCCGAAGACCGGATCGGTGAACCAGATTGACCCGTCCGATTTGACGACGACGTCGTTGGGCGAGTTGAGTTGGTTTCCCTGCCAACTATCCATCAGTACCGTGACCGATCCGTCATATTCCGTGCGCGAAACCCGTCTTCCGCCATGCTCGCAAGTGATCAAGCGACCTTGACGGTCTCGGGTATGACCATTCGCAAAATCGGTAGGCTTGCGATAAGTGCTGACCTTGCCGGTTTCTTCTTCCCATTTCAGAATGCGGTTATTGGGGATGTCGCTCCACAGCAAATAGCGACCGTCGCCGAACCACACTGGGCCTTCCGACCACCGGCACCCCGTATAGAGCCGTTCCACCGCGGCACTGAATATGCGGTATTGCTCGAACCGGTCGTCGAGCGTTTCAATAAGCGGATCGGGATAGCGGGGATGGTCTCGCCAGCCGGCGGTGCGGGGGTATCGCGGGTTCATTTTTGTTTTCTCTCGAATATAAGATTACTAGCGCAACCCTAGGCCGATGGAACGGCCCTCGGCAAGAACAGGCTTTAACCAACTTTCTCAAGAAACGCCGAAGCGGTCCTGGAGTTCCGCTAGCCACACCCGCGCGCCCTTCTCGATCAGATCCAATGCGTATTCATAATCCTTCGCGTCACCATAGTAAGGGTCCGGTACATCATCGCGGCCCACACCGGGAACCGGCGCCAGGAACAAATGGATACGATCCCTGATATTGGGTTCGCTGCGCGCTACCAAATGATCGAAATGCCCCTGGTCCATCGCAAGTAGGAGATCAAAACAGCTCAGTTCGGATGCATCGAGTTGACGCGCGCGCAATGGCGTCAGGTCGTAACCCCGGTCGCGGGCCGCATTGATGGCGCGTGGATCCGGCGGAACGCCGATATGCCGGGGACCGGTTCCCGCGGAATCGACACCAACCCTTTTGACCAGGTTCGCCTGAGCGGCAAGATGTCGAAACACCCCTTCTGCCATAGGCGAGCGGCATGTATTCCCCGAACACACAAATAGAATCTTGAACATGGCCACCCGAATATACCATTTATCTCCGTATGACGGCATCGACGAACATAGAGAAATTTGACGCCTTGCTTGGGAGGGTGCGCGCTTGCCGGATCTGCGAGGCGAATTTGCCGTTGGGCCCCCGGCCTGTTATTCGCGGCCGGCAAAGCGCGCAGCTCCTGATCATAGGACAGGCACCCGGCACACGTGTCCATGAAAGTGGCATCCCCTGGAATGATCGCAGCGGCGACCAGTTGCGAGACTGGCTCGCGATCGAACCGGAAATTTTCTACGACGAATCCCGCATTGCTATTATGCCAATGGGATTCTGCTATCCCGGTGTCGATCCACGCGGCGGCGACAAACCACCCAGGCCCGAATGCGCAGACGCCTGGCACGAACAGCTGCTTGAACATTTGCCCAATGTCGAACTCGTTCTACTGGTCGGCATGTACGCTCAGGCCCGTTATCTTGGGAAACAACGCAAACGAACCCTAACGGAAACTGTCGCTGCCTGGCAGGAGTACGGGCCTAGTTACATGCCGCTACCGCACCCGAGTTGGCGCAATCTGCATTGGCGTCGAAAGAATCCTTGGTTCGAAGCAGATGTCATTCCTGCGCTGCGCGCGCGCATCCATCCTCTTCTTTAGAAGGGTCATTAGCCCGACTCCCGCTCCAACGCGTCCATATCCCAATCAGAGAAACCGAAATGATGGCCGACCTCATGGATTAAGATATGGCGAACCAGGTGCGCGAGATCTTCATCATATTCGCGCCAAAATTCGAGAATGGGCCGACGGTAGAGAAAAATAAAATCCACGTCGCTTCCCGCATCCATCACGCTGCGCTCATTGATGGCGACGCCTTGATAGAGGCCGAGCAGATCAAAGGGACTATCGAGCCCAAGATCGCGGCATATCTCTGCATCGGGAAATTCCTCGACGCGTATGACGACGTCCTCGGCATGGCGGCGCAACGATGCCGGGATTACCCGCCATGCCGCATCGGCAAGTGCCTCGATATCGGCCAGCGAAGGCCGTTCTAGCTGGTCCATTATAGTTGAAACGATAGCGCTGTAACGGCAATTTCGCTAGAGTTACGACACGAGTGAAGGAGGTACGATGGTCGAAAAACTTACCGAGATTGAGCGCAGCGATGCATTGGCGAAGCTTGACGGATGGCGCGTTGCCCCCGATCGAGATGCCATTGAGAAATCCTTTCAGTTCGATAACTTCAATGCCGCTTGGGGCTTCATGAGCCGCATTGCACTTCAGGCAGATAAACTGGACCACCACCCCGAATGGTTTAACGTATTCGGGACCGTGGAAATCACTCTGACGACACATGATTGTGGCGGCGTCAGCGAGCGCGATGTTCAACTCGCCACATTTATCGACGGACTCGGGGTGTCAATGTGAAGCGGTTGCTCGCAGCTCTTTTCATCCTCGCGGCAACGCCCGCGCTCGGTACCCCTTTCGATGAGGGCATGCACGCTTTGCAAGCAGGACAATTCGTCGACGCCCGCGGCACCTTTAATCCCCTGGCCGCGGCAGGGAACGCAAATGCGCAATTCATGCTGGGCGTCATGCATGAAAACGGACTCGGGACATCCAAAGACCCGCAGGCGGCGGCGGCATGGTACCGCAAAGCAGCGGCAGCGGGACTCGCCTCGGCACAGTATAACCTTGGCGTTTTTTACCAGCTCGGCAAAGGCGTACCACTTGACCCCGCTCTGGCCTGGAAATTTCACGCCTTGGCGGCAGCGCAAGGGCATAACAGAGCCCAAAACAACCTCGGCACGATGTACTACACCGGCGCTGGCGTGGCGCGCGACCCGGTTGAAGCCTGGAAGTGGCTCACCTTGGCGGAGGCGGGTCTAAGCGGTTCCGCGAGAGATATCGCGCGGGAAAATATTGCCGCAATCGAACGCGAGTTGCCTGCAGACGCATTGACGGAGGCAAAACGCCGGACCGCAGCATGGAAACCACGCAAATGATACGCGCGATGGCGGCGCTTTTGGCGCTGCTAGCGTTCTTCCATACCGCCATTGCCGAAGAAGATGCCACCGCCCTTTACCGCCGTGGCGAGACCGTAATGTTGGAAGCCACACTGGATACCCATCGCGCCGACGGTGCCGCTCTTATCGCGCGGGCCGCAGCCATGGGCCACGCACCGGCGCAATATCATCTAGGCTTTCTTTACAGCGAAGGCAGCGGTGTCAAACAGGATTCAGGGAAGGCCTTGACCTGGTTCCGGCGCGCCGCTGAACAAGGCCATCGCGAAGGACAATTCGCGGTTGGGATGGCGCTTGCCGGCGGTGCCAGCAAGATGAATGCCGCCGAATGGTTTCGCCGCGCGGCCGCGCAAGGATTGGTCGATGCCCAATTTCAACTTGCCTTGCTTTACGAAACAGGCGATGGCGTCGAGCCAAACGAGCCGGAAGCTCGGCGATTATATCAGGCGGCAGCGGATAAAAATGATACAGCCGCCATGTTCAATCTTGCCCTGATGCTGGATCAAGGCCGGGGCGGCCCTGCCGACCCGGAAGGTGCTATCGACTTCATTATCCGCGCGGCGCAGGCGTCCTTGCCCGCGGCACAACATGCGCTTTGTGAAATCTTGCTCGACGGTCGTGGCGTCACCTCTGACTTAGAAAACGCAGCCGGCTGGTGCCTGGCGGCAGCACAACAGGGCCATGCACCGGCTCAGATGCTGCTTGCAACATTTTATGCGCTTGGCCGCGGCGTTAAAACGGACGAACCGCGTGCCGCAGCTTGGCTTTCAATCGCGGCGGCGCAGGGTTTTGCCCCAGCCGTGAAGGCTTACAAAGATCTGTTTCCCCGACTCACACCGAATATTCGCAAGCAAGCGAAAGCGCTCGCAGGAATAATTCGTGCCGAATCTTTGAAAATAAGAGAAAAGTAGCACCCGGCACACCGTGCATAGGGGCCGAGCGATACTGCCTAGCTGGCTTTCTCGATCGTGAACGATTCCCAGGTCGGTGCAGACTGCTGCTGTTTTTGCACGATATCTTCGATCTGATTGATCTTTTCCATACCTTGCATCATATCCGAACGGACGAAATCGGCACGGCGAACCAAGCCACGGCCAGCCGCCAAATTATGCTGCCAGCCGTTCATCTTCACTGACAAACCGCACAAAATAGCACCGACTGAAACATGATGGCTACGGATCATTTTCTTTACTGTTTCAAACGATTCCGCCGTAATGTCTTCCCACATTGAATTTGAAGAATTGTCAAAACTTTCAAAGCGACTAACAACAGACGCCGTAACGTCCGTAATACTGTCCTTGATAAAGTCGATACTGCGCATCAGACGCACATCATTTCGAAGTTCGTAATTTTCCTTCAACTCTTCCATCGACTCCTCGAACATCAAAATCTGCGGAATAAGAGAATTAAGGCAATCTTTTCCGTAAGCTATAGATAAATAAATATCAGCGTATTCTTCCAGAAAATTGGGAACTTCCTGCAACTCAATATGCAGTTTATTGGCCATAAGCTTAAGGTTTTCCAACGCTTCTTTCTTATCCGGCGTTGAGTATTTGCTGACCAGTTCATCCATATTGTCGACACTGGATTCAGCGGTATTGTAAATCTGCTGCAGTAGCGGCAATGTAAATACATTCATATATTGCATCAAATCTCCGCGTTTGGTTTCGGAGAGTTTGAGCCGATTGGACTGTTCAACCTTAATGCCTAATTTACGAAGCTGAATTCGCAGGGAATAAACGTCGAAACTATGCAATTCGCTCAAGGCGGCGATCATGCGTTCATCCGGGTGCCGTCCATTTTTAGGCCATCCGAATGTGTTCGAAAGTTCGGATGTATCGATCTGGCCGCTACCACCGCTCGCGTCACGAAAGAGTTCGACCATACTCTCGAGCCGAACATTCTTGATTAATCGTGCCCGTCTCAGGCCCGGCGTTTGCAAAGGGATAATGCTAAGCGGAAGGATGTGCATCGAATCCATATCCGCCTCTATTTGATCCTGCTCCTCGGTTTCTGAAGAGCCGGTCTCTTTTTGCGGTTTCAATGCTTGGTGCGCCATTTCACCTCTCAGGCTGTTGCGTATGCTTGCGTGAGCCCTGCCGGCCTTACTGTCCGAATGCGAGAGTGACGAATAAAGATTAAAACTCGATTAAGTGGTGAACTTTAGTCGTTGTTCTATTATATTAGATTGTATTTCCCTAAAAAATCGCACTATCTTTACGCGATATCACTCTTTAGAAATGTAGAAACGCGATGAGACAGCATCGCTGCCGCATTGATATACGCTATCAATCAAATGGTTCCGATGTCAGGCGTCAGATAATTACCGTTTTAATTCAATGAGTTATAAAAATAGAAAAGTACCTTTACAAACAAGGTGATCAAAACTGAAGGAATCTACCCCACCTCTTACCTGATTACCGCGGTGCCAGGCGAATTGCACTATCTAGGCGAACCACTTCACCGTTCATTATCGGATTGTCGACCATGTGCAACACCAGTTTCGCGTATTCCTCTGGCGTTCCAAACCGGGATGGGAACGGCAATGTAGCCGCTAAGTTGTCTTGGATGTCCTGGGGCATACCCAACAACATTGGCGTTGCGAACAAACCAGGCGCAATGGCCAGTACCCTAATACCGCTCCTGGCAAACTCGCGCGCCGCTGGCAACGTCAGTCCGACAATTCCCCCCTTGGAGGATGAATAGGCCGCCTGCCCGATCTGGCCTTCATAGGCGGCAACGGAAGCCGTGTTGATGATAACACCGCGTTCCCCGTCCGAATTTGGTTCGCGTCCCGTCATATCGGCGGCGGCCAAGCGCAAAACGTTGAACGTTCCGATAAGGTTAACACGAATCACCTTCGCATAATCCTCGAGATCGATGGGCCCGTCGCGGCCAACGATCCGTTGCCCGGTTGCGATTCCTGCGCAGTTCACACAAATCGCGGCGATGCCGTGAGCATCGCGCGCGGAAGCCAATGCTGCTTCCGCACTGCCCGCATCGGACACATCGCATTCGACCGCGACACCGTCGATTTCAGACGCCACTTGCCGCGCCGCCTCCATATTCATATCGAAGATTGCAACTTTTGAGCCCGCGGCTGCGAGCGCTCTCGCGGTGCCGGCGCCCAGTCCCGATGCGCCACCGGTGACAATCGCCGAGGTTCCCTTAACATCCATAACGCGCGCTCCTGTAATTTGATGCCGGATATAGCAGATTGGCGTTTGCCTCACCATATGAAGATGTATGAAAGACGATACGCCAGACGGCTTTGATTTGGGTGACCTTGAGGCCAAGGAGAAAATGGTCCGCGAAGATTTCTGGGCCAAGCTTCGGCGTGCTATGGGTCGTATTGATTTCGCGCGCGAAGCAGTCGCCGCGTGGTATTGCGCCACCGACCCCGCTACGCCCACGCGCGTCAGGGCCATTCTGATCGGCGCCCTGGCTTACTTCATCCTACCCACCGATGTCATTCCGGATGTCATCCTTGGGCTCGGCTTTACCGACGACGCCGCCGTGTTTTGGGCCGCGTGGAAAGCGGTGAGCAGCCATATCGAGGAACGGCATCGAGAAAAAGCCGCGGCAGCTCTGGATGGAAATACAGAAGCCAATACCGAGCAAATCGAAAGATAGGCAGCGCCGCCCCTCTGACAGAGAGGCAGCGCCTATATGCAGATAGACGGCGCAAGCTTAAGCGGCTCTCAATTTTTCCGCCTGAGCCGCACTTCGCATGACACCGGAAAGCACCGCGTAAGCCGTCCCCCAGGCGTCCGCGGCTTCAGCCGTCCACGTCGGACCAAGTCCCTGTTCCAGCGTCCACAGCAAGGCCGCACCAACGGCATCGAAATGAGCATCTTCCACGCCGTAGGCAACATGCCGGCGGCCCAAGCTCTCAACAACAGGAAGCAATGTATCCAGCCTGTCGAGGCTACTCACAACGACGCCGATGATATCCATCAACTTCGCCCCTTGCACCGCCATATCGACGGATTTGAACAGGGGCCGGACCGATGGTTCAATCTCGAATAGCCGGGCATAGAAGAGTTCCGCTGCCCGGTCAGCGATGGGTGCAACTTGCGTCCAGTTCTGCCGGATAATCGTTTTTTGGTCAGGAGTCATCGTACACCGCCCTCTCTAATACGATTTTGTGGAATAGCGAACGTGCCGCGCGGCAACAATCTCCTGCGCAGCCGGCGAATAATCCAGTTCACGATCGCCGAGAGGTAAGTGGATCGCTCGGCGCGCGCGCGGCGCAGCGCCGCATGCTTTTGGCGCTCCCATTCATCGGTGCTCAGGAATTGGTAGTTCACATCTCTTAAGTAGTAGTCGTTCATCTCAAACATTTTCACTCCAATCTTTCGCGACACCGATCCGTTTCGGCGTCCGTTGGAGCGATAATTAGCGCTTGCTTTAAATCATTAAAAATGAATTATAATGATCAAATAAATCTTTATTAGAGAACGATGAAATTATCCGACTTACGCATTTTCCGCGCCGTGGTGTCGGAAGGCGGTGTTACCCGGGCGGCGGAAAAACTGCACCGGGTTCAGTCCAACGTTACCACGCGGGTCCGGCAACTTGAGGAAGACCTTGGCGTGAAACTCTTCATTCGTGAAGGGAAACGGTTGCACCTCTCGCCAGCGGGCCAGACCTTATTGGGATATGCGGACCGTCTCCTCGATATGGCCCAAGATGCCCGCGACGCAGTCCAGGATACCAAGCCGCGCGGAACATTGCGCCTGGGCTCAATGGAGAGCACCGCCGCGGTGCGGCTACCGGCCGCCTTGAGCGCCTATCACGATCAATTTCCCGACGTGGTATTGGAGCTCAGGACGGGGAACCCGCAGCAACTCGCAAGGGGAGTCCTCGAAGGAGAACTGGACGCAGCGCTGGTTGCCGAACCCATTGCGGATACGCCCTTTGAAAAGATGCCGATCTATCGGGAAGAACTCGTGCTCATCGCCGCTGCGGGTCAACCGCCCATTGAAACGGCGGGCGAAGGAACGCCGCGTACCTTGCTGGCCTTTGAAAATGGCTGCCCGCACCGCAAGCGGCTGGAAGACTGGTTCAGCAGCCAGGGCGAACTGCCCGAACGCATCATCGAGCTCGGATCCTACCACGCGATGATTGGCTGCACCGTCGCCGGCATGGGCGTATCCCTTTTGCCGAAAAGCGTTCTCGAAGGCTTCGCCGAAAAGAAACGTCTGAGCGCCCATAAATTGCCACCGGGGCAGGACTATGCCGAGACCGTGCTAATCTGGCGAAAAGGCGCTCAATCTCCGAAAATCGATGTCCTGATCGATGTTTTGAAAGAAACGCGCGCCGATTAATTCACAGCTTTGCCTTGAGCAAACGGTGAAAATAGCGAACTATTCCGGGATTCATCACATTCCAGTGAGGTTCGCCCCATGCATCTGTCCCCCTTGTTCGAGCCCTCTTCTGTTGCAGTGCTCGGCGCTTCCACAACGCCATCGGTCGGCGGCGATATGGTCGAATCGCTCAAGCGCTTCGGCTATAAGGGCGACATTTACCCCATCAATCCGAAATACGACACGCTTCTCGATCTCCCTTGTTATCCCAGCCTAACCGACCTGCCAGCGCCACCCGATATCGTTGCGTTTTGCATTGGACCGGGCCGCATTCCGGAAAACTTCCGACTGCTGCCGGAAATCGGCGCCAAGGCCGCTGTAATTTTCGGTGGCGGTTATGCCGAAGAAGGCGATGCCGGCCGCAAAATTCAGAATGAAATCATCGATATCTGCAAAACCGGCGACATTGCGCTTTGCGGCCCGAACTGCATGGGCGTCCTCAATCCGACCGCCGGCAGCGCCACCTATCTGCAGATCGCGCGCGAACCGCAAGCACTCGCAGGCAATATCGGCTTGATCTCTCAAAGCGGGTCGATCTGCATCAGCCTGCTTTCAGACGTGCGGCGTTTTGGATTCAGCCTTGTGGTCTCCTCCGGCAACGAAGCCGTCGTGAACGCGGCAGACTATTTGGACTTCATGATCGACCATGACGCCACGAAGGTCATTGCAATGTTCACGGAGTCGGTCTCAAACCCGGAACGCTATGTTGCGGCACTCGACCGCGCGGCGGATAAGGGCAAACCGGTCGTCGTGCTGAAGGTCGGCAAGGCGGAACGGGCGCGTGCCGCGATCACCACCCATACCGGCGGACTGGCCGGGGACACTCGCGTCTTTTCCGAAGTGTTGAGCGCGCACCGCGCCATCGAAGTCGACGATTTCGACGAATTGGTTGAAATGCTCGCGGTGACCCAAGGCCAGCCCTGGCCGACCGGCAACCGTCTGGGCGTCATCACCAGTTCTGGCGGTATGGCGGAATTGATTCTCGACCGCGCCAGCACGGTTGGCTTGCAAATGCCGCCGCTGCCGGAAGAGGACATGGCAAAAGCGGTAAGCGTCATCGGCGCAGTGTCCGGGGACGGCAATCCGCTTGATGCCTGGGGCAATGGTAATTTTTCCGTCAACACGCCGCATG
>JAJFJB010000418.1 GCA_021774435.1 Alphaproteobacteria bacterium
GCCGGCCAAGATTGACATGCATTCCGGCTATCCCCACCGCGGTCCAAAGGCCCGTCGGCCCCACCACGAAGATGCCATGCCGGGACGCCCTTCGCTGAAATTCCGGGTCGGCATTCCGCACCTTCTCCACGGCGGCGTCGTTCGGAAGCCACATGATGCTTACCAACTGACGGACCTCTTCCCCCCGCCCGGCCGCCTTGTAGTCAGCCTGCACGGCGGCACGATAATTCTTCCCTGCGAGGTCCCTGAGATGTTGGTTCATCGTCGCCGCGAGTTTGGCGTAGATTTCCGCTTCCGCCTCTTCGTCCGCGGCTTGCGCCAATTCCAGTAGATATTTCGACGCCTTGCTGTCGATCACCAGGACGGACTCGCCAGGCATGAAGACAATCGCATCGGGCCGCAGCCGGCTTCCGCCATCGGCACCGAACGATCGCTGAAGCACAAAATCGGTTCCGATCGCGAGCCCGAACGACTTCAACGTGTTCTCAAGAATGGTTTCCGCCGCAAAGCCCGCACCCGCCGGGTTCGACAGAGCCCTTTCGATCACATCCACCGCATCCTTGTTGGTGGCAACTTGGTCATTCAAGGATGCCACCGATTTGGAGAGCACATCGAACTGCGTTAAAAGCTTACCGCTCGCCTCCTGTACTCGTTTCTCGCCTTCTTCCTTTGCCGTCTTGGCCTCCCTTTTATGATCTTCGAGCAATTTATTGGACAAATCGGTCGCCGTGGACAACATGGCCGAGCGGGCGGCGGCCATCGCTTCGATTTTGGTCTTATCCCAGTCCTCCATGCGCGAGCGCATCGTCTCGATTTCCTGCCGGGCCAATGCCGTGTTCTTTTCCGCTTCCCGGCGCGCTTCTTTTGCCGCTTCCAGCTCCTGGGCCGATTTTTCCCGTGTTTCCTTGCTTTCAACGAGCTGCGCCCCGATGGCGCCGATCCGCGTTTCCGCTTCGGTCGCGCGCAAACCGGCGTCAACGGCATTGCTTTCAGCAGAGCCAGCGCGCGCACGTTCGGCCGCAAGCTCTTCCCGCAACATATCGATCTGTTCGCTCATCCCCCGCATCCGCGTATATGCAAAGAATGCCGCACCCGCCAACGCCGCCATGACGGCAAGACTGGGAACCAATAATTCCATTTGTATTTCTCCAAGCGCCACGTCAGATCATCTTAACATCGATTCGCGCGGCTGCCTTGACCTCAAGGCCGTTCGACAATAGGTACATGCCTCAGAAACATATGAGACAAACATGGCGACATTACCGATCATCATAGCGCCCGATCCGAGGCTGAAAGTGAAGTGTAAGCCCGTCGAAACCGTCGACGAGGCTATAAGCGTACTAATGGCTGACATGCTGGAAACCATGTATCTGGCCCCCGGGATCGGATTGGCGGCGCCGCAAGTCGGCATAACAAAACGCGTTATCGTCGTTGACGCCACCGGCAAAGACGACGACCCGAACCCGATCAAGATGGCGAACCCGAAAATTCTATCAGCCTCCGATGAACTATGGACCTATGAGGAGGGATGTCTTTCTCTCCCCGATCATTATGCCGAGGTCGAGCGGCCAGCCCGCATAAAGGTCGGTTTTCTGGATGAAAACAACGCGCCCTGCGAGCTCGAAGCCGAAGATTTGCTGGCGACCTGTATTCAGCACGAAATGGACCATCTCGACGGCATGCTGTTCGTCGATCACATTTCGGCGCTGAAACGTAATATGATCCTGCGCAAACTCGTCAAAGCCAAAAAGCTACAGGCGCATGACGCCGCCGCCGAGTAACGCGAAGTCTGTGCCGTCGCGGACACCTTTACGCCTCGCTTATATGGGAACGCCAGATTTCGCGGTGCCGGCGCTGAAGGCGCTGATCGACGCCGGGCATGAAATCGCTTGCGTTTACAGCCAACCCCCACGACGTGCCGGGCGCGGTCAGAAAGAGCGCCCGTCGCCGGTACATGCATTTGCCGACACACAATATATCCCAGTCAGAACACCAAAATCTTTGCGTGACCCCGACGAGCATAGCGCCTTCTCGGCCCTCAACTTGGATGCTGCCGTTGTCGCCGCGTACGGCTTGATATTACCGCCGATGATCCTTGAGGCACCGCGGCTGGGCTGTCTGAACATCCACGCCTCGCTTTTGCCGCGCTGGCGCGGTGCAGCCCCAATTCACCGAGCCATTTTAGCCGGGGATACCGAATCCGGCGTCACAATCATGCAAATGGATGAAGGGCTGGATACCGGTGGTATTTTGATCGCCAAATCCGTCCCGATCTCATCCAAGACAACGGCAAACGATCTTCACGATACGCTTGCGGCAATCGGCGGAAGCCTTGTTCTTGAGGCGCTGGACGGTCTCGCGGCGGGTACGCTCGCCGCGACGCCGCAACCTGAAAGCGGCATCTGCTACGCGGAAAAGCTCGATCGCTCAGAGGGTCGGCTCAACTGGTCGCAACCGGCCTCCTATCTGGCCCGCGCGGTGCGGGCCTTCACACCGTGGCCCAGCGCGTGGTTCGAACATAACGGCAACCGCATTAAAGTACTTGAAGCCCGCGAGGAACACGCATCTGCAGTAGCGGGAACCGTTATCGACGATCGGCTGACCGTCGCCTGCGGAGAGGGTGCCCTGCGACTGCTTACGGTGCAGCGCAGCGGTAAGGGGCCGACGGATGCCGGCTCGTTTTTGCGCGGATATGATTTGCCGACCGGTTCAGTGCTGCCATGACCCGCTGGAAGATTACGGTCGAATATGACGGCAGTGGTTTTGTCGGTTGGCAGCGCCAGGCCAATGGGTTTTCCGTACAGGAAGCGCTTGAATCGGCAATCCTTGGCTTTTCCGGCGAGCCGATCACATTGCATGGGGCGGGACGTACGGATTCAGGCGTTCATGCATTGGCTCAGGTCGCCCATTTCGATCTGGACAAACCGACAGATGCAGACACGGTGCGCGACGCCCTGAACCATCACCTACAAACGAAATCGGCATCCGTTCTTGAAGCGGAAGCGGTTTCGGAAGAATTTCATGCGCGCTTTTCCGCCAAACAGCGCAGCTATCTGTACAGAATTCTCAACCGCCGCGCGCCCGGTGCCCTGAAACGTGGCCGGGTTTGGCATGTCGCCCGCCCACTGGATGCAGCGGCAATGCAGTCGGCTGCGCAACACCTCACCGGGCATCACGATTT
>JAJFJB010000419.1 GCA_021774435.1 Alphaproteobacteria bacterium
CGGACGGTTTTTGGGATTTCGAGGTGCCGTTGCTGCCGGGCGACTATGTGACTGACGATGCCGGGACCGGATTTGTCCATACGGCGCCCGGTCATGGCGCGGACGACTACAATACCTTCGTTCAAAACCGGGCTGTTTTTACCGCCGTTGGCTTGCACGAGGTCCCTCATACGGTGGGCGAATTTGGTGAGTATTACGACAATATTCCCTTACTGGCCGGAAAACGAATTTACGATCAGAACGGGAAAGAAGGCGACGCCAACGGCGCGGTGATCGATCTATTGGTTCAAACCGGCAGCCTGATGGCACGTGGCCGCCTGAAACATTCATACCCCCACTCCTGGCGCTCGAAGGCACCGCTGATCTTCCGCAATACACCGCAGTGGTTCATCACCATGGGCGACGACCAGGGCGAAAACGGTCTGCGGAGCAAGGCCCTGAAGGCCATCGCTGAAACGGAATTTTTTCCCGCGAGTGGCCGTAACCGTCTACACGGCATGATCGAACAGCGCCCGGATTGGGTGATTTCCCGGCAACGTGCTTGGGGCGTTCCGATCACGGTGTTCGTTCATCGCGACACGGGCGAAATCTTGGTCGATAAGGACGTCAATGCCCGCATCATCGACGCCTTTAAGGAACAAGGGGCTGACGCCTGGTTCGCTGGAAATTCTGAACAATTTCTGGGCGGTAAATACAATCCGGCAGATTATGATCAAGTGACCGATATTCTCGACGTCTGGTTCGATTCGGGATCGACCCACAGCTTTGTGTTGGAGCAACGCAATGATCTGCGGTGGCCCGCATCACTGTATTTGGAAGGGTCCGATCAACATCGCGGCTGGTTTCATTCGTCTCTGCTGGAAGCGTGCGGCACGCGGGGTCGCGCACCTTTCGAAGCCGTTCTAACACACGGCTTTGTTATGGCCGAGGATGGCCGCAAGATGTCCAAGTCGCTCAGTAATGCGATGGAACCGCAAAAGGTCACCGATCAGTTTGGCGCCGAAACATTGCGGCTGTGGGTTGTCGCGTCGGATTATTCAGAAGATCTGAAAATTGGGCCGGAAATCATCAAGCGGTTGACCGATTCCTACCGCAGAATTCGCAATACATTCCGTTGGTTGCTTGGGAATCTCAGCACATATGATGAATCGGTTCGGATTCCCGAAGCCGAACTGCCCGAATTGGAGCGTTGGGTTCTGCATCGCCTGCACCGGATGGATAAGCTGGTCCGGTCCTGCGCGTCGGAGTACGATTTCCATCGGATCTTCCGCGAACTGCACGATTTTTGCGCGGTTGAGCTTTCGGCATTCTATTTCGATATCCGCAAGGACAGCCTTTATTGTGATGCGGAGAATGATCCGACCCGGCGGGCGACCCTGACCGTCCTGGATGAAATCTTTAGCTGCCTAACCGCCTGGTTTGCCCCGATCCTTTGCTTTACGGCGGAGGAAGCCTGGTTGGCACGAACGGGCGATACGCCAGATAACAGCGTGCATTTACGGCAGTTCCCCGATCTACCGGATAGCTGGCAGGACGATGCACTGGCCAAAAAATGGGATACTATCCGGCAGGTTCGGCGGGTTGTCACGGGCGCGTTGGAAATCGAACGGGCGGAAAAACGTATCGGTTCAAGCCTGCAGGCCGCGCCAACGGTGTATATGACCGCCGAGGCGGTCAAGGCGTTCGACGGGGTTGATGCGGCAGAAATCTCAATTACGTCTGGCATTTCGATTGTCGAAGGGTCTCCACCGAGCGATGCCTTCGCGGTGGCGGATGTGCCTGGAATTGGTGTTGTCGCGACTCCGGCGGACGGTGACAAATGTGAGCGCTGTTGGCGTGTTCTTCCCGATGTCGGTTCGGACAGTGCCCTGCCGGGGGTTTGTGGTCGCTGTGCCGATGTCGTTCGGACCCTACGCCCGGCGGCGGAATAGGAGTTCCGCTTGTTGTTCCGGTTGGGAATCAGTATCGCCGTGTTTGTTATTGCGGCGGATCAGCTTTCCAAATGGTACATTCTATCCGTTGTTATGGCACCGCCGCGTATTATTGAAATAACGAGCTTTTTCAATCTTGTACTGGTCGGTAACAGAGGAGTCAGCTTCGGCTTGTTCAGCAGCGATACACCCTGGGTTCAACCGGCCTTCGCGGCTTTTGCGGGCGTCGTCGCCGGTTTCTTGGGTTTCTGGTTATGGCGTGCAGAGAATCGTTGGCTGGCGCTGTCCTTGGGATTGGTCATCGGCGGTGCACTTGGCAATGCCGTTGATCGGTTGGTGCATGCTGCGGTTATCGATTTTCTGGACTTTCATGTTGCGGGCTACCATTGGCCCGCCTTTAATGTTGCGGATTCGGCAATAACCATCGGGGTGATATTAATCGTTCTTGAGGGGTTGTTTGCCGACGACAAACAAAGCAAGTAATATGTACCACAATTACAACGACGATTGAGGCAAGGATTTATGCGAAGTCGTGGCCTTGTATCACTGGTTGTCGGAATAGCTGCTCTGGCTGGCCTTTCAGGGTGCAGTGACAAAAGCGGCAATATTCTGGGATTTGAAAAATCGACGCCAGATGAATTTGCGGTCGTCAAACGTGCGCCGCTTACGCTGCCGCCGAATTTCGGCTTGCGGCCGCCGAAGCCGGGCGCCGCACGGCCGCAAGCGGTATCGGCGCGGTCGGAAGCCAAGCAGAGCCTAATTGGGTCGCAGGTTAAAACCCAAAAGACCCGCCGAAACGTTCGCGCCGAGCAGCAACGGCGGATCGGGACGCGTTCGGGAAGTGAAGTCGCATTGCTCAAACGCACCGGTGCGATCGATGTCGATCCTGAGATACGTCAGGTTATTAACCGGGAAGCGGCGGGTGCTGCCAGGGAAGAAGACACGAGCTTCGTCGATACGTTGCTGTTCTGGCAGGACAAAGAAAAGAAAGCACCAGACAATTTCGATACAGTCGTGGATGCAAAGGCCGAGTCGCGGCGAATTCGGGAAAATGAAGTTCTCGGAAAACCGATGACGGAAGGCGTGACACCGACAATCAAACGCAAAGAAGCAGGGCTTCTCTTTTAATGGCTTCGACGTCAAGTTCAAACGATTGGGCGCCGCGTAGATAGCAACCACGACCTGTGATCAATTCAGCGTGCGTTGGGCGTCGGTGCACCTTGAGAGGCCGCGTCGGAAGCCCCATCTTTTGTCCAACAGTGTTTAAAGTTCCTGGGGACTCTGCCTTGCACCAAGTTATCTCACGATTTTTGACATCCTTGATACTAATCCTCGGTTTGCCTTCGATTTCGAACGCCGCCGTGTTTGACCCACAGACCTTTACCTTGGACAACGGCATGCAGGTGGTCGTCGTCACCAACCATCGCGTGCCGGTCGTAACACACATGGTATGGTACAAAGTCGGCGCAATGGATGAGCCGCCTGGAAAGTCTGGTCTCGCACATTACTTTGAACATCTCATGTTCAAAGGTACGGAAACGCTGAAACCCGGTGAATTTTCTGCGACCGTCGCGCGAAATGGTGGCCGGGAGAACGCGTTTACCTCGCAAGATTATACGGGATATTTTCAATCCGTTGCCGTCGACCGGCTTCCGCTCATGATGAAGATCGAGGCCGACCGGATGACCAATCTCATTCTCACGGACGATATCATTGAACCGGAACGCGCTGTCGTCATCGAAGAACGGCGCAGCCGAACGGATAATGAGCCCTCGGCCATGCTCGGCGAGCAACTGAATACGGTCCTCTATCAGAACCATCCCTACAGAATACCCATAATCGGCTGGAGAGAAGAAATTGAAAGCCTGACACGGGAGGATCTGATTGCGTTCTATCGTGATTGGTATGCGCCGAATAATGCGATTTTGGTCATTTCCGGCGACGTGACCCTCGAAAAAGTCCGTCCCCTGGCGGAGAAATATTATGGTGTCATTCCTGTCCGTCCGTTGCCGAAACGGGTGACGTGGCACGAACCGCCATTAAAAGCCGATCGCCGTGTCATTCTGGAGAATGAACGCGTCCGTCAGCCTTCCTGGTCGCGCCGTTTCATCGCGCCTAGCCAGATGTTTGGCGCGACAGAGCATGCCTATCCGCTTCAGGTTCTTGGCGAGATCCTGTCCGGTGGCGCAACAAGCCGGCTGCATCGAAAGCTGGTAGTAGAGCGGAAAATCGCGGTCAGCGCCGGCGGCTGGTACAGCGGTCGCTCGCGTGGGCCGGGAACCGTAGGCTTTTTCATTTCGCCTGCTCCGGGCGGTGATGTAGAGGCGGCCGGTACCGCCATGGAAGCGGAAATCGATTTGTTGGTCGAAAACGGGGTTACGGACAAGGAAGTCGCCAATGCCATACAGCGGTTGCAGGATTCGGCGATCTATGCCCGCGATTCCTACCGCACGCCTGCGCGCATACTCGGCGGCGCGTTGGCGATCGGCCGCACGGTTGAAGATGTCGAGGCCTGGCCGGAACGAATCGGTGCTGTGACGACCGACGCGGTAAACCGGGCGATTTCCACGGTATTGAAGGACCGAAAGTCGGTGACCTCACTTCTCTTGCCCAAACCAACGACGTAACCTGGAGATCATGCGATGAACAAGCGCGGTGAACATTGGTTTTCTGGCTTTTGCATGATGCTGGTCGGCTTCGCCGTTCTGGTGTCGATGACCTCGCCGAGCTATGCCGTCAAGGTTGAGCGGGTTGTTAGTCCGGGCGGGATCGAAGCCTGGCTCGTCCGCGATCACAGTATTCCGATTACGGCCATCGAGTTCTCGTTTCGCGGCGGTGCGGCGTCTGATCCTATGGGGAAGGCTGGCCTTGCGAGTATGACGACAAGTCTTCTCGACGAGGGGGCTGGCGACCTGGACAGTCAGGCTTTCCAGGGCAAACTGGAAAATCTCTCCGTGCGATTGAGCTTCAGGGCCGGTCTCGAAACCGTGCGAGGAAGTTTCAAAACGCTAAATCGAAACCGGGACGAGGCCGTTGACCTTCTGCGATTGGCATTAAACGAACCGCGGTTCGATACGGAAGCGATTGAACGGATGCGGCGTCAGATCACAGTGGGACTTAAGAGGAAGTCGACGGATCCTAATGTTCTCGCAAGTCGTGTTTGGCGTCGCGCGATTTTCGGCCAACATCCCTATGCCCGGCCGGTGGACGGCACGCTTGGATCGGTCAAGGATATTACCGAGCAGGATTTGCGCCAGTTCGTTGCGAACCGGTTTGCGCGGGATAAGCTTCTTGTTGGCGTGGTCGGTGACATTACACCAACTGTTTTAGGACCGATGTTGGACCGGATTTTCAGCGCGTTGCCGGCGTCGACTGATGTGACTGCGCTTTCCGATGCGGCAACCATGACGGAAGGCCAAACCTACGTCGTTCAAATGGATATCCCGCAAAGTGTCGTTGTGTTCGGACAGCGAGGTGTCAAACGGGATAGCCCGGATTATTACGCCGCCTACGTTATGAATTACGTTTTGGGTGGCGGCGGATTCTCGTCACGTCTCTATCACGAAGTGCGGGAAAAACGAGGGCTTGCGTACAGTGTCTATAGCTATCTCAATCCGATGCAGCGTTCCGCACTGATTTCCGGCGGCGTCGCGACGCGAAATGACCAAGTCGCGCAGAGCATTGCCGTGATCAAGAAAGAATGGGCACGGATGCGGGATTCGGGGCCCAGCGAACAGGAACTTGCGGATGCCAAGACGTTTCTCAATGGTTCGTTTCCCTTACGTTTGAGCAGTACCGGCAGCATTGCTCGCATGTTGGTGGCCATGCAGTACCACGATCTTGGACTGGACTATATCGACCGCCGGCACGAGTTTATAAATTCGGTAATGCTTGACGATGTAAATCGCCTTGCGCGTCGCATGCTTGACCCAAAACAATTGACGGTTGTTATCGTTGGCAGTCCAGTCAGCATTGAACCGACTGCCGAAGCCCCGGAAATCGAAGGCTGACGCCGGCCGGAGGATAAATGCGGCCGGACTATGTTGGCATTATCGTCGGTCGCTTTACCGACCCCGGCTTTACGGCGCCGTCGCGTGTGATCTGGACGAAGAAACAGCACCACTGAATGCTCTTTCCGGACGAGATTCCCGCATTACCGAAAGTTGCTTCGTAACGGGCGCCGCGCAGTTTTTCCGTTTCTTTCCTGAAGAGATTTGCAACAGCCGCGCACGTGCGACTAAAGTTCGGCTGCTTTCGAAATCCGTTCTGTAAAGGATTCCCACCCATGAAATTCGCACGCGTGCTGGTCGCCAATCGCGGCGAGATCGCCATTCGTGTCATCCGTGCTGCCGGCGAAGCCGGTCTCGAAGCGGTCGCTGTGTATTCGGAGGACGACGCGGCTTCGTTGCATATAAAAATGGCAGATGACTCCGTTGCCTTAAAGGGTAGGGGCGCACCGGCATATTTAGACAGCGCTGGCCTCATCGAGGCGGCGAAGCAGTCCGGTTGTGATGCGCTTCATCCCGGTTACGGTTTCTTGTCCGAAAATGCCCAATTTGCGCGCGAATGCGTGGCAGCAGGCATGTGCTTTATCGGACCGGCACCGGAAACACTTGAGTTATTTGGTGATAAAGGGGCTGCGCGCAAGCTGGCTGCTGAAGCCGGGGTGCCAATCCTGACCGGTACGCAAAGCCCGTCATCGCTGGAAGAGGCAAGTGCCTTCCTGACCTCCCTTGGGGAGGGCGGTGCCGTTATGATCAAGGCCGCTGGTGGCGGCGGTGGCCGTGGTATGCGGCCAGTATCAAATGGCCAGGCGCTGGCGGAGGCTTATGATATCTGCCGGGCCGAAGCGGAAGCGGCGTTCGGAAATGGCGATCTCTACCTTGAACAGTATTTATCGGATGCGCGCCATATCGAAGTGCAGATCGCCGGAGATGGCACCGGTGCTGTATGCCATTTTGGGGAACGTGATTGCAGTATCCAGCGCCGGCATCAGAAAATTGTCGAGATCGCACCGGCGCCTAATCTATCGGATAATTTGCAGCAACAACTTACGGATGCCGCGCTGAAACTTGCCGGCGCCGCGAGGTACAAGAATATCGGCACGGTGGAATTCCTGGTCGCGGACGATGCGATTTATTTTATCGAAGCGAACGCGCGTTTGCAGGTTGAACATACGGTAACCGAAGCCGTCACGGGGCAGGATCTGGTCCAACTTCAATTTGACCTTGCCAGCGACGCAACGTTGGAGTCGTTGGGGTTGGAAGGCGGCCAGGCAGGTGATCCGCGCGGCTATGCCATACAAGTCCGGGTCAATATGGAAACAATGGCGGAAGATGGCAGTGTTCGTCCCAGCGGCGGCCGGCTTACGGCCTTCGATTTGCCGTCGGGACCGGGCGTCCGTGTCGATACGTTCGGTTATGCCGGCTATCAAACGAGCCCGAGTTTCGATTCCTTGCTTGCCAAGTTGATTGTCCATGCGAACGGGACGTCGTTTGGCAAGGCCGTGAACAAGACAAAGCGGGCCTTATCCGAGTTTAAGATCGAAGGCGTCGCGACAAATACCGCATTCCTGCAGGCTGTATTATCGAATGAAGCCTTTGCAAACGGTGCCGTGCCAACGACCTTCCTCGATACGGAAATGCCGGCCCTTGTGAACGGTACATCTTATCCTAAACGGTATTTCGAAGCGAAACAGAAATCGACGGCACCGAGGCTCGATGCGTCTGACCCGCTGGCAATATTGGAACACGGGCGCTCTTCAGCGGCACCCACCGTCGACGAAGGAAGCCAGGCCATCGCACCCGATGGAACCGTGCCGGTTGCCGCGCCGATGCTTGGCACGGTCGTGAGCGTTTCCGTAGCCGAAGGCGAGCCGGTCCACGAGGGACAGCAGATCCTCATCCTTGAAGCGATGAAAATGCAGCACGTCGTGGCGTCGGACGTCAGCGGTTACGTGCGGCGGGTGGCGGCGTCCGAAGGCGAAACCGTTCTTGAAGGGCAGGCGCTTGCCTTTGTCGAGGAAGCAAAAATCGAAGGTGGTGCCGCGGCGGAAGAGGCGGCAATCGATCTGGATGAAGTCCGTCCGGATCTGGCGGAAGTCAATCAACGGCAATCACTAACCCAGGATTCGGAGCGTCCTGAAGCCGTCACGCGGCGGCGCAAGACCAAACAGCGTACGGCGCGGGAGAATGTTGAGGATCTATGCGATCCCGGGTCTTTTGCCGAGTACGGATCCCTAGTTTTGGCGGCGCGGCGAAAAATACATTCGATCGACGAACTCACCAAGCGCACACCGGCCGACGGCCTTATCGCGGGGCTGGGCCGTGTGAATGGCGACCTGTTCGACGATGAGGACGCGCGCTGTCTGATCATGTCCTACGACTATACGGTTCTGGCCGGCACGCAGGGCAAGATGAACCACAAGAAAAAGGACCGCATGTTCGAATTGGCAGAGAAGTGGCAATTGCCCATCGTATTCTTTGCCGAAGGTGGGGGTGGCCGGCCCGGCGATACGGATGTGCCCTTTGCCGCCAATCTGCATACGCCGGCCTTTAATCTGTTCGCGCGCCTCAGCGGCCTGGCGCCCATCGTCGGCATCACGTCCGGTCGCTGCTTTGCGGGCAATGCGGTCATCCTGGGCTGTTGCGATGTCGTGATCGCGACGGCGAATTCGACCATCGGGATGGGCGGTCCGGCGATGATCGAAGGCGGCGGGCTCGGCGTCTTTACGCCGGAGGAAGTCGGCCCGGTTTCGGTACAATCGCCAAATGGCGTAATTGACGTCGTTGTCGCCGATGAAGAAGAAGCCGTCGCCGTTGCAAAGCAATATCTCAGCTATTTTCAAGGTCCGGTTGCGGATTGGGATTGTCATGATCAACGCTTGCTGCGCCGGGTCATCCCGGAAGACCGGTTGCGTATTTACGATGTGCGTCGTGTGATCGAGACCATGGCAGATACGGGATCGGTGCTCGAATTGCGCAAGGAGTTCGGCTTGGGCATGGTCACCGCTTTGGTTCGGATTGAGGGCCGGCCAGTGGGCATTGTTGCCAACAATCCGACCCATCTGGCGGGCGCGATCGATTCGGATGGTTCGGACAAGGCGGCGCGCTTTATGCAGCTCTGCGACGCTTATGATATTCCACTGGTCTTCTTGTGCGATACGCCCGGCAATATGGTAGGGCCTGAGGCGGAGCGGACCGCGCTCGTGCGGCATTGCTGCCGTCTAAACGTCATCGGCGCGAATGTGACCGTGCCGACCTTCACTATTGTTCTCCGTAAAGCCTACGGGCTGGGGGCTCAGGCGATGGCGGGCGGTGGTTTCCATTCACCGTTCTTCGCAATTTCCTGGCCGACCGGGGAATTCGGCGGCATGGGCCTGGAGGGCGCGATCAAGCTCGGATTCAGAGATGAATTGTCGGCGATCGAAGACCCCGACGAACGCATGGCGCGTTATGAGGAACTGGTCGCCGGCATGTACGCGCAGGGTAAGGCGATCAATGCCGCCAGCCTGTTCGAGCTCGACAATGTGATCGATCCGGCGGATACACGGGACTGGATCATGAGCGGGCTGCGTGCCGCGCCGCCGGTACCAAAGCGCAACGGCAAGAAGCGGCCCTGGATCGATACCTGGTAGGGCTCGGTTGGGGCCGCATAATTCGCGTGATATCTGCATGAAGTGCCGGTTTCGCGCATTGCATCGCTGCGAATCGTGGATGAAAATGGCCGTCACATGACTTATAGCCAAAACATCGACAATTGCCTTGCGGAAGCGGTCGGCTCTGCCGGGCTGGATAGCGCCAGCTTCGCGGCGGCGCTTGCGCGGACCGAGCCGGCACTTGAGCAACTGAGGGCTTGGCATGCGGCTTGCGGCTTGCCTCTTCTTGCCCTGCCGGATGCACGAGATGACCTGGCAACTTTGGCGCCCATCGCTGAGCGCTATAGGGCGCAGTTCGAAGATGTCATTATCCTGGGTACGGGTGGGTCAAGCCTGGGTGGTCGAAGTCTCAATACGTTAGCGGATGCTGGCTGGGGGCCGTCGGCAGGCACGCCGCGCCTGCATTTCATGGACAATGTCGATCCGCACAGTTTCGAAGCACTTTTCGGCGCTCTCGATCCCGCAAAGACGGGTTTGCTTATCATTTCCAAATCGGGAGGCACGGCGGAGACGGTCTCGCAGGCGCTGGTGTGTCTCGATTGGCTCCGCTCGATGGGTGCCACATGGCCCGACCACGCGACGGCAATCGCGGAAGCGGCCGACAATCCGCTGCGTCGGCTGGCGAACAAATACGGCATCACGACGTTGGATCATGATCCCGGCGTTGGCGGACGTTATTCCGTGCTCTCGCTGGTCGGCATGCTGCCGGCAATGATCGCGGGTTTGGATGCGGTTGCGATTCGCAACGGCGCGGCGACGGTGCTGCATGCGACGCTCGCAGCCGAAAACCCTTTGGATAGCGCCCCTGCGGTTGGTGCCGCGATCAATGTCGCGCTTGCGGAGGATCGCAACGTTGCGGCGGCCGTGCTCATGCCTTATTCGGACCGGTTGGCGCCCTTTGCAGCCTGGTTTCGTCAGCTTTGGGCGGAAAGCCTGGGCAAGGAAGGTAAAGGCACCGTGCCGATCAATGCGATCGGCACCGTCGATCAACACAGTCAGCTACAGCTTTATCTTGCCGGACCGAATGACAAGCTGTTCACCATTGTCATGACGAAGAGCGATGGCGATCCGGTTGATACTGCGATTGCCGCCGACTCTGCGCTGGAATATTTGACCGGACGTAGTCTCGGCGACCTTCTCGATGCTTGCCAGCGCGGTACGGCGGACTCTTTGGCGGCGGCCGGTCGGCCGGTCCGAGTGATATCTGTCGATGCGGTGGACGAACGCACCATGGGTGCGCTGATGATGCATTTCATGCTGGAAACCATCATTGCCGCAAATCTGATGGGCATTGATCCCTTCGATCAGCCTGCCGTGGAGGATGGGAAGCAACGCGCCCGGCGCTATCTGGACGAAATGGGAGCGGCCTAAGTCATGGCGATCCGCCGGCTTCCCGAAAACGTTATCAACCGTATCGCGGCGGGCGAGGTCGTGGAACGGCCGGCCTCGGCAGTCAAGGAATTGGTTGAAAACAGTATCGACGCGGGGGCGACAAGGGTCGAAATTTCGTTGCGCGAGGGAGGCAAGTCGCTCATTACCGTGACCGATGACGGGTTCGGCATGACTCCCGATGAATTGAGCCTGGCAATCGAACGGCATGCCACGTCCAAGCTGTCCGGTGACGACCTCTTCGATATTCACACCATGGGGTTTCGTGGTGAGGCGTTGCCGTCCCTGGGCGCGGTCAGCCGGCTATCGATCGTCAGCCGTCCGCCAGATACGGAGTCGGCCTGGTCGATTTTGGTGGAAGGCGGCACGGTAAGCGGACCGTCGCCCGCGGCGCATCCGTACGGAACGCGGATCGAAGTGCGCGATCTGTTTTATGCGACGCCCGCGCGGCTGAAATTTCTCAAGGGCGATCGGACAGAGACGAGCCAAATTCTGGATGTTGTCAAACGTTTGGCCATGGCGCGGCCTGATATCGGTTTCATGGTCCATGACGGCGCACGGGAACGGCTTAGAGTTGTCCCGGGCACGGGCGATTTACTGGATGCGCGGTTGGACCGTCTGGGTGCGATTATGGGGCGGGAATTCTCCGAGAACGCGTTACGGATTGAAGCCGAGCGCGATGGCGTGCGTCTCGACGGCTACGCCGGTGTGCCGACGCTCAACCGTGCGAATTCGATGCAGCAATTTCTGTTCGTCAATGGGCGTCCGGTCCGGGACAAACTACTGTTTGGTGCGGTACGGGCGGCGTATATGGATTTCCTCGCGCGCAACCGGCACCCGATGGTGGCGCTATTCGTCGAGTTGGAACCGCGTCAGGTCGATATCAATGTGCACCCGGCCAAGGCGGAAGTACGCTTCCGCGACGCGGGTACCGTGCGCGGGCTCATCATAGGTGCGCTGAAGCATGCATTAGCGGAAGCGGGACACCGTGCGTCGACAACGGTTAGCGCCGCGGCGCTGGGTGCCGTGCAGCCCGCAGCGAACCCACTTCCTACCGGTGCAAGTGGCTATGGCGGATACGGCTACAGACCTGCGACACCGTCGCGTGGCTTGGCCGAGCAAGGCATGGCGTTTCAGGCGCCTTTGGGCGGAGCGGCGCCGATACCGCCTTCCGCGGCAAACGATATACCGGAGAACGATCCAGGAACTGCGGCTTACCCGCTCGGCGCGGCACGGGCGCAGGTACATGCCACCTATATCGTCTCGCAAACCGATGATGGCATCGTTATCGTCGATCAGCATGCGGCACATGAGCGGCTCGTATATGAAAATATGAAGCGTTCGCTTGGTGAAACAGGCGTCTCACGCCAGGCTTTGCTGATTCCCGAAGTCGTCGAGCTGGACGAAAGCGCGGCATCGCGGCTTGCCGCACGCGCGAGTGAGCTTGCCGAACTCGGCCTCGTGATCGAAGCTTTTGGCGAGGGCGCGGTTCTGGTCCGCGAGGTGCCCGCACTGCTGGGACAAATAAATGCCCAGGCGCTGATCCGCGATCTCGCCGACGAAATGGCGGCGTTCGGTGATGCATTCAGTTTGAAGGAAAAGCTGGAGGAGGTGTGCGGAACCATGGCATGCCATGGGTCGGTGCGCGCCGGCCGCCGGCTTAACGCGGAGGAAATGAACGCGCTGCTGCGGGAAATGGAGGCGACCCCGCATTCCGGGCAGTGCAACCATGGCCGACCGACTTATGTCGAATTGAAACTCGCCGATATCGAACGCCTGTTCGGCCGTCGCTAGCTCTTGTCGTAACCGCGCGCTGATCCCTTCATGATCCCTCTGCTCATTGCCACGAGTGTCAATCTGATCGCGCTCGGTATGATCTTGCCGGTGTTGCCGTTTTATGTGACGCAGTTCAACGATGCGCCGTTGGTGGCTACGCTCATTTTTTCTGTCTTTTCGGCGGCCAGCCTGGTTACGGCGCCGTTTTGGGGCGCGCTTTCGGATCGTATTGGCCGAAGACCGGTTTTACTGGTCAGTGTCGCTGCCACCTGCGCTTCCTATTTGTGGTTGGCGAGTGCGGATTCGGTTTGGGACGTCTTCGCCAGCCGCGCATTTGCGGGCGCCACGTCCGGATGGCTGACCGCATCGCAAGCATATATTGCGGATGTTACGACTGCGGAGAATAGAGCGAAGAGCCTTGGGTTTTTGGGCGCCACTTTTGGCATCGCCTTCGTCATCGGCCCCACGATCACGTTCGCCGTTCTTGGCACCAGTAGCGATGGCAATTTGGTCGTGCCGGCGCTTGTCGCCGCCGGCTGCACGGGGGTAGGGCTATTACTCTCCTTTTTCTTTATCAAGGAGCCCGAGCGCCACGAGACCCACGCCGGTTCACGCTTCAACCTGGGCATTTTGCGCGATCAATCGTTGCTGCGCCTGTATTTGGTCTATTTTTGTATCTTCCTTGCTTTTACCGGCCTCGAAGGAACCTTTGCATTGTGGGTCCGCGATCTTTTCAGTTTTGGCCCCAAGCAGGTGGCATTGTACTTTACGTTCATCGGCCTTGTCGCGGCGGTGGTTCAGGGCGGGTTGATTGGGCCTCTCGTGAAACGGATGGGTGAAGCGCGGGTCGTATTTCTAGGCATTGTGACGCTTGGCGCCGGACTTGGGTTGTTGCCCGCGGCGTTTTCGCCCTGGCTGGTCCTGGCCCCGATGGGGCTGATTGTGTTTGGATTCAGTGTTATTGGTCCGTCCGCGCAAAGCCTCATGTCCCAAGCCGCGCCGGAAAACTTAAAAGGCAGCGTAATGGGCTTGGCGCAATCCTTTGCCAGCGCGGCACGTATAGTGGGGCCGGCTTGGGCTGGGTTTGTGTTTGCCGAAGTCGGTCTGCACTGGCCGTACTTTATCGGGGCGATGTTGCTGGCGCTGGTCAGCCTCGCCGCACTTCCATTGCTACGCCGGTCCGCGGCAACCTAGAAAAATAACTTGCGCGGCGCCATACTTTCGGCGGTCCAGCTCTTCCACAAAGTCAGGCAATGTCAGTTTTTCCTTCGCCCCTGTTTCCACGATGACCAATGTCCTGGCATCGAGCCAGCCGCGGCGCTTTAACGCGGCAATTGCAGGTTCGACCAGCCCCGCCTTGTAAGGCGGGTCGAGAAAAGCGATATCGACGGCGCGGTTGGTCGGCGGCGGTGTCGTGGCGTCAGCGTCAACGATCTCCGTATTATCGGCCTCGTCACAGGATGCGACGTTCTGACTTAACGTGCGACGCGCTTCGCGATTGTTCTCAATAAAGGTCGCGTGGCGCGCGCCACGGCTTAATGCTTCCAGACCAAGCGCACCAGTGCCGGCGAAAGCATCGAGCACTTTGGCACCTTTCAGGCTTATGCCCCGGTCGGCGGCGAACCGGGCATGTTCCATGATATTGAAAAGCCCTTCCCGCGCGCGATCCGAAGTGGGGCGAATATCGCGGCCGGGCGGTGCGGCCAGTGGACGGCCGCGATGTTTACCGGCGACGATTCGCAAAGTTGAATCTCGCCGCTAGTTTCTTGCCAAGTTGATCTTTCAGGACCCGGCTCGGTGATTCCTCGACGCCACCTCGGGTTAAGCTGCCGAGCTGAAAGGGACCGTATGCGGTGCGGATCAACCGGTTCACGCTATAACCGAGATGATCCATGACGCGCCGCACCTCACGGTTTTTCCCTTCACGGAGCGCAATCGAAATCCAGGCATTCGCGCCTTCTTGCCGCTCGAGCTTTGCCTGAATTGGGCCGTAATGCATACCTTCAACGGTGACGCCGCCGGCGATCCCGGCGAGTTTTTCCGGTTCGACCCGCCCATACACACGAATTCGGTAGCGTCTCGTCCAGCCTGTCGATGGCAGCTCCAAATGCCGCTTCAGTTCGCCATCGTTTGTAAGCAACAACAGGCCCTCCGACGCTATGTCGAGCCGCCCCACCGCCATGACGCGGGGGAGGCTGGAGGGCAATTTCTCGAATACGGTCGGTCTGCCTTCCGGATCGCGGTCGGTCGTTACGACGCCTGGTGGCTTGTGGTAGCGCCACAGACGCGTCGTTTCTGTCACCGGCAACGTTTCGCCGTCCACGCGGACGGTTGAAGGGTCGGTGACATTGAAGGCCGGTGACTCAAGCACCTTGCCCGCAACGGTGACCCTGCCATCCGCGATCCAGCGTTCGGCCTCGCGCCGCGAGCAGAGACCGGCACGGGCCATGATCTTTGCGATCCGGTCACCTTTGGGTGGCGTCTTAGAGTCGGTATTGCTCATGGGCCGAGACGAGTACTCTCTTTCGTCCTTCATGGCAATGCGAGAGCCTTGACCCGCTATGACACGCGCGGCAGGTTGCGGGCATGGTGGCGAAACCTTTCATGGATGAGGCGTTGTTTGAGGCAGAGCGGGCGGCGGCGCGCGGCGAAGTGCCTGTGGGTGCCGTGTTGGTCGACACGGTCTCGGGCGAGGTGCTGGCGCAGGCTGGAAATCGCGTCGAGGAACTCAGCGACCCGACGGCGCACGCTGAAATCCTTGTTATCCGTGAAGCGGCGGCGCGTTTAAAGGCGCCGCGGCTGCCGAATGCCGACCTCTACGTGACGTTGGAGCCCTGTGCCATGTGCGCGGCGGCCGTATCTTTTGCGCGGATTCGTCGTCTTTACTTCGGGGCTTATGATCCCAAAGGTGGGGGTGTTGAACATGGTGCCCGCTATTTTCAACAGGATACATGTCATCATGCCCCGGAAGTGGTTGGGGGTGTTGAGGAAGTTCGGGCAGGCAGGTTGTTGAAAGGCTTTTTTGCGGCGCGGCGCTAGCCGATTTAACGGAGCGGTTGCCGCATTTCGTCGCCAACCACCCTGAACCCATATTTTTCATAGAAGGGCCGGTTGTGGGTTGTCCGCTCAATGAGGTAGAGGCCAATTTCGGCACAACCATGATTTCGGGCGGCGTTCAGGATACCTTCGATCAGCAAGCCGCCGGCATTCTTGCCGCGCGCATTCGGGTCGACGAAGAGTTCTTCCAACTGGCAATACTCGCCGCTATAGCGGATCGCCAGATTGAAGGAAATGGTTGCCATGCCCAAGACCCCAACTTCATCGTCGTCAGCGACAAGCACGGTACCGCGATCACCAACCATTAAGGCGTCGTAAGTTTCAGCCCAGCCATCCCGGATATCCTCGCGGCGCAGCGCGCCGATGAATTCGAGGCATTTCTGTTTGTCGTCCAGCGTTGCTGGCCTTACGGTCACAGTCATAATATTGCATAGCCTCTGTCGATGAGTTTCAGATAGGCATATTACCATGACTGACATCAGCGTCCTTGCCCTCGTCGCCTGCACGTTTCTTTTGGCGGGTAGCGTGAAGGGCATCATCGGTCTCGGTTTGCCGACCGTTTCCCTGGCCGTACTGACGGCGACGATCGGGTTGCAGCCGGCCATGGCGCTGTTGCTGGTGCCGTCCTTCGTCACGAACCTGTGGCAAGCGGTCATTGGTGGCAATGGTAAGGCGATCATCTCGCGAATTTGGTTGTTTCTCCTGGCCGCGACCGTGACGGTGTGGCTTGGCACGCAGGTGCTGGTTGGCGTCGACGTTTCCTATCTTTCCGCCTTGTTGGGCGCCTTGTTGGTCGTTTACTCACTCCTCAGTTTGAGCAAACCTAGTATTGCCATACCGAGTGGCTGGGAAGGTTGGGCCGGCCCCGTTCTCGGCACGGCGAATGGCGTCCTTACAGGCATGACGGGCTCCTTCGTGGTGCCGGGTGTCCTGTATTTGCAGGCGATTGGCTTGCCGCGCGACATGCTAATTCAAGCGATGGGCATGTTGTTTACGGTGTCCACGGTCGCGCTCGGACTGGCGCTTGGGGGGCAACAGCTTTTGACGGCGGAACTGGGCATGATATCCGTGGCGGCAGTTATTCCGGCGATCATCGGCATGGTCTTTGGACAGAAAATTCGCCAACGGCTCTCCGAGGCGAAGTTCAGGCTTGTCTTCTTTATCGCCATTCTGATTCTCGGTGTTTACATCATCGTCCGTTCGCTCGGTTTCTAAGGCATGCCTGAACCGGTTGCTGAAGCGCGCGTGGCGACGCGGAATGTCGAGCGCGCGATGGTGATCATGATCGCAGCGATGCTGTTGCTGCCGGGCATCGATGCGTTGGCGAAGCTTTTGGCCGCGACGGTGCCGGTCGGGGTGATTACCTGGAGCCGGTTTGCATTTCAGTCGATCCTGCTCGGGCCGGCGGCGCTATCGCGCCGGCGTGACTGGCAGGTTTCGCTCTGGCCGGTGCATGCGGCGCGCGGCTGCCTGCTGGCGGTCACCACCCTGTTATTCTTCGCCGCGGTCCGCACCCTGCCGCTCGCGGACGCAATTTCGATCTTCTTCGTCGAGCCGCTGTTGCTGACATTGCTGTCCGCTATCTTGTTGGGAGAAACTGTCGGCTGGCGCCGCTTGAGTGCGATCGCCGTCGGATTTATCGGTGCCCTCATCGTCGTGCGGCCAAGCTATGCGATCTTCGGTATCGCTGCTCTGTTGCCGTTGGCCGCAGCGTTGTGCTTCGCACTCTACCTCATTTTAACGCGCCATATCGCACCGCGCGAAGATCCGATTACGATGCAGTTTTGGGCGGGTCTGTTCGGGTTTGTCGTGATGTCGGCAAGTCTTGTGGGCGGCGTTATTCTCGACATCCCGATGTTCAAACCAATTTGGCCGAACCTGGCGGAGTGGCTGATGCTGGCGGGGATTGGTATCGTTGCGACGGTTGGCCACATGATGGTCGTGCATGCCTTCCGCCGCGCGGAGGCCGCGATCTTGGCGCCGTTCCAATATCTGGAAATCATCTCAGCGACGACGCTTGGTTTTATTCTATTCGGTGATTTTCCCGATCTGACGACGTGGTGCGGTGTCGCGATTATCATTGGCTCCGGCGTGTATGTCTTTCATCGCGAACGGACCCTTGCCCGGGCAGCGTCCTAGAGAAGTCATTACAAGGCGCCAATACCGCCATGCCGTTTCGACCACTGCGCCGCGTCCGCTGTGAAGTCACGGATTTCCGTTAGTTCCCGGTCTCCAAAGTAATTTGCATCTTCTGCCGCGGCGATGATGTCGGCCAGTTTCGCCAGCGACAGCAGGGACCGGCTGTTCGGAAAGACATCATAATCGATCAGCACGAACGTCCTGACGACATCGGCTTCGGCGCGCTGCAATGCCGCTTCGAAGACCGCTTCGCTCTCCCCGTCGGTTGCCAAATCATCGACCAGCATGAAACGCGCGCCCGGTTCGAACGTCCCTTCGAACTGTGCCAGCCGGCCGAACCCCTTGCTTTGCTTGCAAACGAGGGTGAGTGGCAGGTTGAGCCGGTCCGCGAGGAGCGTGGCGAAAGGAACGCCCGTCAATTCACACCCGGCGATCGCATCCAGGCTGCCTGTTTGGCCGGAAACGCACTCGAGTGACATTTCCAGTAACCGGTTTCGCGCGTCCGGTGACGATATTAATTTCTTGCAATCGATGAACAGAGGGCTGGCCCAACCTGACGAGAAGAAGAAGGGGTCGGCGTTCGCCCGGGTGTAAAGCGACTCACTTTCGATGATGATCCGTGCGGTTTCCGAAGCCCTGTCGCTTTGCGTGCTCATGACCGGTAATCCTCTTGTTCGTTCGCGGCGTGCCACATCGCCTCACTCAATATCTGGGTCGCAAGGAAGAAATCTTCGAAGTCCATCGCCTCGTGCGGGTTATGGCTACCCTTGTCGTTTCGAACGAAAACCATGGCGGACGGAACACCCGCGTTGGCGAAGACGGAGGAATCGTGCCCGGCCCCTGAGGGCATGACTTCGTGCGCGACGTCATGCGTTGCGCAGATCGATTCCAGCAAGCCGATGAGCGGTGGCGACATTGTCGCCGACTCGGTGAAGGATTGTGGTCCCAGGTCGAATTGAACGCCGCGCTTGGCGCCGATTTGATCGCACTCCGATTGGACAAGTGCGCCGAAGGACTCGAGCGTTTTAGGGTCCTGGCTTCTATATTCGAGCGCAAACGTCACTTCGCCCGGAACCCGGGACACGGCGTGTTCGGCCGGGTTGGTTTCGACGACGCCGGCGGTGACGACCAAATCTTCGCCCCATTCGAGAAGAACGCGCCAATGCTCGTCGATCCGGACCAACAGATCAGACATGGCGAGGACGGCGTCGTGGCGCAGCCAACGCGGGACAGCGCCGGAATGCGCCGCTTCGCCGTGACAATAGACGTGCCGATGCCGCACATTGCCGCGAATGCCGGTTACGAGCCCGACGGGTTTTTCGCGCGCGATGAGAACCGGACCCTGTTCGATGTGCAGTTCGAACCAGCAGGCGAGTCGCGTGGGGTCGAGAATTGCGTCGCCTCGTTTCAGAAGGTCGATGTCCGCGCCGGATTCGCGCATGCTGTCTTCCAGCGTTTTTCTTCCGTTACGATGTGGTGAGGCGAAGTCTTCGGGTTTGAGTGCGCCAAAAAGCGCTCTCGACCCGAAATAGCACGGGCCGCCGAACCAGGCGCTTTCCTCGCCGCGCAGCGCATAGAGCTGCATGCTGCGTAATGGTGTGCCGCGTTCGCGGGCATCGATCAGCGCCGCGAGTCCGGCGACGACGCCTGCCGCCCCGTCGAAATTGCCACCTTCCGGGACACTGTCGAGATGCGATCCGGTTGCGACCGATGCCTGCGATGGATCCGTACCGGGAAGACGGACGATGAGGTTGCGCGCGGAGTCCCATTCGACGTCCAAATCGAAGTCTCGTGCGTAGTGTTCGATAAGCTCGAAGGCCGCCGTTTCGCTGGCGCCATAGGTTTCGCGCGAGACCCCCACGCCATCCAGAGAGGTTTCACGCAACCGGTCGAAGAGATCGATTGAAAGCTGCCGCAAGGTGGGAGAAAGCGAAAAATCCGCACTTCCGCCAAGCGTCACCGGTGATCCGTTTTTCATGGCTCACGCCTCCAAACGAAAGCGGCACCGCAGTAAACGGTGCCGGTTTCAGGAATGAAAGCGATTTAGCGTATGCCTGTTGCAGGATTATGGCAATCCTTTTGCGCGGCGGCGGAAAGCGCTAGATGACGTCTCGGGCTTTCATATCCTTCACTTCGTCTTCGGAATAGCCGAGCCAACCGCCATAGATGTCATTGTTGTTTTCGCCATGCAGCGGCGATGACTTTATCGGCACATGCGTGTCGGACATTTGTAGCGGCCAACCGGAGACGATGACTTCGCCGCGCTGCGGATGGTTGATTTTCTGCATGATACCGCGTGCGTGGAGATCCGGATCGTGCATCAGCTCCTGCGTGTTGAAGACGGCCCCGCACGGTACCTTGGCTTCCGCGATTGTCTCCATGACTTCGTCTTTGGTGCGCTGCGAGGTCCAGGCCGTAATGGCTTCGTCCACCAGCGACTTATGGTTCCAGCGTGCGGTGCCGTCCTGCAGGCGCGGATCGTCCATGAGGTCTTCCCGGTCCATAAGGCGCATCAGGCGCCGCCAATGCTCCTCGTTGCCGCGGGAGGCGAAAATGTAGCAGTAATCGTCCGGCCCGCCGGGTTTGCACGGATACAGGCCGCCCGGCGAGGAGCCGAGGATTTCGTTGCCCGCGCGCGGCAGCACGCCGTCGAGCGGCACCTGCTTGCTCATCGGGGTGCGGCAATAGTTGATCATCGCGTCGCGCATGGCGATCTGAATGTGCTGCCCGCGTCCGGTCGTGACGCGCTGGAAAAGCGCGCCAAGGATACCCATGGCGCACAACATGCCGGTTCCGGTATCGCCGATCGTCGAGCCGGGCTTGATCGGTGGGCCATCGGGATTGCCGTTGACCGCCATCGTGCCGCCGGTCGCCTGCGCGATCATGTCGAAGGAAAGGTAGTTCGCGTGCGGACTGTCGGGAGAGAACCCTTTGACCTGGGCAAAGATGACGCGCGGGTTGATCTCGCTTAGCCGGGCATAATCGAAGCCGAGCCTGGCGAAGGTGCCGGGCGCCATATTCTCGATAACGACATCGACTTCCGCGACCAGCTTGGTGAGCAATTCCTTGCCTTCGTCGGTCTTCAGATTGCAGGTGACGCTCTTCTTGTTGAGATTGTAGTAGATGAAGTAGTTGGCATCGATGCCGGGTTCATCGGTGAAGCTCCAGCGGCCGGGCTCGCCGCGTTTCGGCTCCTCGACCTTGACGACGTCGGCCCCCATCCAAGCCAATGCTTCTGTACAAGATGGGCCCGCTTCGAATTGCGTGAGGTCCAGCACCTTAATGCCGTCGAGGGCGGGTGCGGTGTCGCTCGTCGTCATGCCATCCATGATATTTTCCTCTGTTGCGATTTAATCAGTACAAATATTGCCCGCCATTGACGTGGACTGTCTGGCCGGTAATCCGGGAGGCGGCGTCCGATGTCAGGAAGACCGCCAAATCGGCGATGTCTTCCGGTTCGGAAATGCCGGCGAGTGGCGTAAGCGCCGCCGTGGCCGCGATCTCTTCCTCGCTCATGCCGTCGCGCGGTTGCGCCGTATCGGTGAGACCCGGTGCGATGGCGTTGACCCTGATCTTGTGCGGCGCCAGTTCGAGCGACATCGCCCGGGTCAGACCCACGATCCCCGCCTTGCTGGCGACGTAATGCACGCCGCGCGGCGAACTGCGGAAGGCCGCGCCCGATGTCAAACTGACGATGCTGCCGGGACGGCCCGCCGCGACCATGCGCTTCGCTGCCGCCTGGGCGCACAGGAAGGACCCTTTGAGATTGACCCCGATGACCGCGTCCCATTCGCTTTCGGCGAGTTCGAGAAACGGTGAGCGGGGAAAGATGCCCGCATTGTTGATCAGGATATCGACCCCGCCCATCGCGTCCGCCACGGCCAGGATCGCCTCGATGTCCGTGGGTTTGGAGACATCGCCCGGCGCGATCTCCGCCGCAACCCCTTTGCTGCGCGCCGCGTCCGCGATCTCGCGCGCGGCGGCCTCGTCATCCAGATAGTTCACGACCACGCCAATTCCGGCGTCGGCCAGCCCCAATGCAATAGCCCGCCCGATCCCCTGCTGCGCCCCGGTCACCGCCGCGACCTTGTTGGCTGGTTGGTTCATATCCTGTCCGCCTGTGTGTTTGGTTCGGGCACCTTGCCTGCCCGGCACCGGAATTGTTCGATACGGTCCGGGGGTGTGTCAATGGAGGGGCCAGCCAAGGCCACAAATGCCCCGCTGCGCTCACGTTTATCGTACTGTGACACATAAACCGTCACCCCGGACAAGCGGCCCAGCCGCGCCGATCCGGGGTCCATTTCTATGCCGGACGCGGTTGCACCATGGATCCCGGATCGGCGGCGCAATGCGCCTTGTCCGGGATGACACCAAGCTGCGAGGAGGGCCGTGGCGTGTAAGATTCGACCGTGAGCGCTGGGCCTCACTGAAAAAACCGCAGCAAAGCATCGAAGATCGGTTTCAGCCGGCTGGCCAGCACTTTGAGCGCGTCGGGCGCGGTCAGGAGGTTTGTCGCGACACCCCCGCTCGCCCCCGCGATGATGCTCTCCGTCAGATAGGCCAGCCGCTTCAGCGCGGCGCGCAGGCGGGGCAGGCGTTTCTCGTCGTTGAATTCCTGCGATGCGTCCTTGATGGCGTCCGTCTGATTGTGCAGCAGCGCTTTTGCCCCGTCCGACAGGGCGGCCTCGGCGTCCGCCGTTTCGAGTTCTTGTGCAATTTCCTCGGCGAGGACCGTTAGCTCGGAGACCTGCGCCGGTTTGACGACGGGCTCGGTCTCGGGCGGTTTGGCGTCCGGCTGATCGGGAGGCACCTGGCGCGGCTGCATCAGCGGCTGCAATTCCGCGATCCGGCTGATGACACGCAAAAGATCACTCACGATCACATCGTTCCAGGCGTGCGAGGCATCATGCACCGTCATGCAATGGGCCAGCGAGTCCTTCGTGTCTTCCAGCCCGTACCAAGTGAGAGGCTCGGCATTCAGCGCCGACTCGATGCCATCCAGGCAATGGTGCAGATCGTCCGGCAGTTGGTAGCGGCCTGCTGCCTTGTCTTTGAGGATGGTGATGCTCTGCTGTAGCCCCGTCAGCCGCTCATCCAGATCAGCGGGATTGTCGATTGCCGGCGGCTCATGCGGCGGCGTGTCCAGTGGCGACAGCTTGCCGTCGTCCGCGACCATGGCGATGGGGCTGGCCCGGTGTAGCCGGTCCGTCAAAGCGTCGTCCGTCGGCGGGTCCAGCTTGTCCCGCAGCGCTTGCAACAGATTCCGCATCGCGGGATGCGCGCCGGTGCCGTCCCAGCCGCTCAAATTCACATACTGGGTTTCCGCGAAACCATAGGGTAGGGGCGCATCGTCGAGGCGGACGTGCACCAGCTTGCCTTCGGATTGTGCTCGCGCGGCCTCTTCGATCACGTTTTTGGATTGGACGCTTTCTGTCGTCCAAAGCACAAGGACAGCATTTGCCGAATCCAATCGGTCGGCGATTGTCTCGCGCCAGGGGACGCCTGGTTGAATATCCTGATCCCACCAGACCGGTAAGAGTTCCTCTTGCGAGAGGAACTTGTGAAGCACCTCAATTCGCGTCTCGGCTTTGTTAGCGTAGGACAAAAAAATGAAAGGGTCTTCTGGAGGAGATGGTAGCGGTTCGGGCTCATCCCCTTCAGCTTGGTCCAAGTCCGACCAATGAGGCGGTCGCTCCAAATAGTCGGGAATAACAGTGTGGATATCCCCTTCCATGCTATCGACTTGACGTTGCGTTAGATTTAAAAATGTAGAAAGATTCGTTACAAATTTGTCGGGGTTGTTGTCTGTATTGAGCATTGGTGACTTAACATTTGATTTTTCAAAATTTGCTCTTACAGCACTCGCATTTCTTAGATACGTCCCCTTCAAGTTAGTTTCTCTTAGCTGCGCTTCTCTTAGGTCTGCATTTTCGAGATTTGCATAAGATAGATTTGCCCCACTCAAATCAGCTCTGAAAAGTCGAGCTCTGAGTAAGTTTGCATTAAAGAGGTTTGCGTCTTTTAGATTAATTCCTCTGAGCGGAATTTGATCCAATACTATCAAATTACCTATTCGTTTGAATTCTTCGTGAATATCTAAGTTTTCAAGGTCCGGCAAAAATTCACTTCGTTTTCGCCGCGCATTCCAAGCCTCAACCCCCTCAAGCAGCCACTCAAGGTGCTGGCGTTGTATCGCGTCGCGCTGTGGGTCATCGGTCATCGTAGGGCTGGGCTCCAAATTCATGCAACCGGAGGTATCCGATGATACGTCGGCCCCGCCAACCCCACAACCGCCCCGCTAATGCTTGCGCCGGTCCTGGCCCAGGCGGCGCGGGATGTAGCTCGCGAATCCAGCCAGCATTATCATGATCGCGCCGCTGGCGAAAAACACAGCGGGCAGGGGGAAGGCCAGAAGGAGCACGGAATAGAGCGCCGGCATGGTGACGCGGGCGCTGTCGCGGTAGGTGGTGTAAACGGCGGTCATTTCGGCCCGTTCCAGCGGGTGCACGGCGCGTAGATAGGGGACGTTGCCGGCGCCGTCGGTGAGGCTGATGCCGAGCGCCGCGGCGACGACGAAGGCGGCGGCCAGCCAAGGTTCGCCGGCGGCGAAGCCGATCGCCAAGGTGAACAGGGCGGCGACGCTGTAGCCGGTCATGAGCAGATAGCGGATGCCGATTTTGCGCCCCAGCCAGCCCCAGATCATTACCGTGAACAGGGCCGACGCCCCGGCGGAGACGATATAGCCGCCATTCTGTGCGCCGAGGCCGCTTTCGACCGCATAGATTGGGACATAGACGTAGAACATGCCCCACCAGCCGGCGCGCCCGACCGACAGCATCCAGGCCAGCGCCAGGCGCGGCTGCGCGAAAAAACGGCGCACGAACTTCACCGGATTGGATTGCGGCACGGCCCCGGCCAGCGAGCCCGGCGCGCGCGGCACTCGCAGCACCCAGAAATAGATCAT
Organism: Alphaproteobacteria bacterium; assembly: GCA_021774435.1. GTDB lineage: Bacteria > Pseudomonadota > Alphaproteobacteria > UBA8366. Next base: position 24,914 of record JAJFJB010000419.1, read on the forward strand.
GACGATTAGGGCGAAGCCGCCGCTGACGGCGTAGGGGACGATCGGGCCGCCATGGCTGTGCAGAAAGACGCCGAGCGCCGGGCCAATCATCCAGCCTGCCCCCATGAACAGGGTGCGCACCGGCTCGAACCGGGTCAGGTCGCGGCGCGGGATATGCTCCATAATGTAAAGGTTCATGCAGATCATGACCGAGGCGGCGCCAAACATCTGCAGCACCATGGCCGGCACGAAGGCGATCAGATCGTAGGCGGAAAACAGCGCCGGCGAGGCGATCAGGCAAAAGGCACCGAGCAGCAGCATCCAGCGCCGCCGCAGCCGCACGACAAGCCACGGCACGGACAGGCTGCCGAGCAACCCGACTGCCGCGGTCAGCAGATAGAGAACGCTGACCCGCTGCGCGCTGCCCAGCAGGTCGTAGGCCTGCAACGGAACGGTGGCGGAAACGGTGGCCCGCGCCAGCGAATCGAGCGCGAGAATTAACACGAAAGCGGGGCCGCCCGGACGTGCCAGGGGCGCAACTTGCAATCGGTTTACAAATGCGGGCATCCAGCCCCCTTCGGTCGCGCGCCGTGGCGGGACAATCTTGACGGCGATATCGGCCATGACGTTGCGCGCCCTTATAGCATGAGCGAGCGTGATTGGACGAAGAACAGGCCGTTTTGAATTCTTGCCGATAATCCGCTCTCGGTCGCGTATAGGACGTGCTCAGGCCCAGCGACGGTGCGGCGATAACCAAGCAGAACCCAGACAATGTGAGTGGATTTGTGGGCGCGCGCCACAACGGCGACTCTGGTCGCCCGGAGCCCGTCATGGCTAAATTGGCAAACATGCACCTTCGTTGTTATCGTCGCTTGACCCGATTTGGACTCTAACCAAGGAAAAATGCCTCATGACCAAGACCATTAAGAGCACGTGTCATTGCGGCAACCTAAAGGCCACGTTGACGACAGAAAAAGAGCCTCAGGATATGTGGTTGCACGCTTGCCAATGTGACTTCTGCCGTTCGCATAATATGCGCTCGCTCAGCGATTCAGAGGGACGCATAGAATTACACGTGGCAGACGAAAGCCGGCTGAACCGCTATCACTTTGGCATGAAGATGGTGGATTTTCTGATCTGCAAGAATTGTGGGAACTATATCGGTGCGGTGCAACAGATCGATGATCAACTCTTCGGAATCTTGAACGCGAATTTGACGGAAAACAGAGGCGAGCAGTTCGGCGACGCCAAGCTTGCTTTCTTCGAGAAAGAAACACGCGAAAAACGCTCCGCCCGCCGAAAAGACGTCTGGACCCCTGTCACGCTGAACATTGCCTGATCCCGGAGCCGCTAAACGGGACGCCGGCAACGCGAGATCCGGACTGCGAAGCCGATCTCATTAACGCCGAGTGGGCGCAGAAGGACGTTGAATTCATCGGCGATCTCGCCGATCGTGATTATGGTTGCCGGGATTTCCGTATTCGGGGCAACAACGGCAACATGCTGATCATAGGCCACGATCTGGAAAATCAGGATGCGCTTATCCGGAGCGGCAACCTCGTTTGATCGCGTTATTTTGGTTTATGCCGCGCTAGAGGGCGGCCAAGCCCCGGCGTAAGGTTTCGTGAGGGCTCGTTCGACCATTTCGAGATGATCCTGGCCGTAGAACATGTCGCCGTCGACGAAATAGGTTGGCGAGCCGAAAACCGATCTGCCGATCGCTTCCTCGGTGTTAGACTCGTAGATGGCTCTTACGGCCGGTGTCAGTGCGGCTTCGAGGAGTGGTCCAGGGTCGATACCGATCGAAGTGGCAAGGCGCACCAAGGTGTCTCGGTCGGCGAGGTCGGCATCGTCGCGCCAATGTGCTTCAAGCAGGACGTGCGCGAGCTGATCGGCATTCGTATCCTCATGTACTGCGGCGATCAGCATGCAGTTGGGCAGCGTCATGTCATTGTGATGATGGGTGGGTATCCCGTCCATAACCGGGGCGTTTCGCTCTTCGGACCACCGTTTGATTTCCCGGCCAAAGTAATAGGCCCTGTGCGCATCACCGCGTTTGCGCGTCGACCCGGCGCCGCCGGCCTCGATGACCGGGGTCAGTTCGATGGGCTTGTGGACGATTCGGTGATTGCCGGCGCGGGCGATTTGCAGAAATTTTGCGGAGCCGAGATAGGCGAATGCGGAATGTGCGGAATAGAAATATTCGATATCGGCCATTTGAGGCTCCTGACATTTTAATTGCGTGCCGGCATTAAGCCGCAGCCGGGGCGGCGGTTCAATCCATGAGTGGTAATTGTTTTGGTCGAATTAACGTCATGATCGTAGCGCTGTGGGTGGTTATGGCGTTCCACTTGGTAGAAAGCTTTAGGACGGCAAGGGCTGCTGTCGGCATCCGTCCGGAGCCGTCATTGGGGGAGATTTTTGCATCCGACAGCGTCATCAGCAGTTCTTCAAGGCCTGGGTTGTGACCCACGATTAGCGCCCGCTTCGTTGGTTCAGATATCGATCGCAAGACAGTGAGCAGCGTTTCCCGGCTGGCAAGATAAAGGCCGTCAACTTCTTCTATGCAGCTGTTTTCAAGGTCCATGGCTGTGCAGACCCGTTCCGCCGTTCGGATCGCGCGTTCCGCCGGCGAGGAAAGAATCCGGTTAGGAACCAGATCGTGCTTCAAAAGCCAATGGCCGATTTTCGTCGCCGCGCGCTTACCGCGCGACTTCAACGGGCGGTCGAAATCGTCGACGCCGGGTGGCCAGTCAGATTTGCCGTGTCGAAGAATGAGCAGTTCGCGCATGAATCGAGCCTCGCGACCCTAATGCTTTTCCCGCGCCACCGCGCGCCAGCCGATATCCCGGCGGCAGAATCCGCCGGGCCAGTCGATCCGGTCCACGGCCGCGTAGGCGGCGGTTTGGGCTGATTGCACATCGGGGCCAAAACCCGTGACATTCAGGACGCGCCCGCCAATTGCCACAAGTCGGTCTTCCGAATCGCGTGCGGTACCGGCGTGAAATATGACCGTGTTGTCGCTGCCCGCTTGCTCCAGGCTGCGGATTTCAGTGCCTTTTTCGTAGCTTCCCGGATACCCGTTTGAGGCCATGACGACGGACAGCGCGGCTTCGTCCCGCCAGCGCAGATCGAAACTGTCCAAAACCCCGTCGGCCGCGGCGATCAGCGCGACCAGAATATCCGACATGAGCAATGTCATGAGGACCTGACATTCCGGATCGCCGAAACGGACATTGTATTCTATCAGTTGCGGGCCCTCATCGGTGATCATCAGCCCGGCATACAGCACACCCTTATAGGGTCTGCCTTCCGCCTTCATACCGGCAACGGTCGGGTTGATAATGGTCTCCATAACGGTTTCCGTCATGGCCTCGGTCATGACGGGCGCGGGGGCATAGGCGCCCATGCCGCCGGTATTCGGGCCCTTGTCGCCGTCGAAGACTGCCTTGTGGTCTTGCGCCGACAGGAGCGGCAACGCGGATTCGCCATCGCAGAGCGCAAAAAAGCTCGCCTCTTCGCCTTGCATGAAGGCTTCGACGACGAGCTCCGCCCCGGCATCGCCGAATTGCCCATCGACCATTGCCGCATCGATTGCCGAAAGGGCTTCATTGATATCGGTGGCAACGGTTACGCCTTTGCCGGCGGCGAGCCCGTCAGCCTTGATGACGATGGGCGCGCCTTGTTTCCGGACCCAGGTTTTGGCGGCTTCCGGTTCGCTGAAACGGCGATAGGAAGCGGTCGGGATACCCTGTTTTGCGCAGAAATCCTTCATGAAGCCCTTGGAGCCTTCGAGGATTGCAGCGGCAGCCGTCGGGCCGAAGGACTTGATGCCAAGCGCGTCGAGCCTGTCGACGAGGCCTAGAATCAAAGGGGCTTCCGGGCCGACGACAACGAATTCGATTTCCTTGTCTTGGATGAATTTGATCAGGCCATCCAGATCTTCCGCACCGATATCGACACATTCGGCGTCCGCGGCGATGCCGGCGTTGCCGGGGGCGCAATAAAGCTGATCGCATAGCGGCGAGGCGGCGATGGCCCAGCACAGACTATGTTCGCGTCCGCCCGACCCGACCACGAGAACTTTCATGTTTCCTCCCGTTTCCCGCTGTATACTTGTGCGGTCTTTCATATCACGTCGACTACGCCAATGACCGAGAATTTAATGACCCGAAACGCGCCGGAATATTCCGTTTCCGAACTGTCGCAGGCCCTGAAGCGTACGGTTGAGGATTCCTATTCCTATGTCCGGGTTCGGGGCGAGGTTTCGGGCTTCAAACGCGCGGCGTCCGGGCACCTTTATATGGCATTGAAGGATGAGTCGGCGAATTTGGACGCGGTTTGCTGGCGCGGTGTCGCGGGTAAGCTGGGGATCAAGCCGGAAGACGGCATGGAAGTCATCGCTTCCGGTAAGTTGACGACCTATCCGGGGCGTTCGAAATATCAGATCGTGATCGATTCGATGGAGCTGGCGGGCGAGGGTGCGCTGCTCAAGATGCTTGAGGATCGCCGCAAGGCGCTCGCGGCGGAAGGGTTGTTCGACGAAGCGCGCAAGCAGGCAATTCCCTTTTTGCCCGATGTCATCGGCGTCATCACATCGCCGACCGGGGCGGTGATTCGCGATATATTGCATCGCCTGGATGACCGGTTCCCAAGGCATGTTCTTTTAGCGCCTGTTCTGGTGCAGGGCGATGGCGCGGCGGCACAAGTTGCGGCGGCAATCCAGGGCTTCAATGCGCTTGACCCTGGGGGCGACGTGCCCCGGCCGGACGTTCTGATTGTCGCGCGTGGCGGCGGCAGTCTTGAGGACCTTTGGGCGTTCAATGAGGAAATCGTCGTCCGGGCAGCGGCGGCGTCGTCGATTCCGCTTATCTCCGCCGTAGGGCACGAGACCGATAC
>JAJFJB010000420.1 GCA_021774435.1 Alphaproteobacteria bacterium
CCGAAGAGTGCGCATGATTATCTCTCCGAATTCATTGCTGCCGCGCCGAGGGCCGTCATCGGCACCGTGATCGGCCGGTATTTTGCGATGGATCGGGATAAGCGCTGGGAACGCGTAAGCGAGGCCTATAAGGCGGTTGTCTCCGGAAGAGGTGCCAAAGCACAAGATGCGCTGTCAGCCGTCGAGACGTCGTACGCCCAAAATGAAACCGACGAATTCGTTCAACCCACCGTCATCGGTGATTATGAAGGCATGAAGGAAAGCGACGGCCTCCTGGTGGCAAATTTTCGTGCTGACAGAATTCGCGAAATATTGACGGCTATTCTCGATTCCGAATTTGCAGAATTTCCGGATAGGGCGTTCGTGCAATTGTCCGCCGCCGTCGGCATGGCGTCTTATTCCGAAGATTTGGACAGTCGGCTGGGTGTGCTCTTTCCACCACTGGAAATTGAGAATGTACTGGGAGAGGTTGTCGCCGCCGCCGATCTCCGGCAACTCCGCATCGCGGAAACGGAGAAGTATGCGCATGTAACCTTTTTCTTTAATGGCGGAGAAGAGCGTTCGTTCCCGGGTGAAGACCGAATTCTTATTCCGTCACCAAAAGTCGCGACATATGACCTGCAGCCCGAAATGTCGGCACCTGAGCTTACCGACCGTCTTGTCGCTGAGATTGAAAGTGCGCGTTACGATATGATCGTTGTGAATTTTGCCAACACGGACATGGTGGGACATACCGGCGTGCTTGAAGCAGCGGTGCGTGCCGTGGAGACGGTCGATGGTTGTCTGGGGAGACTGGAAGCGGCTGTTAAGAGTGCCGGCGGCACGATGATCGTGACAGCGGATCACGGTAATGCAGAGATGATGAGCGATATTGCGACGGGACAGGCGCATACCGCGCACACAATGAATAGGGTGCCTTTGGTTGTTGTTGGAAACGTTGAGTCTATTCAATCGGTCAAAAACGGCCGTCTGGCGGATATTGCGCCGACCTTGCTGGACCTGATGGGGGTGCCCCAGCCCGTGGACATGACCGGCCAATCGTTGATCGTTCGATATGGTGAGGCCCGTGCGGCGGAGTAGCCGTAAATCGTTCTTCGTATTTTCGCTGTCGTTGCTGATCGCGGCTAGCGCCGGCACTGCTGCGATTGCGGCGCCGAAAGCTAAAGATCTTAAATCCGTCGAGCAGCAAATCGAACAAGAGCGGGTGCGGAAGAAGGCTCTCGAAGCACGGAGCCGAAAGTTGCTGCTGGAAACCGCGGCGCTGCGGCGGGAACTTATTGAATCAGCGTATGGCGCACAGGAAAAGGAAGCGTTGCTGACCCGCCTGGAAAAACAGCTGTCGAATCTTGTCAGCAATGCTGCATCGCGTGAAGCCGCGCTGGCGGACCAACGGCGACGGCTCGCCGGGACTCTTGGCGCACTCGGACGCCTGTCGCGTAATGCACCGCAGGCGCTTTTCGTTTTTCCCGGCGAACCGTCCGACATGGTTCGAAGTGCGATGTTGCTTCGAATCGCGGTACCGCAGCTTGGGGACAGGGCCGCAACGCTCACCAGAGAAATTGAGTCGCTGTCGGCAGTTAAACGGGATATCGCCGGCAAGCTGCTCGGCTTGCGGCAAGCGGGCGCCGCGTTGGATGAAGAACGTGCGCGGTTGCGCGTGTTACTAAATCGGAAAAATGCGTTACGCCGCGAGACCGAAGAGGCCTATCGCAAGAATTCCGAACGAATGCGTGACCTCGCCGCGAAAGCGCAAAATATTCGCGATCTCATGGCGCGGCTTCGTAAAGAGTCGAGGGAACCGGTTGTAGAGCCTCGCGCAAAAAACACTGTGCGACGACCAGACGACGCTGCTACACCAGCAGTACCGCCACCGCCTGCAGTTGCGGTCGCGCCAGGTGGATTGCGCGTTTTCCCCACGCGCGGACCACTAACGCTTCCCGTCCGTGGCCGGTTGGTTAGTCGATATGGCGAATCGACGAATTTTGGTAACACCGCCAAAGGCATTCGGTTCGAAACACGGCCCAACGCACAGGTTGTTACACCTTTCGACGGCAAAGTTGTCTTCGCTGGCCCTTTCCGGACATACGGGCAAATCTTGATCATTGAACATCAGGGCGGATATCATACGCTGCTTGCTGGGCTTGGGCAGATTGATGCGGTCGTTGGCCAATGGTTGCTTGCGGGCGAACCGCTTGGCGCGATGGCGACTCGCAAGAGTGAGAAACCGACACTATATGTTGAACTTCGCCGAAACGGGCAGCCAATAAACCCGCTGCCTTGGATCACAGCTGAAAAACAGAGGGTGCGTGGATGAGAAATTTCGTTAGCACGATAACGATGGCGTTTGTGGCTATCGCCTTTATTAGCGTTGCGCCAGCATCCGCTGCAAAAACGGATAAGTCGGAGATTTATCGGTTGTTGGAGTTGTTCGGTGACGTGTTCGAACGCGTTCGGTCGGATTATGTCGAGGAGACCTCCGAAGAAGAACTCGTCGAAGCTGCGATCCAGGGCATGCTGCAGAGTCTCGACCCGCACTCGAGTTATCTGAATAAGAAGACCTTCAAGGACATGCGGGTCCAGACGAAAGGCGAATTCGGCGGTCTTGGTATCGAAGTCACGATGGAAAGTGGCTACGTTAAAGTCGTCTCGCCGATCGACGATACGCCGGCTTTTCGGGCGGGTATCGAACCGGGCGATCTGATCACACATCTGGACGGAAAAGCGGTTCAGGGTCTGACTTTGAGCCAAGCGGTTGAAAAAATGCGCGGTAAAGTCGGCACGGATATTATCCTCACTGTCCGCCGCAAGGATGTGCAGCCGCTCCAGATTACGATTACCCGTGACAAAATTCGTATTCAATCGGTTCGGTCGCGCGCCGAAGGGGACATTGGATATCTTCGAATTACGAACTTTAGCGAGCAGACGAAGGCCGGCGTTACGAAATCGATTGCTAAATTGCGCGAAAAGATCGGCGACAATGTTCGGGGTTTTGTGATTGATCTCCGGAACAATCCGGGCGGCCTGTTGGATCAGGCCGTGTCCGTATCGGATGCATTCCTGAACCGTGGGGAAATCGTATCCACGCGTGGCCGCGAGACAAACAATGCGCAGCGTTTTCACGCACGGCCTGGCGATTTGGCGGATGGACTGCCGCTGGTTGTTTTGATTAACGGCGGGTCTGCATCGGCTTCGGAGATCGTTGCCGGCGCGCTTCAGGACCATAAGCGTGCGATCATTCTGGGGACTCGGAGCTTCGGTAAAGGCTCGGTCCAGACCATCATTCCGCTTGGTGCAAGCGGTGCGATGAAATTGACGACACAGCGCTACTACACGCCGTCGGGCCGGTCCATTCAGGCGAAAGGCATTGATCCTGATATCGTTGTTGAGCAATCGCGCGTTGAGCCGCTTCGCCGAGGACCGACCCGGAAGGAGGCGGATTTGCGCCGCTCTCTTACAAATGAGGAGAAAGTAAGCGGTAAAACGAAAGAGCCCGCGCCCGAAAAATCTGCTGATAAAGAATCCGGCAAGGACGACGAAAAATCCGATGCGGCGGAAAAGAAGCCGGAACGCCCATTTGACTATCAATTGGTGCGTGCTTTGGATTTAATCCGCGGCATTTCCCTATACAATAAGCAGGCTGCAAAGTAAGGCGCCTATATCCTGGTTAGTCTCGCCCTCAAACTGCCATCATTGCCGCGACTTCCGTGGAAGCGTGGTGATGCGGATATGGAGGAGGAGGGTCCGGATAATTCGTTCGACGATAGTGATGATTACCTAAAACCAAGCGATCTTCAGGAGCGCTTGCCGGTTTACGCGCTTTACGGTGCTGCCGGCCTAACTGTTGTCATCGTTATCGGGCTGTTCATCTGGATGCAAATTCCCTCCGCGGCAATGGAGGCGGAAATGCGGGCGATGCGACCGCAGATGACCAAAAAGGTTCCGCCGATGCGCCGCAGCGCGCGAAGTGAGGTATCACAAAGCAAAAGTGGCAGCGAGAGGGCGGGAGAGGGTAAACCGCGCGTCCCGAAAGCCAAAAAGCGCCAATCGGCCGTTTTGCATCCGCATCCCGACCCTAAATTGGTAGAGCGGGCCGATATCGGCTTGCTGCCGATTGTTGGTGCGGATGGCCGAAAGGCCTGGCGCGTGTATTCCCGGCCTTTCAACGTTCTTGAAAAACGGCCCCGTATTGCGATCGTGATGACGGGGATGGGCGTTTCGTTTAACGCGACAGAAGCTGTTGTCGGCATTCTTCCTGGCGAAGTAACTTTGGCTTTCGCACCATTTGCCCGAAAACTCAAAGAATGGATTGATGCGGCGCGTGGCGCGGGTCATGAAGTTCTTATTAATCTTCCGATGGAACCGCGAGATTATCCGCGCAGTGATCCGGGACCCTTCGGTCTGCTGACAGGGCTGGACACGGAACAAAACAAACGTCGCCTCGACTGGGTGCTCAGCCGGATGACCGGCTATGTCGGTGTCACAAACTATATGGGCGATAGGTTTACGAGCAACAACAACGCCATGAGCCCGATTTTGCGAGAATTGCAACGCCGCGGATTGATGTTTGTCGATAGTATGGAAAGCACGGTGAGCGTCGGTCCCAAACTTGCAAAGTCGCTGAAACTTCCCTTTGCGGCGAACAGCCGTGTTATCGATCGCACGGTAAGTCGGGCCTCAATTGATGCCCAGCTTGCGGAAATAGAAAAAGTCGCCAAAGCTCAGGGCGCCGCCGTTGCGATAGCACGACCTTATCCCGTGACGGTTCGACGGTTAACCCGCTGGATACGTGACCTGGATGAAAAGGGACTTGTTTTGGCGCCAATTACAGCTGTCGTGGCGAAACAGAAGGCGCCGTAGGCACACGAATGTCCCAGGAAAAAGATCCGCGACCTTATCGCCGTTGTGTTGGCGTACTGCTGCTCAATTCGCGCGGCGACGTATTCGTTGGTAAGAGAATTGATACGACGGGCGACGATTGGCAGATGCCGCAGGGCGGAATAGACGGGGGCGAGTCGCCGCTTGATGCCGCAATGCGGGAACTTGAAGAAGAGGTTGGGACGCGCAAGGCGCAAATTATTGCGGAAAGCAACCAATGGCTCTCCTACGACCTTCCCGAATCGATTTCGAAACAGGTTTGGGGTGGGCGGTATCGCGGGCAGACGCAGCGATGGTTTGCGATGCGCTTTACGGGGAAAGACGATGATATACGGTTAGACCGCCACAAGCCGGAATTTAGCGACTGGTCCTGGGTCCCGATGTCGCAGCTAGGGGATATGATTACGCCATTCAAGCGGGACGTTTACTTGGAAGTTGTTCGAGAATTCGCACATCTTGACATCAGGAACTAATCGAATTGCAGAATTAGAACTGCCAACTAAAACAAGTTATGTTAATAATAGTTAACACAAGTTTACCAATATTTGACGTAATTTCAATCTTATAGTAATATTTCACGTATTAGCTGAGAGTTGAGCTGCCTTTTGTAAAAGTTAACGAGGGTTAATACGGTAGGTACTTGATTCTCGGGGAAAAATCGCCGAGTAAGCGATATTCGAACCGTGGGGCGTGGAAGAGACGATGTTGCCATTGCAGGTCAATGCGACATTTTCAGTTGCGAGCGGCATCGGTGCGGTCAGTGCACCGAACAGTACCAGTGCGCTTCCGTCTGACTCGCAAAACCTTTTGTCGCCACAACGCGGCGGTGAATCGCCATCCAATGCCGTGCAGCCAGGGCCGCCAATTTCACGGCTGGAATTTAGAACACAAAACCAATCGCAAGATCAGTCAGGCGAAGCCGGATCGGCGTCGGCCAATGGTGCACCAGCTGAGGCTAGCCAAACAACTAATGCGAATGGCGAAAAGGTCGATGAGAATGGCTTGACAGAGGCGGAGCAGCGGCAGGTCGAAAAACTAAAAGCCAGGGATCGCGAGGTTAAGGCGCATGAGCGTGCGCACGCGGTGGCTGGCGGGTCGAATGCCGGTTCGCCGAGTTATACATTTACGACCGGGCCCGATGGGAAACAATATGCTGTTGGAGGCGAGGTTTCGATTGATGTGAGCCCAGTTCCGGGGAACCCGCAAGCAACGATCCGCAAGATGGAACAGGTAAAGCGCGCGGCTCTGGCACCGAGTAATCCGTCCGGCCAAGACCGTCGTGTTGCCTCACAGGCTGAAGGCCAAATTATCGCGGCGCGGCAGGAAATAGCCGCTGAAAAACGAGAAGAGCAGGCAAAGCAGGCAGAGAAGCGCACTGAGCGTGAAGCCGGTGAAACCGACGCTATTGGGCAGACAGATCCGGTTTTCAATCCGCAAGAGCGGTTTCGGCAACCCGTCGGTGCGGTTGGCGGATCGTTTGGCACGGGTTTGGCTGGGCAAGGGGAATTGAGCATGGACACTGGCGTTTTATCGCCGAGTGAAATGTTCAATATCGTCGCTTAAATCTCTTTGACTCGCAGCTTAGAACCGCAAGTCACTACCGCAAGCGAACGAATTATATTGCTTGGTTAGTGGCTGCCCCCGTAAGACGGGGAATCAACTGAATTCAACTTGGCTTCGGCGACCGCGAGTGACATTTCTACCCTCGCCCGCTCGTTATCATCCGCCGCACTGCCGACATCCTCACGTAAATCCCGAATCTCTTGCTCCACGGCGGCTCGATCAATGTCTTCGACCGGGACTGCACCTTCAGCGAGGATCGTGCAACGTTCCTTGGTTACTTCTGCAAAGCCGCCAGCAAGGAAAAAACGCTGCTTAACCGCGCCGCCTTCGAATACTGCAAGTGTACCGGGCCGGATGTTGGAAATCACCGGAGCGTGACCGGGTAGAACACCAAAGTCACCTTCCTCGCCAGGGACCACGACCATTTCCACGGCTTCTGATAAGATCAGACTTTCCGGCGAGACAAGCTCTAGTTCAAGTGATTCAGCCATTTACAAACAATCCCCAAAGGCGCGGCAACGTTATCAAGCGGCTTCCGCGGCCATGACTTTGGCTTTCTCGACGGCTTCTTCGATACTGCCACACATATAGAAGGCCGCTTCGGGAAGATCGTCATATTCGCCGGCAAGAATGCCCTTGAAGCCTTTAATCGTGTCTTCCAGTTCGACGAATTTGCCGGGCGAGCCCGTGAAGATTTCCGCGACATGGAAAGGCTGAGACAGGAAGCGCTGGATCTTGCGGGCGCGCGATACTGTCTGCTTGTCATCCTCGGAGAGCTCATCCATGCCCAGGATGGCAATGATTTCCTGCAAGGACTTATAGCTCTGAAGCACGCGTTGAACTTCCCGCGCGATATCGTAGTGCTCTTGACCAACGGTGTGCGGTTCCATAATGCGGCTCGTTGAATCGAGCGGATCGACCGCTGGGTAAATCCCAAGTTCCGCGATCTGCCGCGATAGAACTGTCGTCGCGTCCAAGTGAGAGAAGGTTGTCGCCGGTGCCGGATCGGTCAAATCATCGGCAGGGACATAGACGGCCTGCACACTGGTAATCGATCCGGTTTTCGTGGTCGTGATCCGTTCTTGAAGGTTACCCATATCGGTACCCAAGGTCGGCTGATACCCAACCGCAGAAGGGATACGTCCGAGCAGGGCCGACACTTCGGAGCCGGCTTGCGTGAAGCGGAAGATATTATCGACGAAGAATAGAACATCCTGGCCTTCTTCATCGCGGAAATATTCCGCCAAAGTCAGCCCGGCCAAGCCGACACGCGCCCGCGCGCCCGGCGGTTCGTTCATCTGTCCATAAACCAGCGCGGCTTTCGATTCGCCGTCCGGAACGATAACGCCGGACTCGATCATTTCATGATAAAGATCGTTGCCTTCGCGGGTCCGTTCGCCAACACCGGCAAACACCGAGTAGCCACCATGCGCTTTGGCGATATTGTTAATTAATTCCATGATGATGACGGTCTTACCAACGCCAGCACCACCGAACAGACCAATCTTGCCGCCTTTCGGATAAGGGGTCAGCAGATCGACGACCTTGATGCCCGTGACAAGCTGCTCCGTCTCCGTCGATTGGTCGACAAACTCCGGTGCGTCGCGGTGAATCGGCAGTCTGGTCTTTGCGCCCACCGGGCCGCGCTCATCAACGGGCTCACCGATCACGTTCAGAATGCGGCCCAGCGTTTCCGGCCCGGCCGGCATCATGATCGGTTCGCCTGTGTCGCTTACTTCCTGACCGCGAACCAGACCTTCAGTCGTGTCCATCGCAATGCAGCGGACATTATTTTCGCCCAGATGCTGTGCAACTTCCAGGACCAGAGAATTGCCTTGGTTGTCCGTGGTCAGCGCGTTCAAAATTGGCGGTAGATCGCCATCGAAATGAACATCGATAACGGCGCCCAGAACTTGGGATACCTTGCCAACTAAATTTTTCGCCATGGGTTACGCTCCCGCTTCAGACCTGTACTCAAAGCGCTTCCGCGCCGGAGATGATTTCAATTAGTTCACTGGTAATCGCAGCCTGACGCGTCCGGTTGTAAACGAGTGACAGGCTGTCAATCATATCGCCCGCGTTGCGGGTCGCATTATCCATCGCGGTCATCCGCGCGCCCTGCTCGGAGGCGAAGGATTCCAGCATCGAACGGTAAACTTGCACCGCTAAGTTTCTCGGCAAAAGCGCCGCGAGAATTTCTTCTTCGTCCGGCTCGAACTCGTAGGTTGCGCCGTCATTGCTTTCCGAAGATTCGGTGCTCGCATCCGATGCAAAGGGGATGAGCTGCAGTGGCGTGACGACCTGTTCGAGCGCGGACACGAACTTGTTGTAGATAACCGTGCAGACGTCGAATTCGCCCGCTTCAAACATGCTTGTGATCTGCTCTGCAACTGTCGAGGCTTGATCGAAGGCAGGCATCGGTTTTGCCAGATCTTCGTAACCGGTGACCAACCGTGATCCCGCTTCACGGCGCATCGCAGAAACGCCTTTCCGCCCGACGACAATCAGTTTTACCGTCTTGCCGGCACCTTCCAACTGCGCGATACGGCGATTGGTATCCCGGATAAGATTGCTGTTGAAACCACCGCACAAACCTCTGTCAGAAGAGATGAGGACGAGGAGATGAGTTTCGTCCTTGCCCGTTCCGCCGAGCATTGGCGGCGCGCTTTCAGGGTTTGCAGCGGCCGTTGCGGCCAGAGAAGAAAGCATTCGTTCCATGCGCTCGGCATAAGGGCGGGCTGCTTCCGCGTGCTCTTGCGCACGGCGCAGTTTTGCGGCGGCCACCATTTTCATGGCCGACGTTATGCGCCGTGTCGATTTGACACTCGCTATTCTATTTCGAAGCTCTTTGAGGCTCGCCATTTTTGCAGCCTGTCTCCCCTACGACAACGTTCCGTGCGCTCAAACGAAGTTTTTGATAAACGCCTCGATAACGTCTTTCAGCTTCTGTTCGGTTTCGTCAGAAAGCGCACCTTCGTCCCGGATCGTCGCCAGCAAATCGCCTTGTTGTGCGCGACAATGCTCAAGCAGCGCGAGTTCGAAGCGGCTAACCGCGTCGGTGGCCAATTCGTCGAGATAGCCATTCACGCCGCTGAAGATAGAGACGACCTGCTCTTCGACAGGCAATGGGCTGAACTGACCTTGTTTTAGCAGCTCCGTCAGCCGAGCCCCACGTGCCAGCAGGCGCTGGGTTACCGGGTCGAGATCTGACGCGAACTGCGAGAAGGCTTCCATTTCCCGATACTGCGCGAGTTCCAGCTTAATGGTGCCGGCGACCTGCTTCATCGCTTTAATCTGCGCCGCAGACCCAACGCGCGAGACCGACAGACCGACGTTAATCGCCGGACGGACGCCCTTATAGAACAGTTCGGTTTCCAGGAAGATCTGACCGTCTGTAATCGAGATCACGTTCGTCGGAATATAAGCCGAAACGTCACTCGCCTGGGTTTCAATGACCGGCAGCGCCGTCAAAGAGCCAAGACCGTGATCTTCGTTCATCTTCGCCGACCGTTCGAGGAGGCGGGAATGGAGATAGAAGACGTCGCCCGGATAGGCTTCACGGCCCGGCGGGCGGCGTAGCAACAGCGACATCTGACGATACGCAACCGCCTGTTTCGACAAATCGTCGTAAATAATGACCGCGTGCATGCCGTTGTCGCGGAAGTACTCGCCCATCGTGCAGCCTGTGTAGGGCGCAAGAAACTGCAACGGCGCGGGGTCGGATGCTGTCGCGGATACGACGATGGTGTAATCGAGCGCGCCGTTATCTTCGAGTGTCTTCACAACCTGCGCCACCGTTGACCGTTTCTGACCAACCGCGACATAAACGCAATAAAGTTTCTTTGACTCGTCGTCTCCGGCATTAATCGTCTTCTGATTGATGATCGTATCAATCGCGACGGCGGTCTTACCTGTTTGGCGGTCACCAATAATCAGTTCGCGTTGGCCGCGGCCGACGGGGACCAAGGCGTCGAGCGCTTTCAGTCCGGTTTGAACCGGTTCGTGCACCGATTTACGCGGGATAATTCCCGGGGCTTTGACGTCGACCCGGCTACGCTCGTCGGACTGGATTGGTCCTTTACCATCAATCGGGTTACCCAGCGCGTCGACAACGCGGCCAAGTAGTCCCTTGCCGACCGGCACGTCGACAATGGCGCCTGTCCGCTTAACGGTATCGCCTTCCTTGATATCCCGGTCACTACCGAAAATCACGACACCGACATTGTCGGTTTCAAGGTTCAGCGCCATGCCGCTGATTCCACCAGGAAATTCAACCAACTCGCCGGCCTGGACATTGTCGAGGCCGTAGATACGCGCCACACCGTCACCGACGGAGATTACCTGTCCGACTTCAGCGACATCCGCTTCCGTCCCGAACCCGGCAATCTGTTCTTTGATGATTGAAGATATCTCGGCTGCGCGGATATCCATCAGCTCACCCCCTTCATTGCAATTTGCATTCTATTAAGCTGTGTCCGCAGCGATGTATCGACCATCTTGCTGCCGACTTTGACTATCATGCCGCCTATGAGAGCCGGATCGACCGCATGTGCAATCGAAACCTTACCTCCGAGCGTGCTTTGCAGGGATTCCTGCAGCGTTTTGATCTGGGTCTCGTTCAACGCTCTCGCGGCGGTCACTTCCGCCGTTACCTCGCCGCGCCGCCGCGCTAATTCATCCAAATACCCTTTGACCATATCGGTCAGCGCAAACAGGCGCCGGTTTTGGGCAATCAGTCCGACGAAATTGCGTGTGAGGTCATTAACCTCCATCGCGCTAAGGATTGCCGCCATGGCCTTGCCTTGATCTTCACGATTCAAAACCGGGCTGCGCACAACCCGCTGCAAGTCCTGACTTTCGTCGATTGCGGAAATAAGACGTGAAAGATCGCCCGCGACTTCGTCGAGCAATCCTTTTTCATCCGCCAAATCGAACAACGCAGTCGCGTAGCGATTGGCGATTTCAGATACGGCCGTGTTTGTAGCCAACTGGGGAACCCCCAAGGAAACCAAAAAAATCAGTCTGAATTTGCCGCACGAGCTAGTCTAGCGACACCCTCTTAAAGCATCCGTGCGGGTAGCTCCTGCGCGGAAGCGAGGCTCGTTTAGCAAACGGGATAGGGCCTTTCAACCCGTGCGAAAGTGC
>JAJFJB010000043.1 GCA_021774435.1 Alphaproteobacteria bacterium
GATCGCTCCCTCCGGGAAGTCATTCAGACTGCGGAAACCCGTTGGTATCGATTTTTATCGTCCGACGATACGTATGACCCTGACCGTTTGACGTTCGATCGTGAACTGCTGCGCCGTCATTATTTGCGTAGCGGCTATGCAGATTTCAGGGTCGTATCCGCCGTTGCCGAACTTACACCAGACCGGAGAGATTTTTTTATTACGTTCACGATCGAGGAAGGGCAACGTTACAAATTTGATGCGTTGACAATCGAGTCGAAGATCAAGGATGTAAAACCAGAGGCGATCAGTCCTGTTATCGAGATCGAGCGCGAGGACTGGTACGATTCGGAGGCGGTAGACGATACGGTCTTGGCGTTGTCCAACGCTGTCGGCGATCTCGGGTTTGCGTTCGTCGCTGTGTTGCCGAACGTGAAGCGTGATCGCAAGAAACAGACGATCGATATTAATTTTGTGGTTCAGGAGGGGCCGCGGGTATTCGTCGAGAGAATTGACATTGGCGGCAATGTCAGGACGCTCGACAAAGTAATCCGCCGCGAATTCCAGATTGTCGAAGGCGATGCTTTCAATTCAACAAAACTGCGTCGCTCCCGTACCAGAATTCAGAATCTGGGCTATTTTTCCCGTGTGGATGTGAACAACATCCCGGGGACCGAGGCGGATAAGACGGTTATCAAAGTCGATGTCGCCGAGCAGTCGACGGGCGAATTAAGTGTCGGTGCCGGCTTCTCGTCGCAAAATGGACCACTTGTGGATTTGCGAATTCGGGAACGCAATCTTCTGGGAAAGGGGCAGGACCTTCGAGCGTCTATTACCATTGCGGCGGAACGGCAGAATTTTGACGTTGGTTTTACGGAACCATACTTTTTGGATAAGGAGCTATCATTTGGTGTTGATGGCTTTCACACCTCCTCAAGTAACGTCAGCGAGTTTGAATCAATCGTAACCGGTGCCGGTGTTCGACTTGGCTATAAGCTGGCGGAAAACTGGAGCCACCGTCTGCGATATACCCTACGCCGCGACGAAATTACGGATGTCGATAACGACGCCTCGCGGTTTATCAAGAACGAGGAAGGGACGGACTTTGTTTCGGTGGTTGGTCACGACCTCACCTATGACCGCCGAAACTCAAAAATCGAACCAACCGATGGATATATTGTCAAACTATCCAATGATGTCGCGGGACTGGGTGGCGATATTTCGTATCTGAAGTCACGGCTTACCGGACGAGCGTTTTACGGTATTGCGCCAAGCTGGGTCGTCAGTACGCGTGGCGAGGTCGGATATATCGATGGCTTTAATGACGACGATGTCCGAATTAGTGACCGCTTCTTCCTTGGCGGCGATAAACTACGCGGTTTCGATAATGGCGGCGTTGGTCCGCGCGATACGGTAACCGACGACGCCTTGGGCGGTAAACTTGTCTATTCGGGTACGTTGGAAATGACGTTTCCGCTCGGACTTCCAAAGCAATTTGGCGTCAGTGGGGCAGTTTTCACGGATGTTGGTAGTCTTACGGATTTGGATTTTGATGATCCGATTATTGCGGACACCGGGAGTTTGAGATGGTCGGCTGGCATTGGCGTGGCATGGCGATCGCCTTTTGGTCCCGTCCGGCTTGATTTCGCGGTGCCAATCTTGAAAGAAGACTTCGACGAAACGGAGAATATTCGTTTCAATTTTGGTACTAGATTCTAGTTCAACGGTTTTTGATTTCTGTCGTATTGCGTGCGATGAATTGCTGCACTGAGGAACACGAGACAGATATTGCTGATGTGCGAATTTGTCTGAAGTTTAATGATGCGGTTTTGCGGCTAGAGCATTTACTTTTTTTGGTTTTCACGTGGCGCTGTAGCGGGCGGTAATTCAGTAGTTTGGGATTTTTTTTGATGTTCAAAATCTACGGTTTACGCATTATTTCGACCTTGGTTTTAGTCGCGGCGTTGGCTTTGCCATTAACCATAGCGCACGCTCAGAAATCCGGTGGGAAACGTGTTTTGCCGCCACCGGTAGTCGCAATGATCGACTTCAAACGGGCGGTCGAAGACTCAAACGCGGGTCGAAGCATCATTCGGCAAATCAACGAACGCCATGCGCGAACACAAAAAGAAATAGCGAATGATACCGCGACATTGGAGACGACGAAGCAGGAGTTGGAGCGGCAGCGTGCCCTGCTTGCTCCAGAAGTCTTTAAGAAGAAGTGGCGAGAGTTCCAGTTCAATGTGCAACAATACCGAAAATCGATTCAAGGAGAACAAAGGCGCCTCGACACCATGCTGGGTCAAAGCATTTTGAAAGTCGAAGCAAAATTGGTCGTGGTGCTTCGAGAGCTGGCGACGGAATTGGGTGCAAATATTGTGATCGATGCAGGGCCAGGGCGCGGCAGTGTGCTGTTCTCGGATTCCCAGCTGGTCATTACGCAGGAAGCCACGGAGCGACTGAACAAGGTATTGCCGGATGTGAAGGTTCAGGAGCCAGTTGAGGATCCGAAGGCTGCACCGGGAGCACCTCGTTTGCAGGTGCCGAAAGTACAATAGCGCGATGGCCGACCCTCGTTTTTTCTCACGATCTGGTCCGTTTCGACTGGGAACATTGGCGACAAATATAGATGCGGAAGTCGCGGCGGAAGCCGACACCGAACTGGAATTGTTTGATGTCGCGCCGCTGGACGTTGCGTCGGCGGGAACGCTAAGTTTTCTCGATAATCAAAAATATGTCGACGTTTTCGAAGCGAGCAAGGCAGCGGCATGCATTGTCGCGCCGAAATTTGCGGATCGCGCGCCTGACGGTATGGCGCTGCTAGTTTGCGACGAACCCTATAAAGCCTATGCACGTGCAGCGTCGCTTTTTTATCCAACGCCGACGCCGGAGCCGGGAATTGCACCGTCAGCCGTCATCGCAGAGTCGGCCGAAGTCGCGAATAGTTGCCGCATTGATGCCGGCGCCGTTATCGGGAGTGGTGCGCGGCTGGGAGAGCGATGCCATGTTGCGGCTAACGCGGTTGTTGGCGACGCTGTCCAAATCGGTGCGGATACTGTCATCGGTGCCAATGCGTCGCTCAGCCATTGTGATGTCGGTGAGCGGGTACTGCTTCACCCCGGGGTGCGTATTGGTCAACGGGGGTTTGGTTTTGCGATCGATACGCGTGGCCACGTCATGGTGCCCCAACTTGGGCGCGTGATCGTCGGTGACGATGTCGAAGTTGGCGCGAATACGACAATTGATCGTGGCTCCGGACCGGATACGAAAATCGGTGCTGGAACGATGATTGATAATCTCGTTCAAATCGGGCACAACGTGCAAATTGGCCGGGGGTGTATCATCATTGCACAGGCGGGAATAGCGGGCAGCACTGTGCTTGAAGATTTTTCCGTTATTGCGGCGCAAGTTGGTGTTGCGGGACATTTGCGCATCGGTGCGGGTGCGCAAATTGGGGCGCAGGCCGGCGTCATGAGAGATGTAGAGCCTGGTGCGAGATTGGTTGGATCGCCGGCGGTACCAGTGCGTCAATTTTTCCGCCAGGTAGCCGGGATTGAAAAAATGATAAACAAAAAGGGCGCGTAGGAATGGATGACCACGCGGAACGGGCCGGGGATGTCGACATAAACGCGATCATGCGCATGATACCGCATCGGTATCCATTTCTCATGATCGATAAGGTGGCGGATATTGTCGCCAATGAGAGTGCGGTTGGCATTAAAAACGTTTCGATCGCGGAGCCACATTTTCAAGGGCACTTCCCCACGCGACCCGTTATGCCGGGCGTGCTCATCGTTGAAGCCATGGCGCAGACTGCCGCGGTGTTGGTCGTGGAAACCTTGGGGGCGGAGGCGGCAGGAAAATTGGTATATTTCATGTCGGTGGACAGAGCACGGTTTCGAAAACCCGTCGTTCCGGGCGATGTATTGTATGTGCATGTCACCAAGGATCGCACGCGCGGAAGTGTCTGGCGCTTTAACGGCGAGGCGAAAGTCGATGGCACTCTCGTGGCGGAAGCCACATTCACCGCCATGATTATGGATGATTGAATGACTAATATTCATCCAACAGCGGTTGTCGACCCGCAGGCAAATATCGGCGATGGGGTTGTTGTGGGACCTTATTGCGTTGTCGAAGGGCATGTGACGCTTGAAGACAAAGTCGTGCTGCATTCTCATGTGGTTGTCGGCGGATTAACGCGCGTCGGCGCAGAAACGCAGATCTATCCGTTTGCCTCGATCGGTCTGCCGCCGCAGGATCTAAAATATGCGGGTGAATCCTCCGAACTGATCATTGGACAACGGAACAAGATACGCGAACACGTTACGATGAACCCCGGTACGGCCGAGGGTGGTATGATCACACGTGTCGGTGACGATTGCCTGTTGATGGCAAGCACACATGTTGCGCATGACTGCCAAGTCGGAAACAGCGTAATCATGGCAAATAATGCGACACTTGGTGGTCATGTTATTGTTGGTGATTTTGCGATTCTCGGTGGATTGTCGGCGGTGCATCAATTCGTGCGTATCGGCCGGCACGCGATTGTTGGTGGTATGTCCGGCGTGGAAAATGATGTGATTCCCTACGGCTCCGTGATGGGAGACCGGGCGCGCCTTAGTGGATTGAACGTAATTGGTCTCAAACGGCGGAATTTCGAAAAAACTGAAATTCACAATCTTCGTACAGCCTACAGGATGCTGTTTGCCGAGGAAGGGACATTGCACGAACGCATCGACGATGTGGCCGAAATGTTCAATGAAAATGCCGATATATTGGAGATTGTCGAATTCATGCGTGTCGACTCGTCGCGTGGACTGACACAACCCCGGTGACTCGGAAGCTTGGAATATTGGCAGGCGGCGGTGTCCTGCCGCAATTGCTTGTCGAGGCCTGCCGTGACCAAGAGCGAGCGGTATTTGTTCTCGCATTCGAGGGGTTCACGGCGACCGAAACGACTCATGATGTAGACCACGCCTGGGTGCGCCTGGGGGCCGTGGGGACGGCTCTGAAAAAACTTCGAGACGCAGCGGTCGATGATTTGGTTCTCGCAGGCCCAATACGGCGCCCATCCGTCGCGGATCTCCGGCCGGATGCGCAAGGTTTGAGATTCTTTGCGCGTGTCGGTACCAAAGCGATGGGCGATGATGGGCTCCTGCGCACTGTCATTAAAATGCTTGAAGAAGAAGAGGGTTTTAAGGTGATCGGGGTCGATGATGTCATCTCGGATCTTACCGCGCTTGAAGGATGCTGGGGCGCTTATCAGCCTGACGATACCGCACGGCGCGATATTGCCCGTGGCGTCGAAGTCCTAAAAGCGCTCGGCGCGGCGGATGTCGGCCAGGCGGTGGTGGTGCAGGACGGCATCGTATTGGGCGTGGAAGCGGTTGAGGGTACCGACGCGCTTCTTGAGCGCTGCGTTTCGTTGCGCCGAGAAGGGCCGGGCGGCGTGTTGGTAAAGCTCTGCAAGGCAGGGCAAGAACGCCGTGCGGATTTGCCGACGATTGGCACGAATACAGTGGCGGGCGCACACAAAGCAGGCCTGCGAGGTATCGCGGTTGAAGCCGGTCAGACGCTGATTATGTCGCGCGACCAGGTGATTAAAACTGCAGATGATTCCAAACTCTTTCTAATCGGCCTTACGGTTCTGTGACGAACGAGCCTCTACTGATATTTCTGGTCGCCGGCGAGCCGTCTGGCGATGTATTGGGCGGCCGGCTAATGAGTGCGCTAAGGGCGGCTTCGGATAGGGAAGTGCAGTTCGTTGGCGTTGGCGGACCTGCGATGGCAGCGCAAGGTTTGGAAAGTCTATTCCCGATGACAGAGCTATCGGTCATGGGCATTTTCGAGATACTACCGCATGCGCGTCTATTGTTTCGTCGAATGCGCGAAACGGCTGCAGCAATCGATGAGGCCTCGCCAGACGCGGTGGTGACAATCGATGCACCCGCATTCGCGCACGGCGTAGCAAAAAGAGTCCGCAATCAAAATATCCCACGCATCCACTATGTTGCGCCGCAACTTTGGGCGTGGCGGCCTTGGCGCGTCCATAAGTTCAAGCGGCACTTTCATCATTTATTGGCGCTTCTGCCATTTGAGCCGCCCTGGTTTGCACGATACGGGGTTGACTGTCGGTTTGTGGGGCACCCGGTCGTGGAAAGTGAAATTGACGATGCGGATGGTGCTGCCTTTCGGGCGCGGCATGGAATTGACCCGGACGCTGTCACTGTTTGTGTTCTTCCCGGAAGCCGAAATGGAGAGGTTACGCGCCTGACTGCTTCGTTCAGCGAGACAATTGCGCGCCTTCATATGCGCTATCCGCAACTTGTTGCGGTCGTTCCGACAATTCCGAATGTGTCGGAAATGGTCCGGGAAATGGTCCTTGATTGGCCGCTTAAAACGGTTGTAACGGAAGACCCGGGCGACAAGTATTCTGCCATGTTGGCCTGCAATGTGGGATTGGCAGCTTCGGGCACTGTTACGTTGGAACTCGCACTAGCCGGTGTTCCGTATATTGTCGCGTACCGGTTGTCGCCGCTAACCTCGGCCGCGGCAAAAGTTTTGATCCGCATTCCCTATGCGAATTTGATCAACCTAACAGCGGATCGGGAAATTATTCCTGAATTTCTTCAGACAAAATGCAACCCGGAAAATCTTTCTGGCGCTATCGTTGATCTGATCGAGGGGAATGGCGCGGCGCAAGTGGCCGCAACACGGCCAGTATTAGAGAAACTGGGGCTAGGCGGGGCCCCGCCTAGCCGTAAAGCTGCAGACATCGTGCTAGAGATTATACGCGTGGCTTCAGAGGGGGGCGATTAGCCTGTACTTGGAAGAAAAAGGGCGGCGCTGTCTGCGCCGCCCCGATTAACAGATTAGCGTTGATCGACGGGTACGTAGGCCCGGCTTGTGTGCCCGGTATAAAGTTGACGCGGCCGCCCAATTTTCTGGGATGGATCTTCGATCATTTCCTTCCACTGTGCAATCCAACCGACCGTTCGCGCGACGGCGAACAATACCGTGAACATTGAGGTCGGGAAGCCAAGC
>JAJFJB010000421.1 GCA_021774435.1 Alphaproteobacteria bacterium
GTGTTACTTGGCCGTGCCGCGCCTTCGACGTCGCGACACCCTTGCCGACTCGTTGGAACGTGACGGTCTCGCCGACCACATTTGGTTCGAAGCGCACCGCCCCACGAAGGAACGAGCCGCGCCGTTGAAAAGCTTCGTGAACATCTTTTGCGTATTGTTTCGCGAAGCTGGTTGAGACGGATGTACTCATTTCCGCCTTCCTCCTGTCTGTTGTGAATAGGATGACAGACAGACCCTCCGGGAGCCGAAACGGCGCCAAAACGCGGGGAGCCTAACGGGGCCGCGTGAAGGCTCGTGTTTCAGGGCTTTGGGCATGTGTTCCGACGCAACCGGGGCCATGGACGTCTGCAGCGTCCATGGGGAGCTGGTTCACCGCTTGGATCAAAGGATCAAAAAAATCTCAAAGTGGACCGAAACAAGTAAATTGAATTTTTGGTATTTGGAATGACGTCGCTCTCTCGGTTTTCAGTCGCCTGCCTCGTACCGCTAATAGAAACTAAAATGGATCGTAATGTAGGCCTACTCTGGAGCCGGGTAAGCTGAAGCGACGCGCATAGTTCTTCAAGGTTGTGAACGTATCCCGTAACCAGGTACGATTTTGTACTGAAAGCATCACGATAGCCTGCCCTTTGGCTGCACAATTTTCCGTCAAATATACTGTTCGTAATTAATTCCGGTTCAAAGGTGATTGATTGCGCATAATTCGGTGAAAAGTATTGTTTGACGTCCAGACACTCAGAATGAATGTGCTGTTGCATGCAATCCTCTTGCCCGGCATGATCGGTGAAGGGAGACGAGGGTAATGCAGATTACCGAGACGAATATGGGCGATGTGACCGTGCTTGCCTTTTCGGGAAAGCTTGACACACATACGTCGCAAGATGCGCAGGATCGCGTGACTGCACTATTAGACAGCGGCGCGATAAAGGTGCTGTTCGATCTTAAAGAGCTCAACTACATCAGCAGCATAGGATTCCGTGTGCTCTTAATGGCGGCCAAACAACTGCAACGCGACGGGGGCGCAATGCGCATCTGTAATATTACGGGCAATGTAAAAGAAGTCTTCGATATCTCCGGGTTCGCGGCAATATTTGATATTTACGACAATGAAGGCGCGGCATTGTCCGATTTCTAAGCATATGGCACGAATTAAAATTGGTGAAACGCCAAAACGTACGGAAGACGCACGCTTCCTCACCGGTCAAGGTCGATATGTCGACGATCTGCCCTTCAAGGATTTAGCGCACGCTTTTATTCTGCGTTCCCCGCATGCCTACGCAAGATTGCGTGACATCGACATTGCTGAGGCAATGGCACAGCCCGGTGTCTTACAAATCCTAACGGGGGCGGACCAAGCCAAGGCCGGCATAAAACCCATGGAACCCTATGCTCGCGAAAATTTTCGAAATGGTAAGCCCTTTAACTATCTTCCACACCCGCCTCTCGCACTCGACAATGTCCGTTACGTCGGACAGCCAGTTGCCATGGTCATTGCACGAACAGTTGCTCAAGCGCGTGATGCAGCGGAACTGATCGACGTCGATTACACAGCCCTCACTGCAACCTGCACTACTAAGGCTGCACTAGCTGACGAAGACAATATTGTGTTGCGTTGGATTGTTGGCGATGTCGAAGCGACCCGAAAGACATTTGATAGCGCAGCGCATGTTACGAGACTCTCCCTCGTCAACCATCGTGTCGTGACAAACTCGATGGAGCCACGCGGCGGCATCGGCTATTACAATGCTAATAACGATGAATACACCCTACATGTCTCCAGTCAGAGCCTTCACATGGCGCGAGATTGCATCGCTGAAACACTCGGCATTTCAAAAGACAAAGTCCGCCTTATTGCACCGGACGTTGGCGGCGGCTTCGGCTTAAAAAACAACGCTTATTGCGAGCATATTCTTATGCTCTGGGCCGCTCGAGCTGCAGGTTGTCCCGTCAAGTGGATCAATGACCGCAGTAGTGGCTTTACCTCGGATTACCAAGCGCGCGATCACGCCTCTGAAGCGGAGTTGGCACTCGACGCCGAGGGTCGCTTCCTGGGTCTGCGTATTGCGAGTTGGGCCAACTTAGGTGCCTATCTCTGCGGCTCCGCCGGCCGTGTCTGCACAGATCAATACGCGTCCCTTCCCGGCACCGTTTATGCCATACCTCAGATCGAATTGACGATTGGCGCCGTATCGACCAATACGGTTCCGGTCGGCGTTACCCGCGGACCAGGATTTGCCGAAGCCGTCAATATTTTAGAGCGATTAATTGACCGGGCAGCGCGCGAGTTGAATTTGGACCGTGCAGAAGTGCGCCGCCGAAACTTCATCGGACCGGAAGCAATTCCTTTCACTAGCATTACCGGCACGTCTGTCGACAGCGGCCAGTTCGCCAAAAATCTCGACGCTGCCATGCGCCTTGCCAACGGCTTTGCCGAACGCCGCGAGCAGTCCGAAGCGCGTGGCCTTTTACGAGGGCTCGGCTTTGCGTATCACATCAAGGCAACCGGCGGCGCACCGGAAGAGAAAGTGGAACTCACATTTGACGAAGCCGATACCGTGACCCTTACAACGGGGACCCAGTCGATTGGTCAGGGACACGAAACGACTTTTCCGCAAATTATCTCCGACCTGCTCGGCGTTCCGTTCGAGCAAATCCGCTACCGGCACGGCGATACGGGTTTAATCTCGATGGGAGGCGGCCACGGAAGTTCTCGCGCGACCTATATGGGCGGTACCGCAATGTTCCTCGCGATCGAAAAGATTATCGAAAAGGGAAAACCGTTCGCGGCCCAAGCACTCGAAGCTGCCGAAGCCGATATCAATTTTTCCGACGGTCACTTCCGCGTCGCTGGAACCGACCGCTCCGTGGATATTTTTTCAATAGCCCGCACTGCTCGTGATAGCGGCAAACGAGGTGAAGATGGCGGCCTGGGGCTCGATACACCACAGGAATTCGAGCGCGAGTTCATGACCTTCCCCAACGGCTGTCATATTGCGGAAATCGAAATCGATCCCGAAACCGGAAAATCTACTGTCGCCCGATATTGCGCCGTCGATGATTACGGCAAGATCATCAACCCCATGGTCGCCAGTGGCCAAATCCACGGTGCGATCGCCCAGGGAATTGGGCAAGCCCTGCTCGAACATGCGGTATATGAAGAAGAATCAGGGCAACTTATCAGTGGTTCGTTCATGGATTATGCGATGCCACGCGCGGATGAAGTTCCTAATTTCGAAATTTCTTTTAACGGCACTCCCTGTACAACGAACCCGCTTGGTGTGAAAGGCTGTGGCGAAGCAGGCGCGATTGCCGGCTTCCCCGCAATTGCAAACGCAATAAGCGACGCACTCTCACCGTTCGATGCAAACGGATTTGACGGTCCCGCGACACCAGAACGTGTCTGGAAGATCATCCAAAAAACACAAAAGCTTTGAACGATGATTACAGAAATCCGAAACGGTACGGTCATCGCCTGGAACGGCACAGAACATTTCGTCATAGATCCCGGGGTCGTCGTATTCTCAGGTAACGAAATAACCTTCGTCGGTGCTAATTTTGATGGCTACTCCGATAGCATTATCGATGCAACGGGACGCATCGTGATGCCAGGCCTGATTAACTGCCATCTACATGTGACCGATACGCCTTTTACCCAAGGATATCTCGAAGACATTGGCGACAAAGGGCCGGCGGGGAGTGCCACCAACCTGGTTTCCCTTTACAAAGTTTTGCCTGAAGTTCGTCATGCAACCGACCCGAATGCACAAGTTGCCGCTGCGGAATGCGCATTCGCCGAGCTGGCCAGGACAGGTTCCACAACCGTTGTCGAGCTTGGTTACGACTACGAAATTGGTGGAAACGGCGACATAAGCGCAACCGAACGTGTCGCTGAAGTTGCCGGACGCTTGGGGCTGCGTTGCTATTCCGGCCCCCGCTACCGGACCCGCCATTATGGTCAGAATTCCGACGGATCGATCTTCTACAAAGATTATCCGAATAAGGGCAGAAGCCGCTTCGATGTCTGTGCCGAGTTCTGCGAGCAATGGAACGGACGTTTCGACGACCGATTACGAACGATGTTGGCGCCAGGACAAGTCGATACCTGCGATGCCGAACTGCTTAAGGAAACCAGGCGTATCGGCGACTCTCTTAAAATTCCGATTCAACTCCATGCGGGACAATCGCCAAACGAATTTCGTCGTGTCGGTAAGACCGAAGAACGGACAACTGTTGAATATCTTGAAGAATGTGGGCTGCTTGGCCCCGACTTCATCATTGGCCATGGTCAGATCATGTCGGGCGACGGTGACATGTACAGTATGGCGTCGCATGAAGTTGCGGTATTGCGAGACTCAGAGACAACAATTTGCCACTTACCCTGGGTCAAAGCCCGTCGGGGCGGTGTCATCAACTCCATCCAAAAATACAAAGACCTTGGCATTCGCCAAAGCCTCGGGACCGATACGTTTCCATTCGATTTGTTCAATGACATGCGTATGGCAGCCGTGGTCTGCAAGATCGTCGAACATGCCGCTGACGCCGCGCCGTCAGAAGATGTATTTGCCATGGCAACAACAGGCGGCGCCAATGCACTAGGCCGTGCCGATTTAGGCCGTCTTGCGCCAGGTTGCCGCGCCGACATTGTCTTGGTTCGAGTCGACACGCCGAAAGCTGCACCCGTTTACGATCCATTTAAATTCCTTGTCCTCTCCGCCAATGGCGAAGATGTCGATCGCGTCATCGTAGACGGCACGACAATCGTCAAGGACGGAACCCTGCAGACGCTCGACGTTCCTGCGGCGGTCCATCGTCTGAACGAAGCAAGCAAGCGGGTATGGAAGCGATTGGATCTCTAAAAACGTTCCGATCTTCCTTAAACCGTCGTTAGATACTGTTATTGAACCGCCGGAATTGAACCTTACCGGTCATATTTCCCGAGGAAAAAACCAACTTCAACGCATTGACCGCAGCATTGGTGTTATAACTGCCATTGCCGTGCTGGTGGTAGGAATTGCCACTCGGGTCAAATAACGACGTCTCGAAAGTAACGAAGGTCTTCATAGCTGTCGATAAAGGCCGTACTAAGCGCAAGCTACCCGAAATACCCCGCCCTGTTGCGTTGCCAACAGTGTTCGACGCATGCAGCAGTACAAAAGGAGAGCTTGTCGAGAATGCTTGCGGCGCTAACGAATTGTCTTGTTTCCCCCACGTGGTGTAACGGTAATCCGAAGCCCCCGTTTTGTAGCTCGCCCCCCCGTCAGTGCTAAACAGGACATGCAAATTTCCACCATCCGTAGCCGGTACGAGCTCGTAATAAATTTCGTACACATCGAAATTTGCGCTAAACCCTGTTGTCAGTTCAACCGATGCCGCATTCGAGGGCTCCGAATAGGAAACCAGCTCCACGGGACTGTCAGCCCACTCTAGACTCGTTGCCGTAGAGTTCATCTTGAGGATTTGTCCCGCCGTTCCTTTGGGCAAGCGGACATAGGACACACCATCGAATGTTAGAATATCTCCGGCAGCGTCAGCGCCCATGGCGATCTTTGCGCCTTTGACGGCATCGTCTGCAATCCCTTCGGTTGAAATTTTGTCAATTGCCATTTTCGATCCTATTCCTTTATTCCGAACCCGCCTTTGGATGAAGGAATAATTATCCGCCCGCGCGTTCCCACAATGCGCGTTCCTCGCGGTCAAGCTGGTGGGCGCGTTTGTGGTCACCGCTGTCCAGAGCCTGTTGGACTTCAGAGCGTTTGGTACGAATGCGTTCGTCAAGTGTCGAGCGATCACCAGCGGGCGCTTCAATGTCGATCGGTGCTTCGCCGGCACTGCGCCCGACGCGGGCGAAGGCCTTGATAAACGCCGGATGATCGCCAAGCGGTACGCCATCAACGGATTTAGTTTCCAAGAATTCGACGAAGGAGTCGCTGCCGAAATCAAACGCCGCACGGCGGGCAATTTCAATGTTGCGATCGTAATCCGCGCCGAATTCACGTTTTAACGCAACTACGCTCTGCTCCCGTACCACAGCCGATACATTTTCGACATCGGCTTGTTGTTTCGCGACAAAATCATTGAAGGCGGAACTAAGCGCCTTGGCTTGTACTTCTGTTACATGCGCACCATGCATGGCCCTTGCCATTTCGTTTTGGAACGCGGCGTCGGTCTCCGTCGGCTCAATTCCCCGCGGCATTTCGAATGCATAGCCTTCCATGCTCAAAGGGGCGCCGACCTGCTTGCGATAAGCTGCGATTTCTTCTGGCGTTGCGTTATCGTTCAATGGTTTGATCCGCGTCGCAGTCTCCCGGCGTAGATCCGAAACTGCCTTGGCCATAGCACTCGCTGACTCGTAACGTTCCGCCAAACGATGCAGATCTGGGTCATCGATCGTCGCTCGCCAGTCAATAGATGAAACGTCATGAAGTTCCGTTTGGTCATCAACAGACTCGATATCCGCGGTTTCGTCCGTCATCCTTAGCCTCGCCGTTTAGTGAATGATCTTTTGTTCGCACCTGGACTCCGGTGCGCCTGTCACCGTGCAGTCGTTACCCACCGGGGTCTTCCTCATCCGCTTGCTTCGGCAATGAGTTTAGTGCCATAAGAATGCGCTGGCAGAGTTGCTGCGCGCCGATACGGACATGGGTCGCGTACGGGTCGCCTTCCTCATGAACAGGCGCCAACAGGCTGCCCCAGTTGAAGATGCGCGTCAGAACTCGGCGTGCCTGTATTTTGTCCGCAGTACAGTCGATCAGGACGGCGCGGAAGTCCCTGTGTTCTTGTCCGCTCCGGCGATAGCCGCTTGGAATGTCGACCGCTGCCATCGCCTCCGTGAACTCGATGATATCGTCCTGCACTTTCGGCAGACGTTTTCGGCGAGTGGTAGGCATCAGACACCCGCCTGGTTCAAAAGACCGGTTTTCTGCAGCACGTCTGCACCAACCGTGAGAGCCTTCTCCGCGTCGGCGACTTGAGCTGCGGCCTGTTCGGTCTGGGCGCGCTGTCCGCGCAACTCCGCGACTTCACGGTCAGACCGCAGGATGTCTGCACCGTTCGCCTCGTCGATCAATTTCGCGACCTTGTCCCGGTCGATAAAATCCATCACGTCCGGATCGCCAGTCGCCCGCGCAACCAGGCCAATTTCTTCGACCGATTTTAAAGCCGCCACTGCTTCTATCTGCTTGCGAACACGCTCAATAGGGGAGCGAAATTCAAAACGGACATCGGCTCCAGCAAGAACATCCGGCATATCACCAAAGGCACCAGCACGCAGCATGATGCCAAACGCACGCTCGACAATTGGCGAAAGATAATCCGATTCCAAGCGCCCGAACACTGGACCTATTGTACGCACGAACTCTTCTTTGCGCTGAATGACCTCGGTTGCTGTCATCTGCGGCCCGGCATTAGGCAAGTTGAGTACATTTCGGAAGAATGCAGCCCAGACCTGATCACGGGTGTCGTTCTGCATTTCGCGACCGATCGGGATGTTTGCACCTGTTTGCATCGGAAAAATGGGCTGTGCCAGGCGCTGTCCAACCGCCGCATCCAAATCGTAGAAAGTGTAGCGTCCAGGCCGGAGCTTCGACGTCCCGACAATACTGTCAGATGGCGCAAAAATTGGCGGAAGCGTCGCGTACTCGCCAGCCATTAAAATGGTCTCGCCTTGCGCCTGCAATGTGTTGGCATCAGGCAACGCTATCATTGCCGGTGAGCGTCCATATAGCTCGCCCGACAGTGTGTCCCAGCGTGGGATCGCGAAAGGGAACTCATGAAAGCCGCTTTCATGCAGGACGGCTTTGTCCGCGACGTCGATCCAGACAGACGCAAAGGGCAAGTTCCGATTGTCCTTGCGACCGTCTTCCCTTTCCCGTCGCGGCAAGACGACATGGACGTAATCAAGTTTCTTGTCCGGCGTCTTATTTTCAAGTGCTTTCCCAGCCGTCTTGCCAAGAGAACCACCGAGCCTATCAACGAAGAAGTCCTGCGCCTGACGCGCTGTGAACTTACGCGTCCGGTACAGTGCGTTCACCATCCCGTCGGCATCGACCATTATGTATAGACCGGAGAGATCCTGGCTCGCGAAGGTTAGCCGGTCGAGGTTTTGTGCTTCACCAATAAATAGCGCTCCCGTGCCAAGCACAGCCAGATCATGATCGACTTCGCCGGAAGCCTGTTGGAAACGAGCCCGCGGATTGTAGATTGCCTTGAACATGCGGTCGTCGACGAATCCCAGCCAGTCCTTGACTTCGTCTTGATTGTCCAACACGTCATCGACGACACGAGTTCGAACCCAAGCTTCCGTCTTCGGCTTAAGCAGCCCATCAAGCGCGGCAGCCAGCCCGCGCGCTGCTTGTTGCGGCGTACCGTCAAAGAGCTCTTCAGTGCGGCGCTCGCCTTCAGGGCGCTCGCTTATGAAACCAAGCCGGCGCGGCAGGAAGACACGCGCCAAACTCTCGAAATGAGCGTCCCAATTCTGGCGATCGGATTTCAGCTTTTCCAAGCGCTCAAGCATTCGTAAAGCACGGTCGCTCATAGTGCACCTGCACCGCTAATCAGATTGATCATTGATGTCGTCCTAATCATTGATGACTTACGAATAATGTCGCTAAGAAAATCGCTATTCCGCCTTTAACCCAGCTTTGTTCTCTGGCCCGCTACGGACGCTGTCGGACGCCCAACAAGAACTTCTCCTTCTGCGCCCTGCCCACTGGTTAGAATGGTCGAGCGCCTGCCACGCCGGCGAGCGGCAGCAAGGCGTTCGCGACGTTGCGCCTCCTTCACCGATGGATCATCCCGTTCCGGTAAGGGCGGTGGCGGTGGTGGTGCCGGCGGAGATCCGCCAAATATGCTACCCATGTATATATCTCCGTTTTTTTGGGTGGTGGCGATAACAGTGCCATTACTTTCGAGCGTTGAACCGACCCAGGCACCAATACGAAAAACACGCTCACCATGTGTTGAGCGAGTGTCCGGTGTTTTTAATTTTGAGAATTGATGCGCGGTGATTGTGGGACTATGCGTGGGAAACTTCAGCTCGGTCTATGCGAAATTCACCCTACAGTCATATGCACGGCGCAGTAGGTCACGCCGCTCTTGAAATTTCGAATGGATACTCAGATCAAGAGAAAATTTCAGAGGTATGCTCTGCCTTCGCGCGCTCTAGACCCGGCCAGCTTACGAAAGAGAAAACCCACAACATGATGATATTCAGCAACGGCACAATCATCAAAAGGACCCACCAGCTGGACCGGCCAGCCTTCCGAAGAACTCGGACCAGCACCCAAAACCCAAAGACAACCGTCGGCAAATTGCTCAAAATCACCACTTTGGTCTGTTCATCAAGGTTTTCCATATCAACCAGTTTCTTTCGAATTTCGCTATTTGATTAGGCAGAGGGAACCCGGCAGGTATAGGTGACATTGACTCTCTTCGACTTTAGCCAGCACCACGTTGTCAGGGACGCAGAAACAAGTCCGGTTCCGACGACTATAGAATTCATCGCACCCGCAGAACCAAACGTTTCTGCCGCGCTGGCTGTGACCAGCGGGTCTTCAAAGATGTTTAGGATCATCACGAATGCACCGACGTAAAGCCAACTCGACGCAATGACGAGTTTGGGAACGATCGCACGTTGTTTTAACGAAATCAGGATTAAAAGAGAAACCGTCCATCCCAGGCCCAAAAGCGACACCGACAAGGCGCCTTGAGATGAAATACCGTAGGACATCCGGGATACTTCTTGGCCTGTTGCGCTTAGTAAACTGACAAGGCTCGAGCCAATACCAGCAGCAAGTAAACCGAATAGGGCAACAAGCCATCCATCTATACCGTAATATCGGTTTTTCGCGGCCTCTTCAGGAGAAATTTTTATCCACGCCGTGCGCGAAAAAATGCTCCAGCTTGTTTCCTCTGCGGGCCCAACGACCGCAGGCCATTGACCAAACGCCAAGGTACAGAGAATTCCAATGGCTGCAAACATTCCTAGAAATGGAACGAGAGTTAAGAGAGACCAGGCTGGTTTATATCCAGCGCGCCGCAATAAACGCCAAAAGGGATAGGCAACCAGGACGGGAAAGCCCAGTACGACAATCAAGATACCGATATCAAACCCAAACAACGCAATTCTTTCCTGCTGTTCGAATTGCGGCCATCCTACCAACACATGTTTAAGGCGAACAAATCATTTTGAACCCGCAACACAAACGATACTCAATAACCTCTTTCCGTTAGCGTATCGAACAAAAATGCGCTGTGGAAACGCACTCTACCCATTCAGTTTTGGAACCCATGCCGTTTCAAGTACCGAAACAGCTGATACGGTGTGACGATCCAATATTTGTGAACTCCAAGAATCCGTTTTGCGGCACCGACACAGGTTCCAAGCATAAGCGGTGAACGGGGCTGTTGGCGCGGCGCTGTTAGCCCAAGGACAGTGAACCCATGCACGCGGCGATAAAATTCTGCCAAGTCGTAATCCGCGCCGGCAACGACCTCAAGAACCGGAACTCCGCCGCGCCCGTCCAAGACGATCCAGTACCCCTTATGCAGCACGGCGACAAAAACATGCCGGAAACCCCAGCGCAGCCAATGCCGAAATACGCCATGACCGTAATCATGAAACACCACCAAGGATTTCATGAACATTGCCCCCGTCTCAAATTTTGCCAGGTGCGGCGCGCTACTCCCGCTGCAGCAGAACGCCACGGGCGTTAGTAAACCCATGGCGTTCTCCGATGAACGGATTGTATCCGTCGGTGAGGGGAGACCGAAGCCGTCAGTGCTACCGTTTTACTTAACGTCCCTTCCCTTTCAGAGAGGGGTATCCTTGGACATAACTTAAATCAGTGGGCCGTACCGGCTCATGGCAAGCAAGACATTCCGCTCTGTAGTCTTTCGTTGCGGTAATATCGGGTTCGCCGGCCTTAAAATAGGCCCAACCCCAACCGTCGCCCCAGAGCGGATTGCCAGCAAACCGACCCTTGGTATCCTTCACCATGACGAACCATCCCACCGGTTTAGAAGCCCAGCGCACCGCGCCGGTGGTAAGATCTCCACCCTCTGTGTCAAAGAGCTCTTTCACGAGCACCGCACCATCGGGAAAAGATCCGTTCTTTCGAAAATAACCGACGGTCTCCGGTTGTGTATAAACGGAATGAAATCCAATACCCTCGCCACCATCCGCGGAATAGGTTCCGAGAAACGACCAGTCCTTTCGGTAATCCGTTCGCGGTACCGAAATAGCCCCATTTTGCGACACAATCCCCGGGGCAAATCTATTCATGGTCGCATTACCGATACCCAGCATGGCGCCGGCGATGAGGACAAGAATACCTAAAGCCGCAACGATCGCCGTTCTCATCGCTTCGCCGCCCGTAGAACCGGATAGAACTGCGTGAAGACAAAGTCCTGTGCAGCCGCGCCTTCATGACAGGCGTTGCAAGATTCAGTCGGCAACGCTGCCGCTGTCTTTTCATAAGGAGGCGCTTTGTGCCCGAATGAAAAATAGGCCCATCCGCCTGGCTCTTGTGCAAACCGTTTCGTGTCTTTGACCGTTAGTTCCAGTCCGTGGAACTCGCCAGGAAAATACCCGCGCCCGCATACCTCGGTAGCAGAGCCGTCAGGCTCGTTCCCGTTTTCGCTCTTTTTGACGAGCACCAACTCTTTTACGATTTGCGTGCCTTCCGGAAATGCACCGGTTTTCGCGTACTCGGCAAAGGCAGATGGTTCCATGTACACGTTGTGAAATTCGGGAAATGGAGCCTTGCCCTTATTCAATCCGTTCGGTGTAACGGGCGTCCCGACATAAATCCACGACCGCCAATTCTCGGGAATTACCGCTTTGCCGTCCGTCGTAAATTGTGCCCGATTAATTTCCTGTGCGGTCGCGGATCCCGAAGTTCCGACAGCGCCGACTGTCGTCATTGCAACGACAATGATGCTCGACGTAATTTTCTTCAACATTCACTCGCATCCTTATTTTGTAGAGTTGGATGCGATAATAAGGTGACCCAATAACCCATTGTCTAATATCAATAATTCATGACCCATAACACAGAGTTATGGGCTTGCGACAACCTTGATCAGTCGCTATGGAGTGCTTGCATCAACGCGGCAGAGCCATGGTAAAATGTCGCAAAGGATCTCATCATGGAATTTCGAGAAATTGAATTTTTCCTCGCCCTTTGTGATACGCACAATTTTACGAAGGCCGCTGAACTATGCCATGTCTCGCAACCCGCGCTGACAAAGGCTATTCAACGCCTCGAAGACAAACTTGGAAACAGCCTGATCGAGCGCGGCCATGGAAGATTTGAACTTACCGATCTTGGCCGTGTAATGCATCCCCACTTCAAACGCATCGATGAAACTCGCAAAGCCGCCAAGCGTGCTGCCCAAGCGGTCGCCAACAAGCGGCCCGAGCCGCTCGATATCGGCGTCATGTGCACTGTCGGACCGACTCTGATCAGTCCCGCCTTCGCCAGTTTTCAGCAAGAACACCCTGATATCGAACTGCTGTTGCACGACGTCACTGACGCAACGGGTTACGAATTGCTCCGCGCCGGCGCGATCGATTGCGCCATCATGGGACGGCTTGCGGTCTTGGATTCTGAATTCGGTTCTGTCGCACTCTATAGCGAACCAATGATGCTAACTATGGCGGAAGGACATCCGCTCGCCACCAAAAACGAAATCAATCTCGCTGACATCAATGGCTGCGCCTATGCCGACCGGCTGGCCTGCGAATTTCAAACCACCTTCTTTCAGCACCTAACCGAACGCAATCTGAATGTCCATTCCGTTATCCGTTCGGAACGCGAGGAATGGATACAAGTCGCCGTAGCGCAGGGTCACGGCGTCTCCATCATGCCGCTATACTCCATCGTCACGCCGGGCATCGCGGCGCGGCGAATCACGGATATGACCGTCGAGCGCCAGGTCGAGTGCATTACCGTGGCGGGGCGAACTCCGTCACGTTCTTTAAAAAATCTACTCGCATTCCTGGAAGCGTTTCGCTGGAGCTGACGTTCGTTATCGCCAACGAAAGTAATCATCTGTCCCCTGCGCCCGTACTTCTCTAAGCCGCGCCAAATCCCGCACGGCCGCCGGACGGCGGCCGTTTTCGGCGCGGTGGTCTTTCACCAAGGGTAGCGTGTACATAGGAACTTCTGGACCGAGCGAACTCCGCATCGTAACCGAAT
>JAJFJB010000422.1 GCA_021774435.1 Alphaproteobacteria bacterium
ATCAACACCCTGGCTCTTAACCTCTGCCGCCAGCGCTTCGGCAAACAGAAGATCAAAAGACTTGGTCGCCGCATAAGTTCCAAAATAGGGCAGCGCCTGAAAACCCGCGACGCTTGAGACGATGATAATGCCAGCGCGACAGCCGGAAATCGCAGTTTTTTCCATCATCGACGGCAACAAGGCGCGAGTCAGAACGACCGGCGCCACGACATTTACTTCCACCATCTCCCGTTCCATTTTCGCCGCGTTTTCAGCAAACGGGCCATATCCGCCTAATCCGGCATTGTTGATGAGCAAATCAATATTGGTAGCCCGAGCCGCAGAAATGACCTGCTGTCGCCCTGCATCCGTCGCGAGGTCCGCCGACACGGTATCCACGCTGCGTCCTGCTCGTGACAGCGCTTGCTGGGCTATGGCCAGGCTCTTTTCATCGCGGCCCGTCAAAAGCAAATTAGTCTCGTCCGGCAGCTGATGCGCCAGCGCCTTGCCGATTCCGCTCGTCGCGCCCGTGACGAGTGCACATGCATAGGCCATATATCATCCTCCTTGCGAACGTTACTATAACGTTCCGGAGTACGCGCGGCGTTAGGAGTTTGAATATGCGGGCATGGCAGCGGATGTTGAGCGGACGGCGTCTTAATCTGCTCGAGCCCTCCCCTCTCGATATCGAGATTGAAGACATTGCACACGGTTTGTCCAGAGTCGCGCGCTGGAACGGTCAGACTTCCGGCGACTGGGCATTCAATGTCGCGCAGCATTCTGTATTGGTGGAGTCGCTTGCCAGTCAGTTTCGCAAGACAATTCCCGTACGATGGCGTCTCGCCGCACTCGTTCACGACGCTGCGGAGTATGTCATCGGTGATCTGATATCACCTTTCAAAGCGGCGGTCGGACTCGACTACAAGGCGTTCGAACTCGAACTGCAAAGCGCCATTCACATTCGTATCGGTTTGCCGGCGCAACTCCCGGAAACAGCGCGAAAGCTCATCAAGCGTGCCGATCGCGCGTCAGCTTATCTTGAAGCGACACAGTTGGCCGGCTTCGATATAGAGGAAGCGCGAAAAATATTCGGCAACCCAGGCAACGTTGATGATTTTGTGTTGACTCCCAAACCTGCCGGCGATGCGAAACATGAATTCCTAACGCGTTTCAAAGCATTGTCTGACGCGCTTTAGCGTCGCTATGATAGCGAGGCGTTCAGGGAGCACACGATATTGACCGAAATTACCAAACTGACTGCGGCCGCGTTAGTCGGTCATTTTCGACGAAAGGATCTTTCGCCAGTTGAGGTAACCAAATCGGTGTTGGCCCGGATCGAACAATGCCAGCCTGCGGTAAATGCCTTTTGCGTCATCGATGCCGAGCTTGCGCTGAAGGCCGCGACCGCCTCGGAAGCGCGCTGGGCGAAAGGTGCACCCTGCGGCTTAATCGATGGCGTCCCCACGACAATCAAAGATGTCGTTCTCACTAAAGGGTGGCCGACCTTGCGCGGCAGCCGGACCACCGATCCGGATCAGACCTGGGAAGTCGATGCGCCATGCACCGCCCGGCTGCGTGAGCATGGCGCCGTTTTGTTGGGAAAAACCACAACGCCCGAATTCGGATGGAAGGGCGTTACGGACAATTTAGTTACCGGCGTTACCCGGAACCCCTGGAATACCGACCGCACGCCTGGCGGCAGCAGTGGCGGCGCAGCGGCAGCGGCGGCGCTTGGGATGGGAGCGCTGCATATTGGTACGGATGGCGGTGGATCCGTTCGCATTCCAAGCGGTTTTACCGGTGTGTTCGGGCATAAGCCAAGTTTCGGCCGCGTGCCGGCATGGCCGGGAAGCGCTTTTGGCACACTGTCCCACGTCGGCCCCCTCACACGAACCGTCACCGACGCGGCCTTGATGTTGAATGTTATCTCGGAACCCGACGCGCGCGATTGGACCGCGCTGCCGTACAGCGAAAGGGACTACCGCATCGGACTGGAAGACGGCGTCGCAGGATTGCGTATCGCCTTCAGTCCAACACTCGGCTACATCGAAGTCGACCCAGAGATTGCATCACTCGTGCGCGCTGCAGCGGACGTCATGCGGGACCTTGGCGCCATCGTCGAAGAAATTGACCCCGGGTTCGGCGATCCAGCCGAGACGTTCCGACGGCACTGGTTTGGCGCCGCCAGTAAGCTCGTAGACAGCTTTGCGCCGGAGCAACAAGCATTGCTCGACCCCGGCTTGCGCGAAGTTGCCGCCGCAGGTTCCGCTATTTCATTCAGCGAATATCTCGACGCCGTCGAAGCCCGTAATCAACTCGGCGAAATCATGTCGCAATTTCACGAGACGTACGACCTGCTGCTCACTCCGACGATGCCTATTCCGGCGTTCAAAGCCGGTCAGGAAGTGCCTGACCCGGAGATTAAGCTGCGCTGGACCGTCTGGACACCCTTCACGTTTCCGTTCAACCTCACCCAACAGCCCGTCGCGTCGGCACCGTGCGGATTTACCAGCGAAGGCCTCCCGGCTGGCCTTCAAATCATCGGCCCGAAACATGCCGACGCGTTGGTCTTGCGGGCCGCTCGTGCTTATGAGTCGGCCTGTCCGTTCCGGATGCCGGACGAACCGAATGTGCAGCATTGATGCCTGAAACCGCAAAAATAGATTCTTCCATTCTCGATCAGTTGAAGACCATCGTCGGTCCGAAAGGCTGGATCGAAAACAAAGCTGACAAAGCAATCTATCTCCGCGATTTTCGGTCGCTTTATCAGGGTGCGACGCCGATCGTTCTGCGTCCCTCAAACTCAGCCGAAATCGCCGCCATCGTGAAACTCTGTGCCGAGGCCGGGATTGGAATTGTTCCGCAAGGCGGCAATACAGGATATTGCGGCGGCGCGACTCCCCATGAAGATGGCGGCGAAATCGTTCTAGCACTCACCAGAATGAATAAGATCCGCAATGTCGATCCCCTCGACGACACGATAACGGTCGAAGCGGGTTGCGTACTGGCGGATATTCAAAACGCCGCGGAAGAGGTCGACCGTCTCTTTCCGCTCAGCCTCGCTGCGGAAGGCAGTTGTCAGATTGGTGGCAACCTTTCGACCAATGCAGGCGGGACAGCCGTTTTGCGTTACGGCAATGCGCGCAGTCTGGCGCTTGGCCTCGAGGTCGTGTTGCCGGACGGACAGATTTGGGATGGGTTGCGCCTCCTGCGTAAAAACAACACCGGCTATGACTTGAAGCAGCTTTTTATCGGCGCCGAAGGCACACTCGGTATCATTACGGCAGCAACGTTGAAACTCTTTCCAAGACCGGTCGAGACCTGCACGGCATTCGTTGCGTTAACCGGCACGGAAGCTGCTGTGAAGCTGCTCTCCCGCGCCAAGGATGCCAGCGGCGACGGCACGACAACGTTTGAATATATTCATCGCGCCTGTCTCGACCTCGTTTTTGAACTGGACCCGAATTTGTCGGATCCGTTCGACACACGCCACGAACACTATGCCCTGATCGAAATGTCATCGAACCAGGGTGTGGCGGAAACGCTGCTTGGCGAGGCTTTCGAAGCGGACGAAGTGCACGACGCGGCCATCGCGTCGAGCGGCGCGCAGGCCGCAGCGTTGTGGCGGCTGCGTGAACTGATCCCGGAGGCGCAAAATCATGCGGGCGGCGTTATCCGTCACGACGTATCGGTCCCGGTCTCCCATGTTCCGGAATTTTTAATGAAAGCCCGGCTGAGTGCGGAAACTACAATCGAAGGCGTGCGGGTCGCGCCATTCGGTCATATCGGCGACGGTAATATTCACTTCAATCTGGTGCAGCCGGCCGATGGGGAACGCGACGCTTTTCTTGCCCGAACGCATGACATCGAAGTGAAGATCCATGATATCGCAACGGATCTGGAAGGCAGTTTCAGCGCCGAGCATGGCATTGGCCAGCTAAAACGCGACGAACTCATCCGATACAAACAGGACGCAGAGCGGGAAATGATGCTCCGCATAAAAACTGCCTTCGATCCTAAAGGCCTAATGAACCCGGGCAAAGTGCTCTAAGCGGACATGCATTTCATGGGGACGATAGCTGTCGTTACCGGCACGTTGCCAGGGCTGCATTGACGACAACACAAGCAGCACTTGTCTGCCACATCCTTGAAAATGATATGCTGAACGGGAAGGTGATCCGCCACGGTGCTAGCATGCGTGTGTTTAGCCGCCGCACTATAAGAATGGGAGTACTCGATCATGGGTGATGTCTATGTCATTGGCGTTTCAATGACACCATTCGGGCGCTTTCTCGACAAATCAGTGAAGCGATTAACCCGTGAGTCCGTGACCGACGCACTGGCGGACGCGTCCCTGGCGAAAGAAGACATTGGCGCTGCCTATTTCGCCAATACCACGCAAGGGCTTATCGAGGGCCAGCATCTCGTACCAGGCGAGATGGCGCTGCGCGACATGGGATTCGAAGGTATCCCCATGATGAATGTGGAAAATGCCTGTGCCAGCGCTTCCAGCGCCTTTCACAGCGCGCACCTCGCGGTAAAGGCAGAGATGGCCGAGGTCACGCTCGCGGTCGGCGCGGACAAGATGTACGCGAAAGATAAGCTGAAGTCCTTCGAGATTTTCGATGGGGCTTGGGACGTACACAATGTCGACGGCACGATTGCCGGCCTTGAGGCCTTGGGCGAAGGTGTCGAACCACCGGCGGATACGGTCATTCCGAATGCAAAACGCAGCGTGTTCATGGACGTCTATGCCAATTTCGCGAAGTTCCATATGAAGAACTTCGGCAGTACGCAGCGCCAATTCGCCACCGTCGCCGCGAAGAATCATCAGCACTCCACATTGAATCCATTATCACAGTATCAGGATTCCTACTCGGTCGACGACATTCTCGGCTCGCGGCTCATCTCCTGGCCGCTGACCTTACCGATGTG
Source organism: Alphaproteobacteria bacterium (assembly GCA_021774435.1). Taxonomy (GTDB): domain Bacteria; phylum Pseudomonadota; class Alphaproteobacteria; order UBA8366. The sequence continues at coordinate 4,915 of JAJFJB010000422.1, forward strand.
CTCGCCGATTAGCGACGGTGCCGCCGCCGCAATTTTGTGCAGCGAAGAATATCTGGCGACTCTGGACGATACCGTCCGCGCGCGCGCAGTGCGGATTGGCGCCTGCGAACTGGGCACCGGCACAACCCGTAAAGCCGAAGAGGTAGACAAGCACATAACCCACCTGACCGCGAACCGTGCCTATGATCGCGCCGGGATCGGCCCGGACGACATTTCAGTAGCGGAAGTCCACGACGCCACGGCCTTCGGCGAAGTGACGCAAACTGAAAACCTCGGATTCTGCGAATTCGGCAAAGGCGGCTGGGTCGCCGAGCAGGGAGAGACCGCTTTGGGCGGACGCATCCCAATCAACCCGTCGGGCGGCCTCGAATCAAAAGGCCATCCGATTGGTGCGACGGGTCTGGGCCAGATCTACGAGATTGCTACGCACTTGCGTGGCGAAGCCGGTTCGCGGCAAGTGGACGATGCCCGTTTCGCCATCGCGGAAAATGGTGGCGGCATCTACGGCATTGAGGAATCGGTTTGCTGCATCACGATCCTCGCGCGGGATTAGGGGGCCATGAGGGAACGTGGCGACGTCTATCACGAGATCCGAGACCGCGTGCTGTGGGTGACGCTTAACCGTCCCGACGCGATGAACGCCATCAATGATAGCGTAGTCGACGGCCTGAATGAGGCAATGGACACGGCGGAAAAGGATCCGTCTATTCGCTGCCTTGTCCTGAGCGCAAACGGCCGAGCATTTTGCGCCGGGGCTGACCTAAAAACCGTCCAGCAAAAGACCGAATGTGGCGAATTTGAGCCATTTCTAGACCGCCTGCTGGAAACTCTGAACCGTCTGGAGCGGATTCCCTGTCCTGTTATCGCCGCTGTAAATGGACTCGCCTTAGCCGGTGGTTTGGAAATAGTGCTTTGTTGCGATCTCGTCATCGCCGCCGAAAGCGCCAAACTGGGCGACGCCCACGCGAACTTTGGCCTGATCCCCGGCGGTGGTGGTTCGGTCCGGCTACCCCGAAAGATCGGCCCAACCCGGGCCAAATATCTCATGTATACCGGTGAGTTTTGGCAGGCTTCCGAGCTCGAAAGTGCCGGATTGGTCAATCAAGTTGTTCCGAATGAAGTACTTATCGAGACCGTGGCAGATTTGGCCGCTCGAATTGTGGAAAAATCACCGCTTGGCTTGAAGCTGATGAAACAGCTAACGAATGATAGCCTGGAAACCCCGAAGGATGTCGCCTTGCGCAACGAACTTATCGCTATCGCCGTGCACAGCCGCTCCGCCGACTGGGCGGAAGGGCTCGCGGCCTTTGTCGAGAAACGCAAACCGAACTTTACTGGACGCTGAACGTTACGACAGCCAGGTTTCCAAGCGCGCTCTATCCGCTTCGTCGGCGCGCAATCCCAACTTGGTGCGCCGCCACAAAATATCGTCCACGGTTTCCGCCCATTCTGCGCGTTTCAAGTAATCCGCTTCGGCTTCGTAGAGGCCGCTGCCAAGGTCTTCCCCCAGCGCCTCCAACCGATTGGCCGTCCCCAATACTTCGTCGAGACGCGTGCCATACGCACCGGCAAGCCGACAGGTCAATCCTTCGGGCAACCAGGGATATCGCCGCTTCGCATCCGACAAAAACGCGTCGAAATCCGCATTTGGTATATCACCACCGGGCAATATCGCAGCGGCGCTCCACGCGCCCGCGCCACCGCCGAGCAAGGGGCAAAGCCTATCGACCGCTTGTTCGGAAAGCTTCCGGTGTGTGGTGATCTTACCGCCGACAACAGTAAGTAACGGGCTCTTACTTTGTTCAAGATCAAGATCGAGCCGATAATCGCGACTAACCGATGCAGCATCCGCGGATTCATCGTCGAGTAGCGGACGAACGCCTGCGTAGGCCCAACTGACTAGGCCTGGTTCGATTCCCGGGTCAAACCATCGATTCACTGCATCGCAGAGATAGGCAATTTCCTCGGGCGAACATTCCACTTTACCTGGATCGCCGTCGTAATCGCTATCGGTCGTGCCGATCAGCGCGTAATCATGCCCATAGGGGATAACGAAGATAATCCGGCGGTCGGTGTTTTGAAGAATATAAGCGTGATCGCCCTCATACAGCTTGGGTACCGTGATATGACTGCCCTTTACGAGGCGAACTTTTTTCGGTTCGGCGCCAACAGCGGCATTGCCAATCCATGGCCCGGCGGCATTGACGACAGCCCGCGCGGAGACCGTTTCATCACGATTGGACCGCACCGATCTGAAGTTCACGGCCCAGCCAGCCTCTTTCCGTTGTATGGAAGTCACGGTCGTGCGCGTTCGGATAACCGCGCCACGCTCGGCGGCGTCGAGCGCATTCAGGACGACCAGGCGAGAATCATCAACGCTGCAGTCCGAATAGGCAAACCCTGTCGAAACGCCCCGGGCAAGCGGCGCCCCCGCAGGGTGCCTATCCAGGGCAAGCCGCTCCGATCCCGGCAAGGTTTTCCGCGCACCGAGATGGTCGTATAAAAACAATCCCGCTCTAATGAGCCAGGCTGGCCGCAACGATTTGTCATGCGGCAATACGAAGCGCAGCGGCCGCACAATATGGGGTGCGGCATGAAGGAGGACTTCGCGTTCCCGCAACGCATCCCGCACCAAGCGGAAATCATAATGCTCCAAATAGCGCAAACCGCCATGGATGAGTTTGCTGCTCGCGGACGATGTCGCCTGCGCCAGATCATCTTTCTCGCATAAAAGCACCGAATAGCCGCGCCCCGCAGCGTCGCGGGCAATTCCCGCGCCGTTCACACCACCTCCAATAACGAGAATATCGAAATTCGCCACGTAGGACGCCTCCGGTCAATAATATTCGGATCAATATGTTCGAACCGACATAAAGTCCAGCAATGCCGCGACGATGGGGCGCAGGATACATCACTTGATTAACAAGCCTTTTGCGACTAATTCAGTCCGAAGGATTGTTAAATTCGCAGCATTAAAAAGTTAAATTGTTAATGGAGCACTGATGATGAATAAATTTCTTCTGGTTGCCTTCGGAGTGGCATTAGCGCTGGGCAGTACGTCGGCATCCGCTGCAGACTTAAAACGTGGCGAAAAAGTATTCAAAAAATGTAAGGCGTGCCATTCGCTGAAACCGGGGAAAAAGAAAGTCGGCCCGTCGCTGCATGGTGTAATCGGCGAAAAGGCGGCCGGGATGAAGGGGTATAAATACTCCAAGGCGATGAAGGGCGCGAACCTTACCTGGGATGACAAGACGCTTGACGGCTATCTGACCAAACCGAAAAAATTCCTAAAAGGAACCAAGATGTCGTTTTCCGGTCTGAAAAAGCAAGCCGACCGCGATAACGTCATCGCCTATATCAAGGAAAAAACCAAGTAGCCGGATCTTTGCGCGGCGGAAACCACCCCTTCTGGAGTCGGCCGCCCCTCCTAGTGTAAACTGCTGCGGATGTTAAAGCCGCACCTTACGGGCCTCACCTGGCCGGTTATCCCGAACCGGGCAGGCGCGGAAATACTTTCGCTGGTCTATCAGTTCGAGCAGTCGCAATGGTGGTCGCAGGAACGGCTTCTCGACCACCAAATGGCGCAGATTCTAACGGTTCTGCGCCATTTTAAGGGCACCTCGCCTTTCTACGCGAAGCGGCTAGACGACACGGATATCGACCTAGAAAAGCCGCTTGATCTTGAAACCTTCCAGACGATTCCACCGCTAACCCGCGAGGACATTCAATCAGCGGGCGATGCACTGCTCAGTAACAAGATACCAAAAAACCACGGTCGGCTGCTGACGGCATCGTCGTCAGGGTCAACGGGGCGACCCGTCACGGCGCGTAAGACTGACGTCAATCAGACATTTCACCGTGCGCTCAACCTTCGCAATCACCTTTGGCACAAGCGCGATCTTGCAGCCAAGTTCGCGACTATTCGCGGTTACGACCCCGGTGTCGCGATGGCGCCGGATGGTAAACACAGCAAATCCTGGACATCCGTCTATCGCACCGGACCGTCCATTCAACTGAATTCAGCGCATTGCACCCTTGGTGAACAAGTGCATTGGATCATCAAGGAACGCCCACCCTATATTCTGTCCTACCCTACCAACCTTTACGCACTTGCGCTGCGATGTGATGAAGTTGGGTTGCGGATGCCATGGCTGAAAGCGCTCATCACTTTCAGTGAAGCGTTATCGCCGGGACAGCGCAGCGTGATCGAACGCGTATTCGATGTTTCCGTCGAAGATATGTACAGCGCCGCTGAAGTTTCGATGATCGCGGTGCAGTGCCCTGACGAGCCGGCGAACTATCACGTTCAGTCCGAGAACGTTTTAATGGAAGTGGTTAGAGAGGACGGGTCGCTCTGCGATATTGGTGAAACAGGCCGCATCTTGGTCACCGATTTGCATAATTTTGCAATGCCCTTCATTCGTTATGAAATTGGTGACCTGGCCGACTTCGGTCCGCCCTGTTCTTGCGGGCGTGGCCTCCCTACCGTTCAGCGCATTTATGGCCGTGTGCGTAATATGTTGAAGCTCGAGTCCGGCGAGCAGATTTTCCCGGACATCGCAGCCTTGCATCTCAACGAAATTGCCCCGCTGCGGCAGTATCAGATGACCCAAAAGACTTACACCGATATCGAAATGAAGCTTAACCTCGCCCGCCCCTTCGAAGGCGATGAAGAAGCGCATATGCGCAAAATGATCCTCGACGCGTTTGGCCGGCCTTTTAATCTTCATCTGGTGCATGTGGACGACATCCCCCGCCACCCTAGCGGTAAATTCGAGGATTTTATTTCGGAAGTGAAAGACTGAACGATCCTATCGCAGCACGGTCCCACCATCGACCTGAATGATCTGGCCGTTGATATAACTTGCTCCCGCGCTGCAGAGGAAGGCGATAACCTGGGCCACTTCCGACGGCTCGCCAAGACGTCCAAGGATCGTGCCGTCGGTCGCATAATTGCCACGCTGTGCGATCAAGTCGGTCGTCATCGGCGTTACGATGATTCCGGGCGCCACCGCATTCACCAAGACGTATGGCGAAAATTTCTTCGCCAACGAGCGGACCAATCCATGCAAACCGGCCTTGGCGCAACTGTATGGCGTAAAGTCAGGGGACCCGCGTCCCGCGGCGATAGACGTCGTAAACACCATCCGCGCGACGGCGTCTTGCGCCCGCCGCGTTTCAAACGCAACGGACATGTCATAAGCGGATTTCAAATTAACCTGGATGGCGCGATCCCAAACATCCTGAATGCCCGGATCAAACGGGTCCGGTTCGAACAATCCGGCAAGATGAATAAGGCCGTAGGGGGACGCGCCAGCCGAATCCAATGCGTCAGCACAAGCTTGCGGACCTTCAAGGCTTGATACATGGGTAGTGAACTGGCCCGGTCCCGCAGTTTCCACCGCGGCCTCAAGCGCCTCCGCGCGCGGATCGACAAGGTGAATATGCGCATCTCCCGCTGCGAGTATTTTCGCGCATTCGACACCAATTCCACCAGCGCCGCCCGTTACGACAATCGTCTGACCCTCAAAGTCATAACTATTCATCATTTGCCATTCTCCCCGTTCTGAATGACACACTGATAAGTCAGTCCATAACTGTCAAACTTGGCCAGTTAGTCTATTCTGAACCCAAATGCACTCTCACAGTCGAGGTATCACAGATGATTTTAGTCGGCCGTTTCGGGTCCCCTTTCGTACGCCGCGTTGCAATAACGCTTCGTCTTTACGGCATCGAACATGAACACAGGCCTCTCTCCGCAAGCGGTGACGACAGGCCCAAACTTCAAGCGATTAACCCGCTTGCGCGTGTCCCGGCGCTGATAACCGACGACGGGGAGACTCTTGTAGATAGCACGACGATTCTCGATTATCTCGATCGCTTCGTTGGGCCCGAGAAGGCCCTCACGCCCGAGGGCGGAGACGCTCGCACGACAGTCATGGCACTAATTGGGTTGGCAATCGGCGGCGTCGAAAAATCTATCGCGGCATATTACGAGATGGGCAAACGGCCCGAGGAGAAGTGGCACCGGCCCTGGCTCGATACTTTACTGGAACAGTCGAAAGATGGGTTCGAGGCGCTGGATAAAGCAGCCGCTATGCCGTGGCTCGCTGGCAATGAAATGACACAGGCCGATATTAGCGCCGTCGCCTTCTGGGATTTTGCCTTACGGGCGCGCCCAACCGACGCACCCGCAATGGTGTGCCCGAATATCGCCGCCATCGCCGACCGCGCCAATACGCTGCCGGCGTTTGCGGAAACGAAACCCTAATGCTAATCGTGCTGTATTAATCCGCGGACTCGTTGATCAAGTGCACGGTTCGTTGCGGGTAGGGAATGTTGACACCGGCCCCGTCGAGCGCTTCTTTGATTTGCTTGGTGAGGTCAAATTTAACGCCCCAATAGTCAGCGGCTTGGCACCATGTCCGGACCGTAAAATTGACGGAGTTATCACCAAGGTCCGTAACCGCGACGAGCGGCGCGGGATCGCTCAATGTCCGGCTATCCGCTTCGATGACACTATTGATCGTCGCCATGCCCTTATCGATGTCGTCCTCATAGCCAATGCCGACCACGATGTCGACACGCCTTGTCGCATGGTGGCTGAAGTTTTTAACCGAAGCGCCCCAAACCTGTGCATTCGGGACAACGATATGTACATTGTCGACCGTCGCCAGCTCCGTGACGAAAAGCGTAATCGCGCCGACCGTGCCGGCATGCCCCGCCACCTCGACATAATCCCCAATTTTAAAAGGCCGAAACAGCAGAAGCATCACACCGGCGGCGACGTTGCTCAACGTCCCTTGCAGCGCCAAGCCAATTGCAAGACCAGCGGTACTGAGAACGACCAGCAGGCTTGCCATTTGCACGCCGAACTGCGACAGAACCGCCAATACCGTGATCGTGAGAATAAGATAGCGGACCGCGCTGACGAAGAAGCGGTTTAGCGTTTCGTCCATATTTTTAACGCGACGAAGCCCATTGCCCGTCGCCCGTGACAACCAGCCAGCTGCTATCCAGCCAACGACAAGAATTGCGATCGCGCCTATGACCTGCAAGCCATAGACCGTCACGATGGTCGTTATCTGTTCGGCGACAGCGTTCAAGTCCTGTTCCATATTGCTTTCCCCCTAGGTTTCGTCGGCCTAATTAGCCAATCCCACACCGGCAGGCAATCTGCTATCAGAGGCTTCAGTGCAGTTTGCCAGTATTGGCTGAGTGAGTGTCCGACTTTCGCCAACATCGGTATATACCCACGGCAGGAGGAGCCATGACTAAGGAATAACGGAAACGAGAGGTTGTATTCGTCAGGGCGTCTCATTGCCGAGGATAAACGGCGCCCCGCACGCTTCCGCAACCTCACGCACCTCATTGAACAGCGTATCCGTCATCGGGATACCGGTTTCTAAGCGCTTCTGGCGTTCGCTATGTTCGGGATCACCGGCGACGAGAACAGGTTGCGCTGGATCGACAGGCTCCGTTCCGTGCAGCATATCGATCAAATCGTCCAGCTCTTCCTCAAAAGCGCCTTCTTCGCGAAATGCGGCAGGGTTTAAGGCAAGACAAAAATGGCCGACATTTATGTGCTGCTCCCGGTCGCCGGTTTTCAAGTTATAGCCCCCAATGAAGGAACCGGATAAGACACTGGAGAGGATGTCGACCATCATCGCAAGGCCATAACCCTTATGCGACCCGAGTTCGCGTGACCCGCCAAGCGGCGAAAGGCGTTTGGGGACCGCGTTCAATGCGACGTTGGGATCCGTTGTCGGTAATCCGGTTTCGTCATGGGCCCAGCCAAGCGGAAGTTCCTTGCCGGCGCGGCGGGCAATATTGAGTTTGCCGACCGCAACCGTGCTCGTCGCCATGTCTAGAGAAAACGCGTTATTGCGTTTAGCGGGAGCGGCAAACGCAATCGGGTTCGTGCTAAAGCGCGGCTCCTTGGCGAAGGTCGGCAAAACGGAACGCTGTGTCGTACCTGTCGTGCATAGCCCGATCAATCCACGATCAACAGCCATCGTCGAGTAGACACCGGCCGCACCAAAATGGTTCGATCCCCGCGCTGTTACCGCACCGACACCAAACTGCTCCGCCTTGTCGCAGGCAAGCTGCATTGCCAAAGTGCCCGCTATATGGCCAAGGCCATGGTCGGCGTCGACAAGAGCCACGGCACCAAAATCAGTCATCACCCTGACATTGGGCGTCATGTTGAGGCCGCCGTCGCGCCGCAGCCCGTCATAGCGCGGCAACATACCCACGCCGTGGGAATCGATACCGCGCAAGTCGGATTCGACCATATTGTTGACGATCGTTTCGATGTTCGTGTCCGGCATGCCCCAGGCATGATAGATCTCGGAAAGCTGCCGGCGCAGCGTATCCGGCGATATGTTAAAGATGGCCGCCTCCCTCGCATTCAAATTCGAAATTCTAAGCGCTCTCGAATGTAGCGCGGCCTAAGGATGCGCTTTGAGGCCTGGATGGCGCAACTTTTTCGTCGCGTCGACTTTAAAGTTCGAGCACCACACCGTTACTTGCAGCGTCTGGATTCGAACGGGGGATGGCGCAGCAAATTAGAATTTCATCATCGCCGTGCGGCGCGCTCGGTTCTTCAACATAATCGACTGCGCCGCTTTTGAGCCTCGTGGCGCAAGATCCGCAAATCCCCGAACGGCACGAAAAATCGGGGTTAAGTCCTGCTTCCTCGGCTAGATCCAGTAATGTGCCCTTATCTGCCGTCCAAGCAGTTTCCATGCCGGATTTTGCAAAACCGACGGAAACCGGCTCGCTGTCCGAAGACGAAGCCGCGACATCCGCCTGCTTAAAGGCCATCGCCGGACCGAACGATTCATAGTGAATGCGATCATCGCTTATCCCGAGCCCTGTCAAACCTTCATACAGCGATTGCATAAAAGGCCCAGGACCGCAGAGATAGAAATCGTAATCGTCGAAAGGCAGGATACTCTTGAGGAGCTCTAATTCGATATGGCCTTCGCTGTCGTGCGTCACGCCGACTCGGTCGTCCTCTTCCGGCTGGCTATAACGAATGTGCGCTATCAGGTTTTCATATGTTCCAGCGAGGTGGCGAATATGGTCGCCAAAAGCATGATCTTGGCTACTCCGCGCACCATGAATAAAAAATGTCGGCCTGAAATTTCGTGTCCGCTGGCCTTCACTGATAATGAAGTCAGTCATCGCTATCATCGGTGTAATGCCAACGCCGGCAGAAACGAGAACAGCTGGGCGTTCGCTCGTCTGGTCGAGCACAAACTTACCGCGCGGCGCCATCGCTTCCAGTTTAAAGCCCGGCTTGGCCTGATCGTGCAGAAAATTCGACACCAGCGCAGCGTCGCCTTCCCGCTTAATCGACAATCGATACCGGTTGTCGACAGTCGCACCGGACACGGTGTAGGTCCGCATTACTGGTTCTTCCTGACCTGGAAAAGATACCCGGATCGGCAGGAACTGACCTGGTTCATGGGTTGCGGCTCTTTTGCCGTCCATTCGCCTGAGATAGAACGAAGTGATCGTACGGCTCTCCGGCACGACGTCCGTAACTTCGTAAGGCAGATAAGTGTTCCGATCCCTATCCGCCGCGATCTTTTCGCCGGCTTCCGCCCAGGTCCCTGTGTGCGTCAGCATTGGTGAATAGTCACCAAACGAAAATTGCAACGGCAAACTGCCTTCGACACGAATGACCTTCTCGGTTCGAAACCGTATCAGCCGCTCGGCACCGATGAAGGCCATTACCTCTTCATCTCGCCAAATGATTTCGGCTTCGCCGGTCAGGTAAACGACGTCGCGGGTTTCGAAGTCAACAAACAGGAAACCCGCCTTGGGATTGAGCAGGATATTGCCGATTGTGTTGTAGTGGTTGTTGCCGGAAAAATCGGGAAAGACAAATGTACGGTCGTCATCGACACGAATGAAGCCGGGCTTTCCGCCACGATGCGACACATCCGCGCCTTGCGACACGTCGTCCTCCGCGTCGCGGAACGCTGTCGCGACGAACAGTGTATCCGCCTGTTCGATAATCGCGCGTGTGCGGGTGTCAAAATGATCCCCTTGGATAGCGGTCGGCGATGCAATCGCATCCTCAGGCAAAATGTCGATATCGCGAGTTTGGATATATTGAGGACAGTTGCCGAATGTCTGCAGAATATCGATTGCGAACCCTTCCGGTGCCACAGAGCTTATACGCCCGGTCAAACGGTTGCGCCTTCGGGTTGCCGGCTCGATCCCGAGCAGGCCTATATCAGCGCCGCGCCTCAACCCGTCGTTCAGCGGGTCGCCAAATAAAGGCCGCGCCGCGATATCCAGCGACCGCGCATCCGGACTCGACATAAACCCTGGAGCCTTTGCGACAAGTGACGCCCAGGGTCTCCCTTGGGCGTCCACGCTACCAATCAAGACAAATGGCAACTGCGCGTAGAAGTCGCGATGCTGTGCGGGCATATGATCACGAACCGCCATGTGCGCAAAAGGCCCGATCTTGTCGCGCACGCCAAGCCGCTCTTGGACCTCAAGTTCGCCGGCATGGAATGGCGAGTCGTCCTGTGCTTCGACATGTGGCATGACCGATCCTCCTATCTCAACGCTGGACTCAATTACCTGGCGCAAAAAATTCAACGCGAATACCGCCGGGAATCGTGCACATCATGTGTTTGTTAGGCCCGTCACCCACATTCTCCGGCGCGAATTCAATGACGACACCGTCCGCCGCGCTTACTTTTTCGTAGGTGGCATCAAGTGCCACCGCGCCGTCCACCTTGAACGCGATATGGTGCAGCCCAATGACGTTCTTGCGGTCAAACGATACCGCTGTCGCCGGATCAGCTGCCTGCCACAATGTAATCATGATGCTGCCATCCGAAACGAAGACGGCGGGGTAAAGCGGCTTTTCACCAACTTGGGCAAAGCCCAACGTATCGACGAAAAATTCACGGGCCTCCTCTAGATTCGGCACTGTCAGGCCGACATGATGGGTCCCTTGGGTTAACGCGTTGTCTGACATGATCCCTCTCCTTGAAGAACGGCTTCGCAAGACACGATGTCTCGCGTAATGGGAGCAATTTAAGAATTGCTGTTCTGTGAGAGAATAAGCAAAGTACGTAAGTTATTATTTCAATTTTAGGAATAATAAATGGACCGGCTTCAAACCATGACTGTCTTCGTAGCTGTCGCCGAAGAGGCGGGCTTCGCACCGGCGGCCCGGCGCCTTGGCCTGTCACCGCCATCTGTGACTCGGGCAGTTTCGGAGCTCGAAGAAAGGCTTGGAGCCCGTCTCCTGCACCGAACCACGCGCACCGTCCGCTTGACGGAATCCGGCGAACGCTATCTTGCAGACTGCCGACGAATTTTGACGGAAATCGAGGAAGCCGACCGTCATGCCGCCGGCCTCCACGCAGCACCGCAAGGCATGGTGATGGTATCGGCTCCGGCTCTGTTCGGCCGCATGCATGTCGCACCGATACTGCTTGATCTATTGGATCAGTATCCCGGCATTTCCTTCAACACGTTATTCGTGGACCGCATTGTCCATCTGGTCGAGGAAGGCGTTGATGTCGCGATCCGATTGGCGGAACTGCCCGACTCCTCCTTTTCCGCCATTCGCGTTGGATCCATGCGCCGCGTTATCTGTGCGTCCCCCGATTATCTTGCGGCACACGGAAACCCCCAACATCCAAGAGACTTGGCGAAGCACGAAACAATCAACTCCTCCCACATGGCGCTGGGCGGGGAATGGTCATTCCAGCAAGGCGAGAAACGATTCACTGTCAAGCTGCGCTCACGCCTGACGGTGAACAATGCGGATACGGCTATTACGGGTGCCGTCGCCGGCCGCGGTATCACCCGCGTGCTTCATTATATGGTCGCGCGCCAACTGGAAGCCGGGCAGCTCAAAATCATACTTGGCAACTATGAATTGCCCGCCGTCCCCGTGCATGTCCTGCACAAGGAAGCCGGCCAAACCTCAGCACGGGTTCGTGCCGTCGTCGACTTTCTTGCCGAAAGACTCCGGAAAGAACCCGTACTGAAATTGTAGGCAGGTTCCCCATCTGACATGCGCCGAACGCCGGACTATGTGCCGCCGAAGGCGGTGCGATATTGCGAGGGGGGAATCTTCAATTCACGACGAAAATGATGGCGCAGCGTTTCCGCGGTCACAAAGCCGGATTGCTCAGCAATCTGATCGACATTTAACAAGGTCGTCTCCAGAAGTTCCCGGGCCCGTCCAACGCGTTCCCGGGTCAACCAGGCATGCGGCGGCAATCCGGTTGCATTCTTGAAATGCCGCACAAAGGTGCGCTCACTCTGGCACGTCCTACCCGCCAGCGCGGCCACGGTTTGAATTTCGTGCAAGTGCGCGCGCATCCAGTCGAGAAGCGGGCCCATCGTTTGCCCTTCATCCGCAACCGGTCGCGGGATGTATTGCGCCTGCCCACCGTCGCGATGTGTCGGCAGCACCAAGCGCCGGGCGACGTTGTTTGCAATCTCGGGACCGAAATCGCGGCGCACGATGTGAATGCAAAGGTCGAGCCCCGCCGCGCTTCCCGCCGACGTCAGCACCTGACCCTCATCGACATAAAGCGAGTCCGGTTCCACCGCAATTTTAGGGAAGCGAGTTTTCAACCGGTCGATATACCGCCAATGCGTCGTGGCACGCTGTTCGTCGAGAACGCCCGCCGCCGCCAATACAAAAACACCCGAACAGA
>JAJFJB010000423.1 GCA_021774435.1 Alphaproteobacteria bacterium
CTCCACCGTCCGGAGCGCATCGTCGTAAAGGATTTTTTCACCCAGGTATTGGAGTTGTTGCCCTGGCTGAGCGAGGAACATTGGCTGTTCGGGACCGATCCCATGACCGCCATTCGGTTGCTCTACCAAAAATACTTCGCCTTACAGCCCGAAATCCAATCAGAGATCGATGCGTTCATCGCGGACAATTTTGACGGCCGACCAACATTTGCCGTCCATGTCCGCAATAAGGACAAGGGACGCGAAGATCCCAACGTCCTACTAGAAAATGCGGAAATGCTGCCGGTACTCGATGCCCATTTGGCAGAGGACGAGAATTTACGCGTCTTTCTGATGACGGATTCCAGCGACGTCGTCGCGCAATATGAGGCGAGATATGGCGAACGCGTATTCAGTACCGATTGCGCCCGGACCGATGGGATCGTGCCGCTGACCTGGAAGGACAGCGAGTCCCGGTGGCGGCTCGGTGTCGAAGTCATCAAGGACACTTATATCGCGGCGGCGTGCGATGATTTTATCGGTTATGGCGGGTCAAGTGTCGCCTGCATGGTCGCGTGCCTGAAGGAATGGCCGGAGGGACGCTGCCGGCTCATTGGAGACAATATCAAGACACGCCGAAACTGGTTGCTGCACGACTGGTAGGCGTTACGCCTAAGGCTTGCCGCCGTAGAGTTCCGCCGGATCAACTTCGACCTCCGCAATGGTTACCAACTCGCCGTCGCGGACGGCGCGGAAAAAGCAATTTCGCCGCCCGGTGTGGCAGGCAACGCCGGTTTGGTCGACAAGTAGCAGCAGTGTGTCGCCATCGCAATCGAGCCGCATTTCCTTCAATTCCTGGGCCTGGCCGGAGCTTTCGCCCTTTCGCCATAGCGATTGCCGCGAGCGCGACCAGTAACAGACTCGTCCCGTATTCAACGTTTCCGCGACCGCGTCCGCATTCATCCAGGCGACCATGAGAATCTCACCGGTGTCATGCTGCTGCGCGATCGCCGGCACTAGCCCGTCCGATGTAAAGGCAATTTCATTTATAATCGTGTTCGTGTTCATAGGCATCCGCCTCAGGCCTTATTCATGCGCTCCAGTCCAGCTTCTAGGTCGGCGATCAGGTCGTCGGTATCTTCTAGCCCGACATGGATGCGCATGCATTGCCCTTCCGTTTCCCATTCCGAGGCGGTGCGGCTTCGTTCCGGCCAACTCGGGATGAGCAGGCTTTCGTAGCCGCCCCAGCTCGAGCCCATGCCATGCAGCTCCATATGGTCCATCATGGCGGCGATCTTGTTGGTATCGCTTTCCTTCAAGACGAACCCGAACAGGCCGCTGGCGCCGGTAAAATCGCGTTTCCAGATTTCGTGCCCCGGATCGTCGGGCAGGGCAGGGTGCATCACGCGGGTGACTTCCGGCCGCGACTGGAGCCATTGCGCCACCTTGATACCGCTTTCATGATGCCGGTCCATGCGCACGCCGATCGTGCGCAGCCCCCGCAGTGCCAGATAGACATCGTTCGGCCCGCAACACATGCCGAAACTTGAGCTTGATTGTTTGACCCGGTCGTAGGTTGCTTCGTTACAGGCAATCGTGCCCATCATGACGTCTGAATGGCCAACGATATATTTTGTTGCCGCCTGTACGGAGATATCGACGCCTTCATCAAGCGGTTTACGGAAATAGCCGCCGCTCCAGGTGTTGTCCGTGAGAACCACGACGCCTTTTTCATGCGCGGCTTTTGCGATGGCGGGCAGATCCTGCACGTCGAAGGTTTGCGAGCCCGGGCATTCGGTCCAGATCAGGCGCGTATTATCGCGGATGAGGTTCGAGATGCCCGCGCCGATCATGGGATCGTAATACTCGACCTCGACGCCGAATTTGGAGAGCGTGTTGTTGGCGAAGTTCCGGGTCGGCGTATAGGTGCTGTCCGTGACCAGGATATGATCGCCGGTTTCAACGAAGGCGGACAGGGCCATCGTGATCGCCGCAAGGCCGGACGGCGCCAAAACGGTGCCATGAGCGCGTTCCAAGGCGGTCATCGCTTCTTCCAGGGCGAATGTCGTTGGCGTGCCGGCCCGTCCGTAGCGTACCTTCGCTGTCCGGGCGATCCGCGCCTCTAATGTCGGGGAGAGCACGGTAGAGGCGTGATACACGGGTGGGTTGACAATCCCATGATTATCGAAGGGGTGATTGCCTGCGTGGGTTACCTTGGTGTTGTCTTTCATGGACCTGCCATTTATTTAGCGTTGCGGAACTCTTGGGGCCTCGGTCGAGGTATTTTTCCCACAAGGTGATTACACCCGCACTTTCGAAGGAGCAAGCGTGAGCGTGGAAATGACAGAAAGCGTGGATTGCGTCGTGATCGGCGCGGGCGTGGTTGGATTGGCCGTAGCACGGGCACTGGCGCTGGCCGGGCGCGAGGTCATCATCCTCGAAGAAGCCGACATGATCGGCAGCGTGACCAGTTCGCGGAATAGCGAAGTCATTCATGCGGGCATCTACTATCCGGTTGGCAGTCTGAAGGCGCAGTTCTGTATCGATGGCAAAAACGCGCTCTACCGATACTGCGCGGAACACGGTGTGCCGCATCGCCGCTGCGGCAAGATCATCGTCGCGACGGACGAAAATCAGGTGCCCGCGATGCATGAGATCAAGAGCCGCGCGGCGGAATGCGGCGTCACGGATCTCGAGTTTCTGACCCCGGATGACGCCAAGGCCATGGAACCGGAACTGTTTTGCCATGCCGCCTTACTGTCGCCCTCCACCGGGATTATCGATACGCATACCCTGATGCTGGAATTCCAGGGTGATGCCGAGGCCAATGGCGCAATGACGGCGTATCTAAGCCCAGTCGAGCGCGGCGCGGCGACGGATGAAGGCATTCTGCTTGAAGTTGGAGGCGAAACGCCGATGAGGCTGCTCTGCCGCACCGTGATCAACAGTGCCGGCATTCACGCGCCGCATATCGCCGGTCTCATCGACGGTATGCCCGCCGACAAGGTCCCGACGACCTACTACACGAAGGGCAACTACTATTCTCTAACGGGAAAGACGCCCTTCAGTCGGCTTGTGTATCCCGCGCCCACGACTCAATTTCTTGGCGTGCATATCACGATCGATATCGGTGGGCAGGCGCGCTTCGGCCCTGATGTCGAGCATATCGATGAAATCGACTACGACGTCGATCCGCGCCGCTCCGACGGGTTCTACGAGGCGGTACGCCGTTACTGGCCTGGCCTCAAGGACGGCGCACTGCAGCCGGCCTATTCGGGCATCCGGCCGCGGATCACGCCGCCCGGCGAACCGCTGTGCGATTTCATCGTACAGGGGCCAGGCGACCATGGCATTCCCGGGCTGGTGAATCTCCTCGGTATCGAGTCGCCGGGGCTTACCAGTTCCATGGCGATTGCGGATCACGTGGTCGAAATGCTGGGATCGCGGAACTAGTTTTTATCCGCTGCTATTGCGGATGCAGACCCGTATGTGCTGCTGAAAATCTTATTCGCAAATCTTTTGCGGTTGACAAGTTCTGCATCAAAACGTACTCAACGCCACCTTGCGCACCAATCGCGCGAGAATTTGGAAATCGAAATGAACAACGCCCTTAACAAGACGAGAGAAGTAGGACTGAGCGCGCCGCTTAATTGGTGCGCACTGAATCTGTCTATCTCCCCGGAGGGCCCGACACCGACATCGTAGCTTCTACGACCAAGCGGTAACGTTTCAACCCCTCCTGAGATAGCCCTCAGGAGGGGTTTTTCGTTTGAGGGCTCATCACAAGGATCGAATGATGAGTGATTATTAGGCTGGCAGCCGCATTGTCCGTTAAGGCACAGGAAAGGCAGAACTAGGATTAAAAAGCGCGGTGGCGGCGGCACGCCGCGTTGGAGCGGGGAAATCCCGTGCGGACCTATGTCGGGCCACGGTTTCGCCTCAGAAAGGAATGATCATGGACTGGACACTCTATCTCGCATTCGTTGCCGCAACGGTGGCTCTCATACTGCTGCCGGGGCCGAACATCATGATGATCGTCTCGAACAGCATCGCCTATGGTGCTGGGCGGGGCCTGGCGACGGTTGCCGGGGTCAGCGCGGCGATGGCGGTGTTCCTGGCCCTGACCACGCTGGGCATGTCATCGCTTGTGCAGACGGCGTCGTCCTGGTTCGAGTGGCTGCGATGGGTCGGCGTTGTCTATCTGATCTATCTCGGCATACAGCAATGGCGCGCCGCGCCTTTGGCGGTGGTGGGGGCAGGGGCCCCGGCTCCCTTGTCCCGCGTTTTTCTGCAAGGCTTCATCGTCTCCGCGACCAATCCCAAAGTCCTGTTGTTCTATGCCGCCTTTTTACCCCAATTCGTCGACGCCTCCGCGCCGATCCTGCCGCAGATGGTGTTGCTCAGCGTCACGTTCGTGGTGATCGCATTTGGAATCGACAGTGGTTTTGCTTTGGGGGCAGGACGCCTTCGGGGGTTCTTTTCGAATGAGCGCCGCGCGCGGCTGCAAAACCGGCTGACGGGATCACTTATGATCGGGGCCGGGGTCTGGCTCGCTTTCAGCCGGCGGAGTTGATGCCACGATTTCGGGTTTCGAAAAGAAGGGGAGCAGGCGCGGGTTTGCAATGGTGATCGTTTCCTGCTGAAACGGTGTGAAACCGGCTTTCTGATAGGTCGGCAATGCGGCGGGATGATCGAGATCGCAAGTGTGAATCCAGACACGGTCCGGTTCCTGATCCCAGGCTGCGTCAACCGCCCAGTCGACAAGGTAACGGCCCAGCCGGCGTCCGATGAATTCCGGTAACAGGCCAAGATAAGCGACTTCGGAATTCAGCATTTTTCGGGTATCGATTTCTGCAAAGCCCGCTGGCACGCCGCCGTAGAAGAGCACGTTTACGAAAACTTTTTCGTCGTCGATGATTTCGAATAAATCCTGATCGCTCATCTGGCGGCGTTCGTACCAGAGCCAATCCTGACCGATCGTGTTGTAAAGATACCGATAAAAGGACAGTGTCGGATGCATCGCCCGCAAGATCATCACGGGTTGCGACAGGCTCGGCGCGCGCGCGGTCGGTCGCGTGGGCCGGGAGAGCATCTCCAGTGATGTGATCGTGACGTCGATGAACTCGTCAACCATCCGGACTCTCCGACGGCTCTTTCAGCCAACGTGACATGACGATAACGGGTTCTGTTTTATACCCCAACGCCTCATAAAATTTCACGACCTTGGCGTTCGTGTCGCGGATCAGCAGTTCGAGTTTTGGAACCCCCAGCGCCCGCAACCATTCCTCGGCCTTCGTCATCATCGCCCGTCCGAGCTGTTCACCTTGTTCGTCCGGCGATACCGCGAGGTAATAGACCCAGCCGCGATGCCCGTCATTACCGCACATCACGCTCGCGATAATGTCTCCTTGGCGTTTGCCAACGAAGATTTCCGATTGTGGCGTTGTGCGTGCGAAAGCGATATCGCTGGTGGGGTCGTTCCAGGGCCGCACCAACTCACAGCGGCGCCAAAGGTCGGCCAGCGCCACTTCATCGCCATCCTGGATGGGACGGATGTCCATCGGTCAGACTTCGACCGGCGTGTCCTCGCGTGCACCCCATTCAGACCAGGAACCATCGTAAACCGGCACTGATTTATTGCCGATCAGATATAGACCCAGGGAAACCACACAGGCAGCCACGCCAGAGCCGCAAGACGTGATCATCGGTTGGCTCGTATCGTCGACGCCGGCGCCTGCCAGTGCAGCCCGTATGCCATCCGCGGGAAGTATCGTCTTGGTCGTAGAATCGATGAGAAGGTTTATCGGCAAGCTGACCGAACCGGGCATCCGGCCCGGCCGCAAACCCGGCCGAGGTTCCGGGTCGACGCCTTCGAAACGGCCCGCGGGCCTGGCATCGACGACAAGGGCATCCCGCGTTTCTTGATTTGCCAGCATTTGGTCGACGCTGCGGACCAATGCGGATGGGGATTGCGCGGTGAAATCTCCCTTGTCACAGTCTTGAATATCATCCGAGGTAGGCCGGTTTTCCGAGAGCCATTTCGGCAAGCCGCCATTGAGGACCGCGACTTTGTCGTGGCCGAAGGCGCGGAAGGTCCACCAGGCTCGCGGGGACGTCTGAACGCCGTGCACATCATAAATGACGACCATGTCATCATTGCTGATTCCCAATGTGCTCATCTGCGCGGCGAACTGTTCGGGGCTCGGCAGCATGTGCGGTAATGGGATATCCCGGTCACGAACATCCTCGATGTCGAACAGCATGGCGCCTGGAATATGGCGATTGTCGAACTCGGTTTCGGCGTCCCGCCCGGTTCCGGGAAGGTGGTAACTGGAATCGAGGACTCGAACCTTGGGATCGGAAAGATTAGCGGCGAGCCAGTCCGTTTCGACCAGCGCGTCGGGATTTACGTAAGTCACCTTGTACCTCCAAAGAACAACTAAGTTCTATTCATCGAAAACGATGTTCACACGACGGTTTCGTTTGCCCTTGTTCTCGATTTTCGAGACGCGGATACGCCCCACTTCGCCGGTCTGGGCGAGATGGGTGCCACCGCAAGGCTGCAAATCGACCTCGGGAATGTCGAGCAGGCGCACCTTGCCGGCACCGCGTGGCGGGCTGACGGACATGGTGCGGACGAGATCCGGGTTGGTGTCCAACTCTTCATCGGTGATCCAACGCGCGCCAACCTGATGGTCTTGCTTGATCAGCTTGTTGATGCTCTCGGTTATGGCTTCCTTATCCAGCGAGCCATCGCCGATGTCAAAATCGAGACTGCTCTTTTCCGCGCCGATTTTACCGCCTGTCACGCCATGCGGCACGACGGCGCAAAGGAGATGGAGGCAGGTGTGCATGCGCATATGTTTGTAGCGACGATTCCAGTCGACACGCGCGGTTACCGTATCTCCAGGTGCGGGGAGGGCGGACCCTTCCGCGGGGACATGGACGACATTTTCGTTACCGTCGCCCTTAACCGTCGTCAGCACGGTGATTTCGGTGCCATCGGCACCGACGAGGACGCCCACATCGCCGGGCTGGCCGCCGCCGGTGGGGTAGAATACGGAGCGGTCCAGAAGGATACCGCCCTTTTCATTAATGCCGGTGACGGTGGCTTCGCACTCCTGCAAATAGGAATCCGATCGGAAGAGTTCTTCGGTGATCATTTGTTATCCATCCATGTCGGAACCGGTAGGTCCTTTTCGCGCAGAAAGTCCGGGTTGAACAGTTTCGAGGTATATCGTGTACCAGAGTCGCAGAGGACCGTAACGATTGTTTTTCCGGGGCCCATTTCCTTGGCCATTCGAATCGCTCCCGCGACATTGATGCCGCTGGAGCTGCCTAGGCACAGCCCCTCATATTGAAGCAGATCAAAACAAATTTGCACGGCTTCGGCATCGGGGATCTGGTAGGCGTCATCAATCGGCGCGCCTTCGATGTTGCCTGTGATTCGGCCCTGTCCGATGCCTTCGGTAATCGAGCTTCCTTCCGACTTGAGCTCACCATGCTTGAAATAGTTGTACATCGCCGCGCCCATGGGGTCGGCGACGGCCGTGGCAATTTCCTTGTTTCGCTCTTTCAGGAACATGCTCATACCGGCCAGTGTGCCGCCCGTGCCGATTGCACAGGTAAAGCCGTCGATCGTGCCCTCGGTCTGGGACCAGATTTCCGGGCCGGTCGATTTGATATGGGCATTTCGATTGGCGGTATTGTCCCACTGGTTGGCCCAAAGCGCGCCATTCGGTTCGGATTTCGCCTTTTCGGCCGCCACTCGCTCGGAGACATGTACGTAATTATCCGGATTCTTGTAGGGCAGCGCCGGGTTTTCCATGAGCTCGGCGCCGCACAGGCGCAGCATGTCCTTCTTTTCCTGCGATTGGGTTTCCGGAATGACGATTAGCGTGCGATATCCACGCGCGTTTCCAGCCAGAGCGAGGCCAATACCCGTATTGCCGGCCGTGCCTTCGACGATCAACCCGCCGGGCCGCAAAATGCCCCGCTCTTCGGCGTCGAGAATGATGTAGAGCGCGGCACGGTCCTTGACCGATCCGCCGGGGTTCAGGAATTCAGCCTTTCCCAAAATAGTGCAGCCGGTTTCTTCTGAGGCCTTTTTAAGTTTGATTAGCGGTGTGTTGCCGACCGTCTCGGTAAATCCATCGCGAACATCCATGTCATACTCTTTCGTCCTTGAAGTATTCCCCCTAGGCCGCAGCCTTGTCCGTTTTCAAGCACTCCATAGCGCGGCGGTCAAGTCCAGCGCGCCCGCAACGCTTCTCGCTTCTTATCCAGCCACTGGAGTCCGACGATACTAATGGCATTGTCGATTTCTCCAGTGTCAATCATGGCTAGTGCTTCATCGGTCGATTTTACAAAGGCGCGAATGTCTTCGCCCTCTTCAACAAGACCATGAAGACCGCCGACACCTTCGCTTGAGATTTCGCCGCAAAACAACTGAACATGCTGTGACGAACCGCCGGGACTGGAATAGAACGACATTATTTTTTCGAGTCTTTGGATTTTGCAGCCTGTTTCTTCCAGGGTTTCGCGCCGCGCCATATCTTCCGCGCTTTCGCCGGGCTCGATCATGCCGGCGGCGACAGAAATGCACCAAGGGTTCGCATCGCCGGCGGCAAATTTTCCACCGCGGAATTGTTCGATCAGCACCACTGAGTCGCGCGAGGGATCATAGGGAATGATCGCAGCGACATCGCCGTGCAACACAACTTCACGGGAAAGGGAAGGGCTCCAGCCTCCTGCATAGAGCCGATGACGCAAATGCAGCCGTATCATTCGAAAAAAGCCCTGATGGACCGTTTCCGTCTTTTCGACTTTGACATCCGATTGGGAATATGGCGGCATCCTATGCGCTCCAACGTGCGCGCAAACCGTCCCGGTTCATGGCGAGCCACTGCACGCCGATAACGCCAATCGAATTGTTTATCGCTCCTGATTTCACCAGATCGACGGCTTCGTCGGTTGACGTGCAAAAGACGCGGATATCTTCGCCTTCCTCGGCGACGCCGTGAAGGCCGCCGACACCTTCGGCGGAAACTTCGCCGCAATAAACGGTGACATGCTCGGAACAGCCCCCGGGGCTGGGATAGAATTCCATGACTTGCTCGAGGCGTTTGACCGTGCAGCCGGCTTCCTCTAGCGTTTCGCGCCGGGCCATTTCCTCCGCGCTTTCCGAATTTTCGATTATCCCGGCGACAATTTCGATGCTCCACGGCTGCTCATCCCCGGCGGCATACATGCCACCCCGGAATTGCTCAATCAGCACGATTTCGTCGCGGATGGGGTCATAGGGAATAACCGCCGCAACGGCGTTCCGAAGCATGATTTCGCGGCTCAGGGACGGACTCCATCCACCGGCGAAGAGGCGGTGGCGCAAATGGAAATGATCCATACGAAAAAAACCGTCATGAAGAATTTCGCTCGACTCCAGTTCAACGTCGTTCCGGCTCATCGGTGTACGTGCCACAGCTTTGTTCCTATGCTTCATTTGTTTCGATTGGGTTTCTAGATTGGATCGTGAACGTGGTGATCCGTGCGGCCTGTTTGATATTTCCCACTCAGTATGTTTTGTTCCGATCAGATAAAACAATCGAAATAACGCATTCCCCAGTGGCGCGCGCGTCGATAAGGCGCCCGGGCAGGCGTCGTTTGACGTCTATTGGGGGAGAGCGTGACAGGGAATAAATTGGGAAGAATATGTCATGCGGAATGGAAACAAGAACACCACAAACCAGACCAAAGAGCATTCGAGTGTCGCGAAACTTCAAGAACAAGTAAAAACGGGCAACGTCGATCGCCGGGAATTCTTGCGCACGACGACGCTTTTAGGCGTCTCCGCAACGGCCGCGTACGCGATGGCCGGGCTTGTGGCCCCTGTTTCGGATGCCATGGCGGCCGCGCCGAAGAAGGGCGGGATCATCCGCATGGCCATGGCGGTGCAGGACATGTCCGATCCGCACAAGTATGATTGGGTCGAGAAATCCAATATCGCGCGCCAAATGCTGGAACATCTCACGATTACCGGCCCGGACAACGTAACCCGTCCCATGTTGGCGGAATCCTGGAAACCATCCGAGGATTTGAAAACTTGGACCTTCAATCTCCGTAAAGGCGTCAAGTTCGGCAACGGCGACGAGTTCACCGCGGACGATGTGGTCTACAACGTCGAACGCTGGCTTAATCCCGCGACCGGCTCTTCTATACTCGGTTTGCTGAACTCGATGGTCGACACCAAGGACGGTAAGGACAAGGATGGTAAACCCATCAAAATCAAGAACATGACGCCGGGCGCGATCGAAAAGGTCGATGCCTATACGGTCCGGTTTCATTTGAACTCGCCCGATTTGGCGTTGCCCGAGAAGCTTTATCACTATCCAGCGATG
>JAJFJB010000424.1 GCA_021774435.1 Alphaproteobacteria bacterium
CCTTCGTGATCGCGGCCGTCAACGTCGTCTTGCCATGGTCAACGTGACCAATCGTACCCACGTTGCAATGCGGCTTTGTTCGCTCAAACTTCTCTTTCGCCATGCTTCCGTTCCCTTAATCTTCGTTCTCTCACGACCGTGGCGCATTCCCAACGGAAACGACCTCTTTTTTTACTCAGCCTCTTCCGTACCGGCACGGAAGAGGAAACTTGGAGCGGGTGATGGGAATCGAACCCACACAACCAGCTTGGAAGGCTGGGGCTCTACCGTTGAGCTACACCCGCGGGTGAACCCGCTAAATCTTCATTCCTCTTCACCATCGATCCAAACCAATCGATAAAAGCCAGCCCGGGCTTGCCCGTCTGGCTCCGTGTCCGCCCCGCGCCTCGTTCGCGTTAACAAACGCGCTTGGTGGAGGGGGTTGGATTCGAACCAACGTAGGCATAGCCAACGGGTTTACAGCCCGTCCCTTTTAACCACTCAGGCACCCCTCCGAAGACGCGATTATTTGGTCGTCGCGGCGGCGTGCGAACTATGTTTATTTGTTCCCGGTTGTCAACGTTTAAAAGACGCAATAATACACGCCTCCCCAACCCTTTATTTTCAGGGGTCGGAAAGCGTCGGTTGCGATGTGCTTTAAGCCAATAATATTAGGGAAACCAATGAGGAAACGCAAGCCAACCGGCCGCCGCCGCGATATCGGGAAGTCGCGGCCAAGTTCCGCCCCGCCGAGGCCGCAAAGAGAGGTCTGGATATATGGGTGGCACGCGGTTCTCGCCGCCCTGAAAAACCCACACCGCAAACCGGGCCGGCTCGTTGCCACGGCCAATGCGGCGGAGCGTTTGCGGGAAGAACTGCCGAAGGCCAAGCCGGAAATCGTAAACCGTGTCGAGCTGGACGGTTTTTTACCCGATTCGGCGGTACATCAAGGGATCGCCCTCGATGCGCCGCCGCCGGACACACCCGCACTGGAAGATATTCTTGCCGATGCGCCGCATAATGCGGTTGTCGTGGTCCTCGATCAGGTTACGGATCCGCACAATGTTGGTGCCATACTCCGCAGCGCCGCGGCGTTCGCGGCAACCGCGGTCATCGTCCAGGACCGAACCGCCCCGCCCCCCGGCGGCGCGCTCGCCAAGGCCGCCAGTGGCGCGCTCGATATCGTGCCGCTCGCCCGTGTCACTAATCTGGCGCGCGCGCTGGAATTGCTTGAAAGTGAGGGATTTTGGCGCATTGGTTTCGATGGCGCGGCGGATAGCAGCCTTGCCGACGCCCCCCTGAGCGGCCGAACCGCTCTTGTCCTGGGCGCCGAAGGCAGCGGCCTGCGCCGTCTGACACGCGAGAACTGCGACCATTTGGCCCACATCGACACACCGGGAAACCTCAAGACGCTCAACGTATCGAACGCCACCGCAATCGCGCTATACGAAATAGCGCAGCGCAGCAGGCAAAAGGATTAACGTAATGCTCGGCAGCCAGAAACATCTCTTCGATATTCCCGATTCCGTCACTTATCTCGCCTGTGCCTCGCAAACACCCCTATTGCGCGCTTCCGTGACGGCCGGGGAGTCCGGCGTTCTGCGCAAAGCGCATCCCTGGGAACCGCACCGGGAGGACGCGGCACGCGAAGCGGCGGAGGCCCGCGCCCTGTTCGCCGGATTGATCGGCGCCACGGCGAGCGATATAGCCCTCGTGCCCGCGACGAGCTACGGCATCGCGGTCGCGGCCGCCAACCTTGATGTCGGGCCGAACCGGGAAATTCTGGTCCTGGAGGAGCAGTTTCCGTCCAATTACTACGCTTGGCACCGTTTGGCGGCCGAACACGACGCCAAACTTGTCACTGTCGAGCGCCCTGCCGACTCCAACTGGACGGCGGCGGTTTTGCGGCAGATACGGCCCGAAACGGACATCGTCGCGGTTCCGCCGTGCCATTGGACAGACGGCAGCCGCCTGGATCTCGAAGCGATCGGGGCAAAATGCCGCTCGATAGGCGCCGCCTTGGCCGTTGATGGCACCCAGCTTATCGGCGCCGCCCCTTTCGATGTCGCCGCCGTACAGCCGGATTTCATGGTGTGCTCCGCCTATAAATGGCTGCTCTGCCCCTACACGCTCGCCTTTCTATACGTCGCGCCACATCGCCAGAACGGACAGCCAATTGAATTCCACGCCGGTGCTAGGCGGGACGATCCGGGGCATTCAGACCACGAGTCCCGCTACCCCACCGCTTTTGTGGACAGCGCACACCGC
Organism: Alphaproteobacteria bacterium; assembly: GCA_021774435.1. Classification (GTDB taxonomy): domain Bacteria; phylum Pseudomonadota; class Alphaproteobacteria; order UBA8366. The sequence continues at coordinate 2,248 of JAJFJB010000424.1, forward strand.
TTCGACATGGGCGAGCGAAACAATCTCATCAATCTTCCCATGGCCGTCGCGGCCTTGAACCAGCTGCATGAGTGGGGTCCCGAAAGCATAGCCGCGACAATGGCGCCAATAACGGACCAAATCGCCGACGGCGCATCGGAGCGCGGCTTTACCGTACCGCCGAAAGCGCACCGCATCGCCCATTTCATCGGATTCCGGGGGACGGAAACGCCGGCGCCGGATCTCGCCGACCGTTGTGCCGCCGACGGTGTCCACTTCAACCTCAGAAGCGACGCGATCCGCATCAGCCCCTATCTGTTTACGGATGAGATGGACATCGATCGCTTTTTCAAGGTATTCGATCGCCACCGCAGATAAGCGGATCTGTCTGACACCGGTTGTTTCAGTTGTTTTTAGACGCGCTTTTGATATTGTCCGCCCGCTGCCGCAGTAGCTCAGTTGGTAGAGCAGGGGTTTTGTAAACCTCAGGTCGGGAGTTCGAGTCTCTCCTGCGGCACCATTATTTCAAAGACTCAATGAATTCTCTCTAGCTTTAGTCTCATAAATATCTGTCCAAAATTGGGCTTTTTTCATATACGCACTTGCGTGAAAAGCGGGGAGATTTCGCACGTAGTCGCATCAAACAGGCTCGCCCCAAACGGTCTCACCAAAATATCAACAGTGGTCGTTTCGCGATTGCCCAACGAATGTCCGAGTTTGATGTTTAAGCGGAAGTGGGTTCAGCGACACCACGACAGCCGCTAATAGCCGATAGTGTTGAAAAAGGCTGATTAATGGGACGGATTGTCAGCGTCATAATTTGGTCTGGGAACGTGCAGTCTCTATGCGGGGCGGCTGTGGTGGCTTTGGATGGCGAGTTTGGCCATCGTCCGGCGGGTCTGGGCGGGGGCGGCGAGCAGGCATTCGGCAGTGGCGCCGG
>JAJFJB010000425.1 GCA_021774435.1 Alphaproteobacteria bacterium
GCGGCCGTCACCGAGCGGCGGCGCAAGCATGGTAGCTAATGCCTTTTGGCAAGCTGCCGAATCTCACTCAAAGCGGACTCGAGATCCCGCACTTCGCACCATCCCACCCGCATCATTTCAATGGCGGGATCGTGCAAGTGCGGCAGAGTCGTACCGGTGCAATCCTCGATCACAATCGGTTTAAAGTCCCGGAACATCGCATCCTTCGATGTCGCCGCAACGCATTGGTTGGTGAGCACACCCGCTATTAGAACCGTATCCGCATCCAACGCCCGCAAGACGCCCTCGAGGTTGCTGTTATAGAACGCGCTGAGCCGGGTTTTATCGACATACCAGTCGTCCTCACGAGGCCCCAGTTCCTCGAAGATTTCGTACCCCCAAGTATTCTGCCGCAAACCGCCATCCTTCAGAAACGGCCGCAAGCGCATAAAGGGACCGCCATCTTCCACGCCACGCGAGCCATGCCGCGTCCACACGACCGGAATATTCTTCGCCCTCGCGTCAGCCAGAAGCTGCTGTGTCGGTTCGATCGTCCGCCGCATATGCGAGATGTCGATGCCCTTTTGGGCATACCACCCCTCGGGGTGCAGAAAATCGTTCTGCGGATCGATCACGATCAGTACGATGCGACCGGGCACAAGATCCCAATGGGCCTCTTCGAAAGGAATACCCGTTGGATCGTCGCTGCTCATACTGCCACCACTCTATTCGCACAACACGTAAACGGGCAGCGCCCCAAAATCCTTGGCCCCTGCCAAATTGCCAATATATTCGCACCAAATCTCGTCACCGGATTCCAAGGCGATCGCTGCGGCAAAGGCTTCTGTCGTATAAACGGTACCGCCGCGCGCGACAGGTTCGAGCCGTGCCGCCCGCGTAATATGGGCCCCGTAGAAATTGCCCTTACCCAAAACGGGATCCTCCAACTCAAAAGTCGGCCCGACATGCGCCCCCAGGCGTAGCTCCAACCCGTCCGGCAATCCGACGACATCCAGTTCGGCCAAGGTCTTTTGCAGCTTCAAGGCGAGTTTCGCCGCCACAACGGTATCTTCGAATACAAGGAAAATTCCGTCACCCCAGGTGTTGCTGAAGGTAAGATCCTTTTCGCCGACTTCCTCCGACAATACGGTGGCAACCGTACCCATAATTTTTTTAACGAAGAGCGGAAGCTGCGAGTCTTGAAGCTTGCTGAATCCTTTGATATCGCCGAAGAGCATCGCTCTTGCATGCCGCGCCACTTCGGGCACCTCTCCGTCAATAGTTCCCGGCTTTGCGTTCTTCACACTGGGAAGATCAATGAGTTCGGACGGCCTGTTAAATCGCAGCCAATGATCGTAGCTCTCCTCGGTCCCGCCAATAGCACCCAACCTCTGTTCGTCCCAAACGAGGATCTGCCGCACGTCGGTTTCCAACCGCTCGGCCGTCAGTACCGCCAGTCCCATCGCCAGTTGGGCCCCGTAGCGAAATAGTTGGTCATCACCTAAATAACCGCTCTCGGTAGCGTAATGGACCCGGTCACCCGCTGCCTTCAGGCACGCGCGAAACCGCTCTACCCACTTCGCGCCACCACGCTCGACAGAGGTTTCAATAAATTTTTCGCGTTCGAAGGGCAGAACGATCGTCAAATCGGCACCCCGGTCGATAAGAGCCTCTGCGAAGAGTATGTCCGCGCCACAGGCAAGCGATCCGACACCGTGCCCAACGTCAAATCGCTCTAGCAGCGTATCGATCCTCTCGCGAACATCATCCGCCAACGCCGCCGGGAACCGGCTCCCGCCGTCACCAATCATGTGACCGCAAAAATGGATTACCGTACGGTTTGCGACATCCTTCAGTACTTCGTTCGCATCCACCGGCATATTTTTAAGGAGCCGCCTAAACTGACGAACGGTCGTGGCACGAGAGGCCACTTCGGCGTCCGAGGCACGACTCGCAGCGAGAAGATATTGCTTCGTCTTGTCGGTCTCACCCGACACCAAGCTGGCTTCAGCCATAGAGGCGTTGAAGTAATAATTGTCCGTGAGGCCGGTGTTGCTTTCTAATAATTTTGCGCCTAGCGAAAAGGCAGATTCGACCAATGCTTCAGCCTTCTTTGGAACACCGGCCAGACTGAAAAGCGACGCCGCATTCACGCAGGTGTACAACGAACCATACTTCCGGAAAACACGCTCATATTCCTCTGCCGCCAAACGCAGCTTTCTCGCACGGTCGTCTGCGCCGCTCAAATAGGCTTCGTCTTTCAAAATGCGCGCCGCCAGTGCTTCGACTTTCTCCCCCAGGCCGCGTACAATTCGGTCCTCTGCAATGGCCCGAAGCGCACGCTCGCGAAATTTTACTAAACGTCGCCGCGCCTCGCCCGTCGCATCAGCGCGAGCCGCAGCCAACGCCGCAATGTAATGCAGTTCTATTTCGTCCGGATAGGCTTCCAACCCCTGGTCGGCATTGTCTATCGCAGCTAGAAAATCCCCTCGTGCGTCGGCTGCCCTTGCGAGGTCAAGCCATTCCGCACAGGTAATGGGCTCGGAAGAGTCGACAGAAATGGTTCCACCCCCTATTCGCGTCCAACCTACATACAATCCACTATAGCGTTAAATCGCCACGAACCGAAGTGAGTTCCTTAGAATGCCCCAATTTCCTCAGGCATTGTGTTTCATCAACGAAGCGCCCTAAAGCGCACCCGCAACATTCGCCAATCGTCGCATTGTGTTGAGCGCCTGTGCTTCGGTCAAACCGGGCCAGCGGACCCGGATGATAACGTGATCGATGCCCAATTCGTCGCGCAGCCAGCGCAGCCGTTCCGCAACACTTTTCTCGTCGCCCACAAGAAATTTTCGTTCCATAAGCGCTTCGAATTCGGCGCGGTCATCGAACCGGATATTTGTCGAGGGCGATCCCCAGGCCTGATAGGCGCTGTATTTTGCGTATAGAACATCGCGTACTTCGGCCATTGCCTCTTCGTGCGTCGCGCCGATATAGCACTCGCGCATCGTGGGGCGTTCCGGTGCCGCCGGGTGCCCTTCCCGCGCGCTGTCAAACTCGCCGTAGAGTTCGCGCAATTCCTCGAACGCGGGGTTCATGCTCGACACCCAGACATCGCCGATCCGTGCCGCGCGACGCACAGCGGCCGGGACGCTGCCGCCAATCCATATCGGCGGCCCGGACACCTGTTTGGGTTTGAGACTGATTGTCACATTGTCGAGAGAGAAGTACTTGCCCTGATGCGTTACGCCGTCTTCGGTCCAAAGCCGGCGGATCACATCGATCCCCTCAGTAAACCGTCCGACGCGCTCCTTTATCGAAACACCTATCGCATTGAATTCGTCAGTCCGATAGCCCATGCCGGCTCCGAAGATAAGCCGCCCTCCGGTAATCCAGTCGAGACTGGCCATCTCTTCCGCCAGCACGACGGGACGTGTAAAGGGCAAAAGAAACACGCCCGTCCCTAGGCGAATTCGCCGCGTTTGCCCAGCCAGGAGTCCCATCAAAGGTCCAGGTTGAATGGAAGCGTACGGCGCCGATACATAGTGCTGCGGCAGCCAGGCGGAATCGTATCCGAGTTCGTCTCCCAGTTCGGCTTGTCGGACTAGACCGGCAATCCCCTCTTCGATATCCGTGCCCGGATCCCACTGCGCCTGCAGAAATACGCCAAGTTTCATTTATCCAATCCTCCCCGGCGAACCATAGCATGCTTCGCGGTTTCACTGCGAAACGCACCGTTTTATTGTACCATAAGTAAAAAAATAGAGCGTTTTATTCGAATTCCTATTTTTCTCTGTATTCGCTCAAATACATAGATTCAGAACATTGATTTCACATACCTTATTTTCGACATACTGTTGCCCAATTCGTTAATTAGCGTCCGCGCTCATCACGACGACGTCAGTGATGTCAGCCGGATTCCTGTCCGGCTGACGCCCACGGCTGACAGAACGCAGCCCTGTGCCGAACGAGGCAAAAAGCCTTTCCAGTCGGCTCGCAACAATTTCTCTCGACCGGACGGCATTGCGGTCGGCGCCGAGACGACCGTTCCGGACGCCGATGGCGCTATGACTCCATAACTAACTTTAAAATAATGATAATCAGCTCCATCTTGCCGCAATTCCCGCGAGAGAAATCACAAAAATCCTTAGCAGTTTCAACTTCGTACAGATACTTGGGGGTATAAAAGTTACGATGGCTGACATAGATCAGAAACTACCGACCGTAATCAATCTGGGCATGACCCGCAAAATTCGAGAGGCGATCGGAGCTCCGGTCGATGGGCATCCAGCCTCGCAAGGAATGCCAATGGAATTGGAAGTAAAATACTACTACAATTACTTCCTGTTACAAGAAGACATTACTTTCGACGACTTTATTGAAATACTCGCCGGCGACCTCGCTGAAAGTATCCCGGGATTACAATTCAACATGGCCTGGGTTCGGCAATGCGATGCCCTTAACAGCATTCGCTCAGCGCGCAATTCTCTCGATAAACTGCGCGCCTATGTCCATGAAAATCAACGCTATAGCGTAAGCTTCTGGGACATATTGTGGAAGCTTAAAGAAGTCTCGGTCGGATCGCTCGGCGTGACATATGTTGAAATTGGTACGACGCGGCGCGAAATCGATGGCTTGGCGTGGGCGTTCCTCCTCAAGGAGGGACAAGATCGGGTAAAGGACTTGCGGGACAAGCTCCGCTGTCCCAATTCATATGAAGCACGAAGGGCGTTCGTTCTGGTCGATAATATGTTGGGCGGCAGTCCGGTCCCTCGGGAAATATTCTGTACCAACCGACGTACGCATTACTCCATATTCGGCCCCTACCAACTTTATTATGCGTTCGCAAAAGGACGTGTCATCCCTCCAGACGATGTTGGCTGGTCCTTGGCTGAGCACAGGGCATGCCGGAAACTTGTCTTTCCCGACGGTTATCATGAAGAGGTTCCCACATCGGATTGGGCAGATCCCACGGCGCCGGCAACCATTGAATTGGACAAACGTTATTGGGTCCCGCTAACGGCGACACCGGGCCAAGAATTCGCGCGAAAAATCAGGCGTCTTGGAAAGGACGCGCTGCAAGAAGCCGTTTGCCCGGCAATCTGGTCGAAAGTGGTTGAACTCACAATGCGGAAAATTCCGCAATTGCCACAACGGACGAGTCATCCGCACTGATCCGTGCGATCTGTGAGACTCGAAATTCGCTTAAACGACGAAGACCACCACGGGCGCGTTCCACATGGACGCGCCCGTGGCTGCATTTACGCGTTGTTTTCGAGGAACTCGACCCAGTTTCCATCCGGGTCTTCAACCATCGAAATGCGCACGCCGGGACGAACGTCCTTCGGCTCAACCGCGACCGTATAGCCCGCCGCCCGGCACTTCTCGGTCATGGCTTCCAGGTCCTTGACCGTAATCGTCCAGTAGCGAATGCCGGACGCCCCAAGCGGACCGCCTGTGTTGTCCAACTTCTCCGGCAAGCTGTCATGGATAACAATCTTCACAACCGTCGTGCCACACATCAGGCGGTGCATTTTGCCGCCGCCGGCGGGCATCTCCGCCGCATATTCCAGGCCCAACGTATCACGGTAGAACTTTAAGGCCTTCTCCACATCGCGTACGACGATGCCGATATCAATAGACTCTTTACCAACTTCAATTGTCATGTCGGTCTCCTCCCCAATTGCAGCTCATTTGCCCGGATACCAGGATGCGTCGCGCCGCTCGTTGAAACTGGCCAGCCCTTCGATTCCATCTTCGGTCCGGCGGCGTAAGGCATGCGCCAATGCTATCCCCGGCGCCGCTTCGTCATCGACATTATGCGATGCGGAACGGAGAATGAAATCTTTCGTCTCCGCGATAGCACTGGGACTGCATTTCAACAGCGCATCGATGATCGGTGCGGCCGTTTCATCCAACGCGCCGGTTTCGCAGACTTCATGCAAAAAGCCGAATTCCTTGGCTTCCCGCGTACCGAATTTTTCCGCCGTCAACGCGTAGCGCCGAAGGGCCCGCAAGCCCATCGCGTCGGCCAGTTGCGGCAGGATTGGTCCAGCGACCAGCCCCCAACGCACTTCAGTGATGGAGAACTGCGCTTCCTTCGAGGCAATCACGACATCGCAGGAGGCCATCATGCCGAGGCCACCGCCGAAGCAACCGCCATGCACCAGCGCCAAAGTCGGCTTCGGGCAGGCATTGAGATGGCGTACGGCATCCGTGGTGATGTTTGACATCGCCAGATTGGCGTCCAGCGCCTGCTTGGACAAATCATTCATCCACTTCAAATCTGCACCGGCTTGAAAGTAATTGCCGTTGCCGCGCAGCACGATGACCCGCACGCTGTCGTCAACTGCCGCCGCGCCTACGTTATCCAGCAAACCCTGAATCATGGCGTCATTATAGGCATTGTTACGGTGCGGGCGGTTCAGCGTCACGGTGGCGACACCTCTGGCATCGACATCCATCAGCACGGGTTGTTCACTCATGATCCGTTCTTCCTTCGAAACTAATTTGATAATGTTGCGATCGGCAGCCACCATATCGGAGCGTTGGCGGCATGGGGAAACCAATTCCACCAATGCCAGGCGGCATACGGTCGCAACAATGAGAGGGTTGGACGATGGATGCGAAGCTATCACCGGAAGACGAAACATTCCGTCTAACCGTACGCAGATTTCTGGAAGAGACGCTGACCGAGCCTCTTCGCGACGCGGCACGAAAACGCACGAGCCTCTGGCAGGACATTGGCTCATCCATGACTTGGCAGCAAACCCTTCACAAACAGGGCTGGGCGGCGCCGGACTGGCCGGTGGAATATGGCGGCACCGGCTGGTCTCTAATACAACGCTATATCTTTGCCCAGGAATGTGTCCGCGCGGAAGCGCCCGCCTTGATCCCCATGAGCCTCAAGATGTGCGGCCCAATGCTGATCGGTTACGGCACTGACGAACAGAAAGCGCACTATCTGCCGCGCATCCTGAGCGGCGAGGATATCTGGTGTCAGGGATATTCCGAACCCGGCGCCGGGTCTGACTTGGCATCGCTCCGCACTGCCGCTGAGAGCGACGGCGACGATTACATCGTCAACGGCACCAAGATTTGGACCAGTTACGCGCAGCACGCCAACATGATGTTCGCACTCGTCCGCACGTCGACCGAAGGTAAGAAACAGCAAGGAATTTCCTTCCTGTTGATCGATATGACCACCCCCGGCATCACCGTCAGGCCGATCATCAACATCGCCGGCGTGCATGAACTCAACCAGGTGTTCTTCGAGGATGTACGGGTATCGAAAGCCAATCGGGTCGGTGAAGAAAACGACGGCTGGTCTGTCGCCAAATACCTGTTGGAATTCGAGCGCTTCTCAATGGGTTCGGTCGAACTCCGCCGCAACCTTGGTCGGATCGAGGCCTTAGCTAAGCTGACCCCCGCCGCCGGCACTCCGTTTACACAGGACCCGGATTTCAGACGCGAATTCGCACGGCTCGAAATAGAAGCCCTGACATTGGAAGCCTCGGAACAGCGGGTGCTTGCCAATCTCAGCGCGGGGAAACCGCCGGGTCCGGTGTCTTCGTCGCTTAATATCCAGAACGCCGAGGTTCTACAGCGCGTCGATATGCTCGGCGTCGAAACGGTTGGATATTACGCCTCCACCTATCAGCCGGAAGCCCTTGAAATCGGCCGCAACCGACCGCCCATCGGCCCTGAAGAAGCGATCACCATGGTTCCGATGTATCTCAGCAACCGCATGAAATCGATCGCCGGCGGTTCGTCGGAAATCCAACGGAACATCGTCGCCAAGGCCATACTCGGCCTCTAGTACCCTCAGATGATTTTGGTGCCGTACTTCTTCATCGCATCTTCGGACAATGTTAGCCCGAGACCCGGCGCATCGTTTAAGGTCAGCCATCCATCTTCGATCTTCGGCGGATTTTCAAACAGTTCCGCCTGCAACGGATCACGCTCGGGATCGGTAAATGCTTCGACGAAACATCCCGCCGGCGAAGAGGCAACCAGTTGCGCGTGAATGAAGCAATCATGGTGCGGGGTGACCTGCACGTGATTGAGTTCACAAAGGGCCGCCATTTTGCGCCCCTCGGTAAAACCCCCGAACATCGTACAATCGAATTGCAGGATCTGGATCGCCTGCTCTTCCAGAAGTGAGCGGCAGCCATAACTTGTCAACTCGCTTTCGCCTGCCGACAAAGGAATGCGCGTGCGCTGTGACAGCAGCTTCAGCTCCCGCCGGTCGTCGGCCCAGCGAACGGGCTCTTCCAGCCAGCGGGGCGCGAGCGGTTCCATCAATCGCGCCGCCTCTGTCGCCGTGTCCAAATCCCATGCCCGGTTGACGTCGACCATCAGATCATTGTCATCGCCAATTACTTCGCGAACCACTTCTAAGCGTTCCATATCCTCGGCCAGCCTCATGCCGCCGACCTTCGCCTTGAAGCCGTGCTGGCCTTGCGCCTTCAAGGTCTCCATCTCGTCCCGCAACTCGACCAGATCCTTGCCGTCGCGGTAATAGGCGCAGGTGACGTAACAC
>JAJFJB010000426.1 GCA_021774435.1 Alphaproteobacteria bacterium
TGCGGCTGGTCACGCGCGATCATATCGAACGCCTAAACAAAACCATTCCAATCATTCCAAATGTCCGTGCCGTCCAGCGCTCGGCACTAAGTTTCACCGCTTACGACGCCTTGTTCGGTGTAAAGGTGCAACGTCAGCAAGGCGACGGAACGGAATTCGACGCTTTACGCGACTAAATGGCCGGCCTCGACCATCGTTCCATCGACTGGAAGCACTCCGCACGGCACCAAAAATTGGTGTGTAAGGAATTCCGCACGGAACGCAATCACCAGATCATTCTGGCGTTCGACACGGGCCATCTCATGAGCAGTACGCTGGACGGAATTCCGAAACTCGACCATGCGATAAACGCTGCGTTAATGCTGGGCTACACCTCATTGCGTGCCGGCGACCGTGTCGGGGTTTTTGGTTTCGATTCCAGGGTTCGGCTTACAGCGGAGCCGTTTGGCAGTATGCAAAACTTCGCGCGTTTGCAACGACTGACGTCCGAGATCGATTACCGTCACGAGGAAACGAATTTCACACTCGGCCTCGTCGAACTCATTAGCCGGCTGAAAAGACGATCACTTATCGTCCTGCAAACGGATTTTGTCGATACGATCACCGCGGAACTGATGGTCGAAAACATACAGCGGCTCGCGGCGCGCCATGTGATCATTTTCGTGACTCTGCGCGATCCGGAGTTATTTGCCGCCGTCGAGGCCCGACCGACGAGTATCAGGCATGTAAATCAATCGGTAATAGCGGATGCCGTTGTTCGCGACCGCTTGATTGTGTACGAAAAACTTCGCCGGCTGGGAGTCCATTGCATCAACGCCTCCAGCGAGCAGGTCGGCGTCGAATTGCTGAACCGCTATATGATGATCAAAAAGCAGGAACTCATCTAACGTGGCGCACCTAAGACCAATAGACAGTGAAGCAGTGCATGGCTGAACTGCAGCTCAAAAGTTTCGATTTCAGACGCAGCCGTGAAGCGACCTGGCGCGAATTGGATGCTTTGGTGCAACAAGCCACCAAAAACGGCCTCGCGAGCCTTTCGCCCGATGAGTTATTACGGTTGCCCGCTCTTTATCGCGCAACGCTCTCGGCCTTGTCCGTCGCGCGCACCATTTCTCTGGATCAGAACGTCGTCCGCTATCTCGAGAGTCTTTCGATGCGCGCTTATTTTTGCGTTTACGGTGCCCATGAGGGGATACTGATCGGATTGTCGCGGTTTTTCATCGAGGACTTTCCGGCTGCGGTGCGGGCGGCGAAATGGGCGATTTTTCTCGCCACCGCAATAATCCTGCTCGGCGGTATCGTCGGTCACGTGCTGACGATCAGCAATGCCGATTGGTTTTATAGCTTTGTATCGGAAGGTCTTGCCGGTTTCCGCACGCCGACCAGTGCGGCGGAAGATCTGAAAGCGGGTCTCTATGACGATTCGGACACGATCGCTGCAGAACTAAATAGCTTCGCCAGCTTCCTGTTCACCCACAACGCGAAAATCGGCATGCTCTGCTTTGCATTGGGATTTGCATTCGGCGTGCCAACGGCAATTCTTCTGTTTACGAACGGATTGATGCTGGGGGCGTTCTCCGCGCTCTACGCATCGCGCGGCTTGTCCATAGATTTGTGGGCCTGGCTGCTGATCCACGGTACTACAGAAATTCTCGCTGTCATTCTTTGCGGTGCCGCGGGTTTCGTGCTGGCTTCCGCGCTGATATTTCCAACACGGCATAGCCGACTGAGCAATCTCGCGATACGTGGCCGTGCGGCGAGCCAGATTGTCATCGGTGCTGTCGCACTCTTCTTTGTTGCGGCAATACTGGAGGGCTTTGCGCGGCAGCTCATCACCGACATCACACTACGTTACCTGATCGGCGCCGGTATGCTTCTGAGCTGGCTTCTCTATTTCACTTGGTCCGGCAAGCGAGGCCCAAATGACCGTTCGTGAAAAAGATGCGGCGCCGACAAATGACCGCCTCGTTCGAGAAATCGTAACACCGGAAGGCGTTCCGCTGCGCCTGCGCCTCGCCGAACGCGGCGAACGGCTTGCCGCCGTCCTGATAGACCTCTCGATCATATTGGGTGTCCTGATTGCGGTGACACTCCTGGCGCTCATCATTCTGCCGACAAAGACCTATGGCTGGGCGATAGGATTTGGATTACTGCTCTCATTTGCATTGCGCAGTTTCTACTTCATTTTCTTCGAACTGCGATGGCAAGGCATGACGCCGGGGAAACGGGCACTAGGCATCCGGGTAATAGACCGGGCTGGCGGCCGATTGACCGCCGATGCTGTTTTTGCGCGGAATTTAATGCGCGAGATTGAGCTATTTCTTCCTATTTCACTGCTGATCACGGGTGCCGGCGGCAGTTGGGCCGACTTATTCACAACTATCTGGATTGGTCTCTTGGTTGCCTTGCCCTACTTCAACAAGGACCGTCTGCGCACTGGCGACATTGTCGCCGGCACCTGGGTTGTCGAAGCGCCGAAAGCGTCCCTGCTGCCGGATATGTCTGCACAAAGACAGCGAAACGAGGCCGCGGGCCCGGTTCACTTTTCAGAGAAGCAGCTAACGATTTATGGCATTTACGAGTTGCAAACCTTGGAGAACGTGTTGCGTCAGGCCGGCCCGAACGGGGTGGAGACTCGCGAATCCGTCGCCGAGCGAATTCAGAAAAAAATTGACTGGGATCCGCTCAGTCAGCCCATGAGCACTGAGCGGTTCCTTGAAGCCTTTTACACGGCCCTACGCGGCCATTTGGAACACCGGGCACTATTGGGCAAACGGCGCGAAAATAAACACGATATCGGTTGACGAAATGTATTTGTCTCAATCGAATACAGCAGCGATTTTCTCAACGTCCGTGCCTTCCTTGGCGATACGAAGATCGTGATAGACGACCGCGCTCGCAACAGCAAACAAAGCAGCCAATAGCGCTTCAACAAGGGTATTAATAATCCACGACGCCCACTCGAGTACCTCGCCGCCCAGCCCGAAACCGACTGCCGCCGCGACGGCGCCAAGAATAAGGGCGACAACAAAACTGATAAGCACCAGCACTAGAATCATTCCAAACAATCGCCAGCGATTACCTTTCGTGAGTTCAGCGCTACGCGACAAACTTGCGAGAATGCCAGGTCGCTCGACCACGGCCGCGGGAATTGCGACCCACAGCACAACAAAGGCAATGACAGCTGGGATAAACAGAAATGGTACACAGATTAAGATTACGATGGTGACAAGTATTCCCACGCCGATTACTGGAAGCAGCAACCCAAAACCACGTGAAATACATTCCAGAATACCGGCCTTGCCACCGCGCAAGTCCATGATTGTGCCATAAACGAGCGTCGCTGAAAGAAGAAACCCCAGCAGAATATGCCCTACGCCAATCACAACGCCCATTACGATTACGGTTGGTCCAATTTCAGCGAAGTCGACCGTGCCCGTGGCAACACTGTCTTCCGACGTGCCTATACCAAGAAAAATTAGGAGAATAGATAGCAGCTGCAAAGGCGACTTCAATATGATCGCGAGCAAGAGGAACGGGACAATATTCCGGCTTAATACTTTTATGCTTTTGCTGATCGCAGTGCCGACGCGAAAGTTCGGGGCACCGGGTTCGTCGGATATCGCAACCATAATGCCATCCCATGCAGTGTATCTAACGTACCGGCGCAGCATATCGCATATCCAAGAATTTGAGCAAACCTCCACAACCAATTCAAGCAAACATATCAATTGTTCAGGATAATTTCCCTTGCGCGGACGTAACTCTGGTTGCTGTTCAGTACCTCTCCTTTGCGAGCAATTCAGGCTTGCCGCCCGCAATATTCGTCGTTGGTTCCATGAAATCCCATAAACTGGTCACAAAAAGAATTCGCCTAAATAGGAACATAATTAGAACAAAAATTGAACCCGATTCGCGAACATCATATAGTTAAAGTTAAAAACACAAGTTCTTGTGGCCGTTAATTCTAATATCGCTAAAAGTGGATTATTCAAAAGAACAGAATAGACGCATCTATTCTCTTGGAATTCTTGAGCATTGCTTGACTTCCCATTTTAGCCCATGATATTCCATGAAATCCCATTGTGGGGCGTGTGTAACCCATTAATGACGCACGCGATTAATCCGTACCGGCAAGGATAGTAAGCGCACACGTTCAGGTCGGGAGAAAGCGGTCATCAGGAATAGTTGTTGCGATGGCGTTATTCATCGGCACACACGAGAACAAGATAGACCGCAAGGGGCGGGTTTCCTTGCCAGCGGACTATCGTGCCGAATTACCAGAAAACGACGATCGCTCTATTTACATTTTCCCTTCTCTTTACACGACGGCACTTGAAGCCTGTGACCGGGCTCAACTGGCACTGCATGCCGAACGCATCAACGCGCTCGATCAGTTCTCGCAAGAGGAAGCTTACTTCTCGTCGCAAATTTTGGCCGAAGCCCGGAAAATCACGATCGATGGCGACGGCCGGATCGTGTTGCCCGGGGAATTCATGAGCCACGCGAATATCGATGGCAAAGCATTGTTCGTGGGCGGTGGCCCGAAATTCCATATTTGGCATCCCGGAGCCTATTCTGAGCACCGCCGCGAAACACAGGAAGCTTTGGCCGGCCGCACATTACCGTCATTGCCGAGACCGCCGTCATGAGCACGGTCCACACACCCGTCATGAGGGCCGAGATTTTAGAGGCTCTCGAACTGCGCGCAGGAGAGGTCTATCTCGACGGCACCTTCGGCGCGGGTGGCTATACCAAGGCGATCTTGGACTCAGTGGATTGCACGATTTGGGCGCTCGATTGCGATCCCGACGCGATCGCCCGTGGCCGACGCCTGGTCGAAGAGTTTGCCGGCCGACTAACGCTGTTACTGGGTCGCTTCAGCGCCATGTTCGAACTGCTGCAAGGATCGGGCGTCGATCGGCTCGACGGCGTCGTACTTGACCTTGGCGTTTCATCGCCGCAATTGGACGAGGCGGCACGAGGTTTTTCCTTCCGGGGCGATGGTCCTCTCGACATGCGTATGACGCGAGAGGGCCCCACGGCGGCCGACATTGTAGCGACCTCCGACGAAAAAACCCTGGCGCATTTAATCCGCAGCTTGGGAGAGGAACGGTACGCGCGACGTGTCGCCCGCGCCATCGTCGCCGCAAGAAAAATCGCGCCAATAGACCGAACCTTGCAACTTGCGCAAATTGTTCGCGACGCCGTTCCCCAGTCAAAAGATGGCATCGATCCGGCAACCCGCACCTTTATGGCGTTGCGTATCCACGTGAATGATGAATTGGGCGAATTGGAGCGTGGCCTTGCCGCGGCGGAACAATTGCTCCGGCCCGGTGGCCGCCTGGTCGTCGTCAGTTTCCATTCCCTGGAAGACCGGCGCGTTAAGAACTTTTTGCGTGCCCGTGGTGGGCAGGCACCGCGCGCGTCGCGTCACATGCCTGTTGTGCATGATGAACGCGCCCCGACGTTCGAACTCCTCAATCGCCGTGGCGTTACACCAACGTCGGAGGAAGTCATCGCTAACCCCCGCGCCCGATCGGCTCGGCTGCGCAGTGCCATCCGCACCGACGCGCCGGCATGGCCATTGGAGGACGCGGCATGAGAGGGTTAGCACTCTTCGCTTGGATCGGTGTTGCGGGCTTGGCCAGCATCGGGTTGTTCAACATCACGTTCAAGGTGGAGAAACTCCAGGACGAATTGAGTGCCTTGAACAAGCAGATTCTGCAGGAGCAGAAAGCCGTGCATGTCCTGCAGGCAGAGTGGTCCTATTTGAGCCGACCGGAACGGATCGAAGAGCTTTCACAGAGGCTGCTGCCGCACCTGCAACCACCAACGGCATTGCAAGTCGGCAACATCGAAAGCCTGAACGCCCAAGCAGCAGCCGTCAAAGAAACCAAAAATGAAACGGCGCCGAACATTCGGCCAGCCGTCGTGCGAGATACGCAATGACCCGCAGATTTTTCAAAAATATCCGGCAAAACCGTAAGTCTCGCATCACAACACGGCAAACAGTACGCCCCTGTGCGCCACGCGCTATGGACGCGCAAATTGAAGCGGCACTTGAAGTCAGTCATGCACGGTTGCTGATGACCGGCGCGATGCTGCTCTTCGCATTTGGCGCAATTTCTGTGCGGCTGATCGATGTTTCGCTTCTCCAAGCCGCGAGCGAACCACGTGTCACCTATGCACCGCGCATGCAGGAAATGCGCATGGATCGTGCGGACGTGGTCGATCGGAATGGCGTCTTATTGGCAACGAACCTGTCGACGGCGTCCCTATTCGCCAATCCCCGTAAGGTGATTGACCCGGACGACACCGCCCGGCAACTTGTGGCCGCGCTACCGGCCCTGCGTGAGGCCGAGGTAGCGCGCCAACTGAAAAGCAACAGGTCCTTCATCTGGTTACAGCGGAACCTGACACCACGTCAGCAATGGGACGTCATTTCCTTGGGCCTTCCGGGCATCGACTTCCAAAGCGCTGAAACCCGGGTCTATCCGAACGGTTCACTCGCCGCCCATATCATGGGCTATGTCGATATCGACAATCAGGGCTTGGCTGGTGTCGAGGAAACCTTCGACACGACCTTGCAAGACAATGCGGCGCCCCTGCAATTGACAATCGATGCGCGACTCCAACATGTCCTGCGGACGGAACTGATGGGCGCAATGACGGAGTTCAACGCGCTGGGCGCGACCGGGGTCGTGCTCGACGTTCGCAATGGCGAAGTGGTGGCGATGACATCGCTGCCGGATTTCGACCCGAACGACGGTGGCAATGCGCGCGACAATCAGCGGTTCAACCGCGCAACGTTGGGCGTTTACGAGCTTGGGTCCACTTTTAAGATCTTCAACACCGCCATGGCGCTTGATTACGGCATCGTAACGATGCGCGACGGTTATGATGCAACCAAGCCAATCAAGATATCACGCTTCACAATACGGGATTATCACGCAAAGAAGCGTTGGCTTTCGGTGCCCGAAATCTTCATGTACTCGTCGAACATCGGTTCCGCCAAAATGGCGGAAGATGTCGGCACCGAAGCACAGAGGGAATTCCTGCGCCGGCTCGGCATGTTGAAACCGGCCTCGATCGAACTGCCGGAAGTTGGCACGCCGATGGTGCCGTCGCCCTGGCGCCCCATCAACACGATGACGATTTCCTACGGCCACGGGCTCGCCGTCAGCCCGTTGCAACTGGCATCAGGTGTCGTCGCCATGGTCAATGGCGGGATATTCCATCGTCCGACCTTGATCCGCCGCGACACAGCTGATGCCCCGAGCGGCAAACGGATTATATCGGCGCGGACGTCACGAGAGGTCCGGCGCCTGATGCGGCTCGTCGTCGAAAACGGCACCGGCCGCAAAGCATCGGCGGAAGGTTACCTCGTCGGCGGCAAGACCGGCACGGCGGACAAACCGAAGCGCGGCGGCTATTCACGGCGCGCGCTAATCTCCTCATTCGTCGGCGCGTTCCCAATGACAGACCCGCGCTATGTCGTCCTTGCTACTTTGGATGAACCGCGCGGCACCAAAAAAACCCATGGCTACGCCACTGGTGGATGGGTCGCAGCACCCGTCGTCCGCCGCGTGATCGAACGTGCGGCACCATTGCTGGGCGTACAGCCGGTCGATGAGCAATCGCCGGCGGTCAAGAAGGAACTATACATCGATTTCAAGCGGGAGGGACGCCAACTTGCGTCTTTCTGAGTTAACCCATGGAGGCGGCATAGCCGCGCAGAACAGCGTGCCCGATATCGACATAACCGGCCTCACGGCCGACAGCCGGGACGTTCAGCCGGGCTATCTGTTCGCCGCTCTGCCAGGTGCAGCGCAGGACGGGCGCAACTATATTGATCAAGCAATAGGCAACGGCGCCGTCGCTGTTTTGGCGCCGCCATCGGTTCAACCAGGTGACATTGGCACACGCGCGCACCTCGTCGTAGACCCTAATCCGAGGCAGCGTCTCGCCCTCATGGCCGCACGGTTTCATCCGGCACAGCCGGATACGATCGCTGCCGTAACCGGTACAAACGGCAAGACGTCTGTAGCCAATTTCGTATACCAATTCTGGACCATGCAAGGGCATCGGAGCGCTGCCTTGGGAACGCTCGGTGTCACCGCTCCAGACCGGGAAGCGGGCGCGGGGCTGACGACACCGGATCCCGTCCAACTCCACGAAACGCTCTCTGCCTTAAAAAATGACGGTGTCAATCATTTGGCAATAGAGGCATCGAGTCATGGGCTTGCCCAACACCGGTTGGACGGAGTCCATATTGCCGCTGCCGCATTTACGAACCTGTCTCGAGACCATCTCGACTATCACGGGACGATGGATGCCTATCTCGACGCCAAACTGCGTCTTTTCTCCGAGATTCTGCGCGACGGGGGCACCGCCGTCGTCAATGTCGATGCACCGGAATACGAACGGATCGCAGACGTTGTCCGTGACCGTGGCATTCACTTGATAACCTATGGCCGTGAGCATGGTGATATTCGATGCGCCCCTGTTGATGGTCAATCAAAAGCGCTATCTCTGAAAATCAAGGCTTTCGGCACCCGCTACCGGGTCGATTTTGCGTTGCCTGGCGCGTTCCAAATCGACAATGCCCTATGCGCACTGGCGCTTGTTATCGCGTGCGGCGCGGCACCGCGTTCGGTGGTGCCGTTTCTGTCCCGTCTCGTCGGCGTTCCCGGGCGGATGCAGGTCGCCGGCCGGCGGCGGAACGGCGCAGTCGTTATCGTTGATTACGCCCACACGCCGGATGCACTTTCGACGGTATTGCAGGCGGCCCGCCCAGCCGCCAAGCGAAACCTCATTGTCGTTTTCGGCTGCGGTGGCGACCGGGATCAAGGCAAGCGGGCCAAAATGGGGGCCGCAGCAGCCGCACTCGCAGACAAGACCATCGTCACGGATGATAATCCGCGCAGCGAAGACCCCGCAGCGATCCGTCGTCAAGCGCTCGGCGCCTGTCCCGACGCTCAGGAAATCGGCGATCGCGCGGAGGCAATCCGCACCAGTATAGCCATGCTGCAAGAAGGCGATGTCCTGGTCATCGCAGGGAAAGGTCACGAACAGGGGCAAACGATCGCCGGCAAGACATATCCGTTTGATGACGTCAGCGTCGCACGCACCGTAATTGACGAGCTCGACGAGGTCGCGGCATGACGGCCCTTTGGACCTCCGACGAAGCGGCCCTCGCGACCGGCGGTGTGAACACGGAACGCTGGTCGGCGCATGGCGTTTCAATCGATAGTCGTTCGTTGCAGCGTGGCGATCTGTTCATCGCGGTCGAAGGGCCAAACAGTAACGGCCATGACTACATCCTAAATGCACTGGACAACGGCGCGGCAGCGTCCATGTCCGCCCGCAAGAACGTATCAGGACCAGCACTCATCGTTGACGACACGATGACCGGCATGCAATCGCTCGCTCGTCATGCCCGCCGGCGCGGCGGCGCCAAGATTATCGCCGTGACGGGAAGCACGGGGAAAACCGGCACGAAAGATACCTTGAAACTGGCGCTTGGCCGAGAGGCGGAAACACACGCCACTAAGGGCAATTTGAACAATCATTGGGGATTGCCGCTGAGCCTCGCGCGGATGCCACGAACAGCCCGGTTCGGCATCATGGAAATGGGTATGAACAGCCCCGGTGAAATAACCCCGCTTTCGCAGTTGGCCGAGCCGGATATCGCTATCATCACAAATGTGTCCGCGGTTCACATCGAGTTCTTCCCATCCGAAGAAGCAATCGCAGACGCGAAGGCGGAAATATTCTCTGGGATGAACGCGAACGGCATCGCTGTTTTGAACCGCGATAACAGGCATTTCGACCGGCTGCAAAGTCATGCAATGGCCGCCGGTATCCACAAAATTAGAAGCTTCGGCGCGCATCGTGACTCGAATATCCGCCTCGTCCAAGCCTCGCCGTCCGATGCGGGCAGCCGCGTCGACGCCGAAATCGACGGCGTTGCGATTTCCTATACGCTCGGCGCGCCGGGCGCCCACTGGGTGATCAACAGCCTTGGTGCTTTGGCGGTCATTGATGCGCTCGGCGCCGATGTCGCCGACGCGTCCCAGGCATTTGCAGACACCGCTCCTGCCATTGGTCGGGGCGCCCAAACGCGGATTCGAACGGCCGATGGCGACTTTCTGCTGATCGACGAAAGCTACAACGCAAGCCCGGCATCGACGCGCGCGGCCCTCGATGTACTCGGCACATGCCCAGGCCGACGCATCGCCGTACTCGGCGATATGCTGGAGCTCGGCGATCACGCTACCGAACTTCATCAGGCACTCGCCGAGCATATCCTTCGCAATCGCGTCGATCTCGTCTTCCTGGCCGGCCCAGACATGGGCAAACTTGCGGAGACATTGGATAGCAAATTGGTTGCTGCAACCGGCAAATCCAGCGACGCTATCTTGCCCTATGTCATCGATGCCGTGCATTCGGGTGACTCCATAATGGTCAAAGGGTCACTCGGCAGCCGCATGGCGCCTATCGTTTCAGCCCTCAAGGCCCTCGAAAAATCAAACAACGCACCGGACAAACGGCGCACAGCGACGTCCGGATAGGGGGCAAGATGCTTTACAACATCCTCTACCCCCTTGCCGGCGACCTTCAGGTCCTGAATCTGTTCCGATACATCACATTTCGGACCGGCGGAGCGATCATGACCGCGCTGGTCATTAGCTTCATTTTCGGTCCGACAATCATCAACTGGCTGAAAAGTCAGCAGGGTTCGGCGAGCAACATTCGTGAGGATGTGCCGGAGACTCACTTCAAAAAGGCAGGTACGCCGACCATGGGTGGGTTCCTGATCCTGCTCTCCATTAGCGTGAGTACCATCCTATGGGCCGACCTTAGCAATAACTATGTTTGGGTCGTACTTCTTGTCACGATAGGCTTCGGGGCCGTTGGCTTCGCGGACGACTACCTCAAGCTGTCCCGTAAGAATTCAAAAGGACTCCAAGGCCGTCTTAAGCTCCTTTTCCAGCTAATTATCGCAGTCGGTGCCGCGGCCTGGGTTGTCGACATAACGCCTGCACCACTGAATGACGCGCTCGTCTTTCCCTTCTTCAAGAACCTGCTGCTCGATTTGCACTGGTTCTTTATCCCCTTCGCCGCCTTCGTCCTAATCGGTTCATCCAACGCGGTCAATTTAACCGATGGATTGGATGGGCTGGCCATTGTGCCGGTAATGATTGCCGCAGCCTGCTTTGGTGCAATTGCCTATCTGGTCGGCAGTACGGTCTATTCCAACTATCTTCAGATCCACTATGTGCCTGGCACGGGCGAGCTCGCGGTTTTCGCCGGCGCCATGGTCGGTGCCAGCTTAGGGTTTCTCTGGTTCAACGCGCCCCCTGCCATGGTCTTCATGGGAGACACGGGTTCTCTTGCCGTCGGTGGTGCCCTCGGTGCCATTAGTATCGTCACGAAACATGAACTGGTGCTCGCTATCATCGGTGGCTTGTTCGTGCTGGAAACGGTTTCCGTGATCGTACAAGTGGCGTCGTTCAAGCTGACCGGGCGCCGGGTCTTCGCCATGGCGCCATTGCATCACCACTTTGAGAAAAAGGGGTGGGCGGAATCAACCATCGTCATCCGCTTTTGGATCATTGCGATGATTCTCGCCTTAATCGGCCTATCCACGCTGAAGCTGAGGTAGGCCCCGATGATTCCAGTCAAAAACATGAAAGGAAAACGAATCGCCGTCCTGGGGCTTGGGCGGTCGGGTCTGTGTTCCGCGAAAGCGCTCATGGAAGGCGGCGCTCAAATCGCCGCTTGGGACGATAACGCGGACGGACGTGCGGTAGCACAAGAAAATGGGGTGCCGGTCGTCGCCTTGGAAAATGGTGTTTGGAGCGATATTGATGCGCTCGTACTGAGTCCAGGCATCCCGCACACCCACCCCAAACCGCACCCGGCTGCCTTGCAGGCGCGAAAGCAAGGCACGGAAATCATCGGCGATATCGAACTGCTAAAAAGGTCGGTACCGGACGCAACCTATATCGGCATAACCGGGACCAACGGCAAATCAACCACAACAGCGCTGATTGGCCATATTCTTAGCGCCGCTGATCAGCCGGTCCAAGTGGGTGGCAATCTGGGTCGTCCGGCGCTCGACTTTGATCTCCTGAAACCCAGTGGCACCTACGTGCTCGAACTTTCATCCTTCCAGCTTGAGTTAACACCGAGTGCCGGATTCGATGTCGCAATTCTCTTGAATGTCAGCCCGGACCATCTGGAACGGCACGGCGGTATGGACGGTTACATTGCCGCCAAACGTCATATCTTCGACGATTGCACGGGTACAGCGATTGTCGGCGTCGATGACCCGATCGCCAAAAACATTTACGAAGAGCTGCAGAAAGCGGGCAATTCGAAGGTTATCGCGGTTTCCGGCACGACATCCGTTCCCGGTGGCATCTTTGTCGAAAACGGTATCCTGATCGATGATATAAACGGCGACCACATCGCAATTACGAAACTTAGCGACATTGAGACGCTGCCCGGCGGCCACAACGCACAAAATGCGGCGGCAGCCTATGCCGCAATCAGGGCCACCGGTCTCGACCGAAGCTTAATCGTCACCGGAATACAAACCTACCCCGGACTTGCACACCGCCAACAACTCGTCGCCATCATCGATGGCATCCGCTATGTGAACGACAGCAAGGCAACCAATCCGGAAGCAGCCGCCCGCGCCCTGTCTTGTTACAGCGACATCTACTGGATCGCAGGCGGCCGTGCGAAGGAAGGCGACCTGGACAGTATCGAGCCCTACCTATCACACATCCGGCATGCCTTTCTCATCGGCGAGGCCGCCG
Organism: Alphaproteobacteria bacterium; assembly: GCA_021774435.1. GTDB lineage: Bacteria > Pseudomonadota > Alphaproteobacteria > UBA8366. The sequence continues at coordinate 12,834 of JAJFJB010000426.1, forward strand.
AACCGTTTGCCACAAGCCTTGGCGGCGCCGTCGATGTCCGGATGTCCGGCACACTTGAAACTGCGACGCGCGACGCGCACGCGCTCATCCAGACTGAGATGCCAAACGACGCGGTTTTACTGCTATCACCTGCCTGCGCCTCTTATGATCAATATCCCAATTTCGAAATTCGTGGCCACGATTTCGAGCGCTGCGTGAAAGCACTCCCCGGCAAAGACAGAACATTTTTCGCAACCGCGGAGGTCGGACAATGACGCCGATCGCACGCGACGACACGTCTATCCTCGGCCGATGGTGGTGGACTGTCGACCGTTGGACGTTGTTGTGCGTCTGCTTGCTGACCGCGTTCGGCTTGCTGCTGACGGCAGCAGCAAGCCCGCCGGTTGCGGAGCGCATCGGGCTCGACTCTTTGTATTTCGTCCGGCGTCAGGCGTTCCTCATCATCCCGGCACTCGCCTTGCTGGTCTCAATTTCACTGCTTGAGCCGCGCTCCATTCGGCGGCTCGCAGCGATTGCCTTTCTCGGTATTATTGGCCTTCTGGTTTTGACGCTAATTTTTGGACAAGAAATCAAAGGATCGCAACGCTGGCTTTCACTCGCAGGTTTTTCCCTGCAACCCTCGGAATTCGTAAAGCCGGCATTTGCCGTTGTCGCGGCCTGGATGTTCTCAGCGCGGCGGCTCGGCGAAGATATTCCCGGATACCAAATCTCCGGCGCGCTATATCTGCTCGTCTTGGGCCTCCTTCTCGCGCAGCCTGATGTGGGCCAAGCCATTGTCGTTTCCGCGATATGGTTCACGCAATGGTTCCTTGCCGGCCTATCCGCCACCTGGGTCGGTTTGTTGGTGGTACTGGGCCTTACGGCAATGGTAAGCGCCTATTTCATCTTTCCTCATGTTGCGAGCCGCATAGACCGCTTCCTCGATCCCGCATCCGGCGACAGCTACCAAATGGATCGGGCGATGGAGGCCTTCATGAATGGCGGTCTCTTTGGCCGTGGCCCCGGTGAAGGAACCGCAAAGGCCTATTTGCCGGACGCGCATTCCGACTTCATCCTCGCTGTCGCAGGAGAAGAATTCGGCCTGCTTGCTTGCCTCATCCTTGTCGCCCTTTTCGTCTTCATTGTCCTGCGCGGGCTAACACGCGCTCTTGAGGATAAGAATCTCTTTATTGTCCTAGCGTCCGCCGGACTGCTTGTTCAGTTCGCCCTGCAGGCCATAATCAACATGGCATCGACGGTCAACCTCATGCCAACCAAAGGCATGACCCTCCCTTTCATCTCCTATGGCGGCTCCTCGCTCGTTGCCCTCGCCTTTGGCATGGGGATGCTGCTTGCACTCACTCGCCGGCGGGTAGGTGGCATCGAATGAGCGCGCGAGATACACTCATTGTTTTGTCCAGCGGCGGCACCGGCGGACACATTTTCCCCGCGCAGGCCCTTGCCGAAACGTTATTGGCTCGCGGCTATCGGCTGGCGTTGATAACCGACCGCCGTGGAGGCGTTTATAAGGGAACGCTGAAAACGATCGAAACGCACGCCATCAATGCCGCCGGTATCAGCGGCCGCGGCTTATTCGCCAAGGCCGGCGCACTCGGACATCTTGTTCTCGGCTACTTCCAGGCCCGTCGCTTGCTCAAAGACCTTAAGCCGGATGTCGTTGTCGGGTTTGGCGGTTATCCGACGATACCAACCCTGCTCGCGGCGGCCCATCTCGGCATCAAAACAGCAATCCATGAACAGAATGCCGTTCTCGGCCGCGCGAACCGCGTTCTCGCACCGCGGGCAACTCGTGTCGCAACGGCATTTAAGACGACCGCCTTCTTGCGGAACGCCGATCGCGCCAAATCTGTCTGGACCGGCAACCCCGTTCGTCCCGAAATCGTCGCGGTCCGCGACAAACCCTTTCCGGCGCTTGGCGAAAACACACCGATCCGCCTTCTTATCATCGGCGGGAGCCAGGGCGCTTCGATCTTCAGCACGGTTGTCCCCGCCGCTCTCTCCAAGCTGCCAAAAGAAATGCAACAGCGTCTCGATATAACCCAGCAATGCCGCAAGGAAGATCTGGAAAGAGTCCGAGACACCTATGCGGCAGCTGAGATAAAAGCCGATTTATCGTCGTTTTTTGATGATATCCCACGGCGGCTTGCAGACGCGCATATGCTGATATGCCGCGCTGGCGCATCGACGATGGCTGAACTTACGGCCGCAGGCCGCCCCGCAATCCTGGTTCCCTACCCGCATGCGATCGACGACCATCAAACCATCAACGCCGCGCGACTTTGCGATTCCGGCGGCGCCTGGATGATACCCGACACCGATTTCAGGCCAGAGGTATTGGCCACCAGATTGGTATCTCTCTTCTCGATGGGCACGACACTGGCAATGGCGGCGCGCTGTGCGGCACAGATCGGCATGCCAGAAGCCAACGAACGATTAGCGGATGTCATTGCCGGCATTGTCGGCACGAATGGCAATGGTCAAAAAGCGTCCGGTTCCGTTCGGGAGGCCGCCGCATGAGAACTATGCCACTCACAATTGGACGCATACATTTCGTCGGCATCGGCGGAATCGGCATGTCCGGTATCGCTGAAATTCTCAACAATCTGGGCTACCAGGTCCAAGGCAGCGACGTCTCCGAAAGCGCCAACGTCCAGCGCCTTCGCGATTTAGGGATTCCAGTCGTTATCGGGCACGACGCTGGAAATGTAGCGGAAGCGCAAGTGGTCGTCGTGTCGTCAGCAATTAAAGCCGACAATCCCGAAGTCGCAGCTGCCCAAGAACGCATGGTACCGATTGTGCGCCGAGCCGAAATGCTGGGTGAGCTGATGCGCCTGAAATGGGCTGTCGCGGTTGGTGGCACGCACGGCAAGACGACGACGACGTCCATGATCGCTGCGCTTATCGATGCCGCGGATCTTGATCCGACGGTTATCAATGGCGGCATCATCAATGCTTACGGCACAAATGCGCGGCTCGGCGATGGAGAATGGATGGTCGTCGAAGCCGACGAGTCGGACGGAACATTTACCAAGCTGCCCGCCACGATCGCCGTCGTCACCAATATGGATCCCGAGCATCTCGATTTTTACGGCACTTTCGACGTGGAAAAGGAAGCCTTCAGGACGTTCGTCCAAAATATCCCGTTCTATGGCTTTGCCGCTCTTTGTATCGACGATTCAGAAGTTCAGGCGATGCTTGGACAAATCAATGATCGCCGGCTGATCACGTATGGCATGAGTCCGCAGGCCGAAGTTCGTGCGGAGAATTTGCGTAACCGGCCTGGTGGCGTGGAATTCGATGTGACAATCGCCACACGCGGCGAAAGCCCCCGCGAGCTGAAGGCACTTCTATTACCGATGTTCGGTGCCCACAACGTACAAAACGCACTCGCCGCAATCGCAATCGCTAATGAGATGGGCATTGACGATGAAACTATCGCCAAAGGGCTGAAATCTTTTGCAGGCGTGAAAAGACGGTTCACAAAAACCGGCGAAGCGAACGGTATCACCGTGATAGACGATTATGGACATCATCCCGTCGAAATCGCCGCGGTCCTGCAAGCCGCCCGCGCCGTTTCGAAGGGTAAGGTCATCGCTGTGGTGCAACCTCATCGATACACGCGGTTACGGGATCTGTTCGAAGAGTTTTGCACCTGCTTTAACGATGCAGATATCGTCATTGTCTCGGACGTTCATCCGGCGGGCGAAGAACCGATCGAGGGTGTCGACCGAGACGCGCTGATTCAAGGCTTGCGCACCCGCGGACATCGTCAGGTCTTGGCGCTCGAAAGTCCCGACCAGTTGGCGAACGTCGTGCATGAAATTGCGGAGACCGGCGATTTGGTAATCTGCCTTGGCGCGGGGTCTATTACAGGGTGGGCTCATGACCTGCCGGCATCACTAAAAGCGCTCGGCGTTCGACGTGCGGAGGGCGGAGCATGAGCGCGGTTGCCTTGCACGGACGGTTGATCGACCGGCTGCCCACCATACGAGGCAGTTATACCGAAAACTTCAATCTCGCGCGCCTGATGTGGTTCAAGGTCGGCGGTAGTGCAGAAATCATGTTCGAGCCGGCGGATCTTGCGGATTTACGCTTCTTCCTTGCAGAACGGCCTCGAGATATCCCGATCACTGCGATTGGTATTGGCTCCAATTTGCTGGTGCGCGATGGCGGTGTTGCGGGCGTCGTCATCCGCCTGGGTCGCGCATTCGGAGAAATTAGCATCAAAGACGGAACCGTTTCCGCGGGTGCGGCAGCGCTTTCAATCAATGTGGCGCGAGAAGCTCAAAAAAATGGGCGCACGGGTCTCGAGTTTTTGTCGGGAATTCCCGGTGCAATAGGTGGTGCCCTGCGAATGAACGCCGGCGCGTACGGGCGCGAGATTAGGGACGTCGTCATTCGCGCTCATGCAATCGACCCGGCTGGCGTCTTGAATGTCCTGCAGAACGAAGCGCTAGGCTTTTCTTACCGGCATTCCGGTGTTCCCGAGGACTGGATCTTCGTTGGGGCCGATTTAGGCACTGAACCCGGAGACCCAGAAACGATCGCAGGCAAAATGGCAAACATCGGCGCTGCTCGATCCGACACGCAGCCGGTCCGAACGCAAACCGGTGGCTCAACATTCAAAAACCCCGACGGCGGTAAAGCCTGGGAGCTGATTGACCGCGCCGGATGTCGAGGACTCAGGCTTGGCGGCGCACAGATATCGGAACAGCACTGCAATTTCCTGATTAATACGGGAAGCGCGAGCGCGGCCGACTTGGAAGCGCTGGGCGAACTCGTGCGTCAGCGGGTCCAGGAACGGTGTGGCGTAGAACTCGAATGGGAAATTAGACGGATAGGCGAACCGGTGCCGGGAGGGACGGCATGAACAAATCCGTCACGGTCCTGATGGGCGGATGGTCCGCGGAACGCGAAGTCTCCTTGGCCAGCGGTACCGCCTGTGCGAATGCTTTGGTCGATGCGGGGTATGACGTGACCCGCGTCGACGTTAAGCGAGACCTGCGCAACCTGATTGACGCGCTGACGCCTGAACCCGACGTCGTATTCAACGCCTTACACGGCCGCTATGGCGAAGACGGCAGAATTCAAAGCATGCTCGATATTCTTGGTGTTCCCTATACTCATTCAGGTGTCCTTGCATCCGCTTTGGCAATGGACAAACAGACCGCCAAGGAACTGTTTCGCGCTCGGGGAATTCCCTGCCCGGAAGGCAAGCTGATATCCCTTTCCAAGGTCGCCGATACCATGCCGCTCGAACCGCCCTACGTCGTAAAACCGAATAGCGAAGGCTCAAGCGTCGGCGTCAAGATTGTGCAGCCCGGTGACAACCGGGCCACCTTTGACGATTGGCCCTATGGCGACGAAGCCTTGGTCGAAGAATATATCGCGGGGCGCGAACTGACTGTCGCTGTAATCGGCGACCGGGCACTAGGTGTGACCGAATTGCGCCCCCACGCGGGATTCTACGATTACGAAGCAAAATATACCGACGGCCGCACGACACATCTTTGCCCCGCACCGGTCCCAGACGGAGTCGCAGAAAAGGCAATGGATTACGCGGTAACGGCGCATCAAGCGCTGGGATGTCGAGGCGTCAGCCGCGCGGATTTCCGCTACGACGACAAGGCTGAAGGACCTGATCAGCTCTATATGCTCGAGGTCAACACACAACCCGGCATGACCCCCTTGTCGCTGGTGCCTGAACAAGCCGCTTTGGTGGGAATGGATATGAGCGCACTCGTTGCCTGGATGGTGGAGAACGCATCTTGCGACGCCTGATTGCAAAATGGACTGGCGCAAAAGCCAAAAAGAGTAAGGCGAAACGTCCGAAAAAACGACGATCCGCGTGGTCTCGATGGCGGCGGCCTGCCCTCATTTCAGTTGCGGTGCTTATGGTCTCCGGGGGAGCTGCCGGTGCTGCGTATTGGGTTTGGGCAACAGGTGCAGTCTCCCGCCTTACAACGGCTGTCGAAAGGACACTGATCGACAGCACTTTGCGCGCCGGTCTGTCCGTCGACGAAATCCTGGTGGAAGGGCGACATGAAACCACGCGCGGACAATTGTTGCACACAATTGGTATTCGCCGTGGCGATCCTATTCTCACCATCGATACCCAAGCCGTTCGCGAACGACTTATCGCACTTGGTTGGGTATCTGATGCGACGGTCGAACGGCGGTTGCCTGATACGCTTTTCGTACACCTCATGGAACGCAAAGCAATGGCGATATGGCAACGCAAGGGCACCTTTGTCTTGGTCGACCGAGCCGGCGTTGTGATTGGACAGCAAGGTCTTGAGCGATTTTCCCATTTGAAGGTCATCGTTGGTGACGATGCGCCGCGTCATGCACCGGAATTGCTCGACATGCTGGCAACGGCCCCGCCATTGATGAAGCGGGTTCGCGCCGCGGTTTGGGTCGGAGGGCGCCGTTGGAACCTACGGCTCGACGACGGCATCGACATCCGGCTGCCGGAAGATAACCCGCTAGCCGCCTGGACACAGCTCGCAACCCTGGAGCGGGATAACCGACTATTGAAACAGGACATCATCGCGATTGATCTACGAATTCCAGACAAGCTAGTCGTCCGCCGTCGCGGCGACACGGCAGCGGCACGCGGGAACAGCACATGATTGATTTGCATTAGCACGACAGAACGGGAAACAGGGGAAATAAGGTTTTGGCCCGCAACGAATTGATAACCGCACTTGATATTGGCTCGACAAAGATTTGCTGTTTTATCGCAGAACTTGGTGAGAATGGCCGTGCGCGGGTTATCGGGATCGCCCACCATGCCAGCCAGGGCATCAAGTCAGGTGCGATTGTGAACATGGAGGACGCGCAAAATGCGGTGATTGGTGCGGTCAATGCGGCGGAACAAATGGCCGGCACCACAATCCGCAATGTCTACGTAAATGTAAGCTGCCACGCCGCCAACAATAGCGACATCGACTTGAACACGACGATCGGTAACGGAGAAATTGGCGATGGCGAAATGCGCAAGCTGTTCGGCGAAGCCAAGTTCCGCGACGAGTCCTCGGACCGGACCATGATCCACTCGATCCCAGTCGGCTATAAAATCGATGGGTCAAACGGAGTCCGAAATCCGCGCGGCATGACCGGTCAAACACTCGGCGTCCACATTAGAACTGTTTCCGTTGCTGCCAATGCGATTCGTAATCTTGATACCTGCGTCGGACATTGCCATCTGGACATCAGCGGTCATGTCGCGAGTCCTTATGCCTCCGGTCTCGCATGTCTGGTTGAAGACGAAACCGACCTCGGCGTCACGGTCATCGACATGGGCGGCGGCACGACGTCATTCGCGGTCTTCTTCGACGGCGCCCTGGCTTATACGGACAGCATTCCCGTCGGCGGCATGCATGTAACAAATGATATCGCGCGCGGTCTCTCGACTCCAATAAGTCATGCGGAGCGGCTCAAAACCCTGCACGGAAGCGTCCTGCCCTCGCCAACCGATGAACGGGACATCATCGATGCACCGCAAATTGGCGAAGAAGAGGAAGGCACCGTGAACCGAGTTCCCAAATCATTCATTGTCAGCATCATCGCTCCCCGGCTCGAGGAAACCTTCGAACTCGTCCGCGCGAAACTGGATGCAAGCGGCTTCGACCGGGTCGCAGGACGGCGGGTGGTCCTCACCGGCGGCGCAAGCCAGCTGACTGGTGTTAGGGAGTTGGCCGCCCAGCTTCTCGACAAACAAATTCGCTTGGGCCGGCCGATAAAAGTATCCGGCCTAGCCGAGGCCACCTGCGGCCCCGCCTTCGCGACCGGCGCGGGACTGTTGTCCTATGCCGCCGACAATCGCGGCGAAGTCAGGCCCATGCAGGCCAGCATGACAAAATCATCGAGCGGCATATTTGGCCGCATCGGAGGGTGGATCCATGAACATTTTTAGATCCATTCCGCAAAGAGATTCCATGTTCCGCAACTGTGGGGCGGGAATAGGTCGGCGTGAGCCGGCAAACCCTGATATTGTAACGGTATTCTGGAGGCAGAAATGACAATCAACCTCAGCATGCCAAAGTCGCAATCCGAATTAAGGCCGAGCATTCTAGTTGTGGGTGTCGGCGGCGCTGGTGGTAACGCCGTCAACAACATGATTCGCTCGAACCTTGAAGGGGTCGACTTTGTCGTCTGTAACACCGACGCGCAGTCCCTTGAGCAAACCTTATCCGAACGCAAAATCCAAATGGGCCTTGGCACGACCGAAGGGCTAGGTGCCGGATCTCGGCCGGAAATCGGCGCCGCTGCAGCGGAAGAAGCGCTCGACGAAATTCAGCATCATCTGAACGGCACGCACATGGTCTTCATCGCCGCCGGCATGGGTGGTGGCACGGGAACCGGGGCGGCGCCAATCATCGCCCGGGCCGCACGCGAGCAAGGCATCCTCACCGTCGGCGTCGTCACAAAACCGTTCCAGTTCGAGGGCGGACGGCGAATGACGATCGCCGAGGAGGGAATCGAGGAGCTTCAGCAATATGTCGATACGCTGATCATCATTCCGAACCAGAATTTGTTCCGCATCGCAAACGAGAAGACGACGTTCGCGGACGCCTTCAAGATGGCCGACGATGTGCTGTATTCGGGGGTGCGCGGTGTCACTGACCTGATGGTCATGCCCGGTCTGATCAATCTGGATTTCGCCGACATTCGCACCGTGATGAGCGAAATGGGTAAAGCCATGATGGGCACCGGCGAAGCGGAGGGCGACAAACGTGCCGTCGAAGCTGCGGAACGCGCCATCTCCAACCCACTGCTTGACGATGTCACGATGCAGGGCGCGAAAGGCGTGCTGATCAATATCACCGGCGGTCCCGATATGACTTTGTTCGAAGTCGACGAAGCGGCAAACCGCATCCGAGAGGAGGTGGATCAGCAAGCGAACATCATCTTCGGGTCGACATTCGAGGAAACGCTCGAAGGCTCCATTCGCGTGTCCGTCGTCGCGACAGGTATCGAAGCGATTGCCAATACCGAACAACGGCCCATGCCGGTCGGTTTAACCTCGGTTATATCAAAACGATCTGCGGAATCGGTCGAAACCAATACCGAAACACCGGCAGTGGAAGCCGGCGTTGATGCGTTGGAAACTGAAGACGAAATCGCCGCGACAGAAGAAAGCCTGCCCATCGATCAGCCGTCCTCAACCAATGTAGAATCGGACAAAACCGATACCGCGGTGGAGGAAACGGAACTGGTAACGGCCGAACCGAAACCCGTCGCACCTCAGCGTCCGGCGTTCATTCCACCGCGTCCGGTGCGTCCGGGCGACGTTCGGTCCGAAGCCAAACCGGCCGAGCCCTTCGCCGCTGCGGCAATGGAAAATGCTCGGAGTGAACCAGCACAGCCCAAGCGCAAAGCGCTTACGCTTTTCGAGCGCATGACAGGCACCGGCCGTGCCAAACCGCAAAGCGCCCCCGCCCCCCAGCCGAAAGCGGCCGAACCGTTAATAAAACCTGAAGAAAAGGCGGTTCAACGGCGTGAGCCGAGCGTTACGGAGCCGGGGCAGCCACAGCTTGGCGGCCTCGATTCCGACAATCAGGCATCACAGACTCCAGCGGAGGAAGAGATGCTTGAAATACCGGCATTTCTGCGCCGGCAGGCGAACTGAGAAAGCCTGGATATGCGCGCAATATCAGGATGTTACGCGATCGCACCAACGAGTGCGGTCGCGTAACATTCCGTAACAAAGAGTGATTTGAGCTAAATCTCTGAGATTGTTACACCTGCATCGTCGCGTACTGAATGTAAAAAAACTAAATTAATCAATTCAGTATTAAGTTAAATGCAGATCGAAAGCAAAGGACTCCGAGGGGATGGAGGAATTGGGTAGGCTCACGGCGTCATCGTGGCAGCGTACGATTAAAAGCAGCATCCGTTGTACGGGCGTCGGTCTCCATACTGGCGACAAGGTAACGATGGAACTGCATCCGGCACCTGCGGATTCAGGCATCGTTTTCCGGCGCACAGATGTCGTTAATATCAAGCGGGAAATTCCAGCGCGCTACGATCATGTCGGCAGCACGAATCTTTGCACGACCTTGGTGAATGAAGACGGCGTTAGCGTCGCCACCGTAGAGCATTTGATGGCGGCACTCGCCGGATGTGAAATTGACAATGCAGTGGTTGCCATTAACGGTCCCGAAGTTCCCGTCATGGATGGTAGTGCCGCGCCCTTTGTTTTCCTGATTGAGTGCGCAGGCACCATGGAGTTGGACGCACCGCGGCGCGCCATTCAGGTTCTGCACCCGGTGACGGTCCGTGACGGTGATAGTGTTGCGACCCTTGAACCCGCTGATTGTTTTTCGATTGATTTCGGCATCGATTTTGAAAGCGCGGCCATTGGACGCCAGAATTTCGCCATGGAGCTTTCGCCTGACGTCTTTAAGACGGACATTTCGCGCGCCCGGACTTTCGGATTCCTGCATGAGGTCGAAGCGCTTCGTAATGCGGGTCTTGGACGAGGTGGAACATTGGATAACGTCGTTGTCGTTGATGGCGACGAAGTCATGAATGCAGACGGTTTGCGCTTCGATAATGAATTTGTACGGCACAAGGTTCTGGATTGTATCGGCGACATGTATTTAGCAGGCGGAACGTTATTCGGGCGTTTCAGTGGTGTCCGAACGGGACATGGTCTGCATCACAAATTGTTGGAAGCGCTATTCGCTCAGGATGCAGCGTGGACGACGATCTCCATGGACCCGCAGATCCCATTGGGCGCTGCTGGCTGGGAATCTGAAGCGATCGCCGCGACCGCATAAACACACTGTTGTTACTTCTATAGTTCCAGTGGGAAATAACCGCTGACAGTGGTATAGTGTCCAGCATCCTATTGTCGACAAATGGGTTTGACCGTCGCCACACCATTTCAGCCGCCGCCCATGCTTCAATACTATTTGAAAATTTCACCCGCCGCCCTCTTTCGCACCGCCGCCCTTCTGGCTGCGGTTCTTCTTGGCGCCTGTGGCGAAGATGATGGC
>JAJFJB010000427.1 GCA_021774435.1 Alphaproteobacteria bacterium
GGCATTACCGTGAACGCCGTTGCGCCAGGCCCGGTCGCGACGGAACTCTTTCAACGCAACCATCCCGAAGGGTCGGACAAGCTCAAAGCCGTGATGAACAATGTACCGTTGCAGCGCGCCGGGACGTCGGATGAAATTGCAGCGCCGATCGCTTTCCTGCTGTCGGACGATGCATCCTATATGACCGGGCAGGTTCTATACGTCTGTGGCGGCATGAGCGTCGGGAACGGTTCGGTCTGATCTTGCATTGCCTGACGCCGGGCGATAGGAAGTAAAAACGAACAACTGTTAGATTCTATTCCATAAGGAGTTTTAGACGATGGCGGGGCTGTATTTTGAAGAATTTGAAATCGGGCAGACATTCGAGCATGCGCTCACACGAACGGTGACCGAGATGGACAATGTGCTGTTTACGGCGCTGACCCATAACGCGCAGCCCCTGCATCTTGATGCGGAATTCTCCAAAGACACTGAATTCGGCAAGCCTTTGGTCAATAGTATCTTCACCTTGGGCCTGATGATCGGCGTCTCGGTACAGGATACGACCCTGGGCACGACGGTCGGTAATCTTGGCATGACCGATTGCCGTTTTCCGAAGCCGGTTTTCCACGGCGATACCTTGCATTCGACTACTACGATCAAGGGCAAGCGCGAAAGCAAGTCTCGCCCGACCATGGGTATCGTCGAGTTCGAGCATCGCGCCTTCAATCAGCGCGGCGAGGAAGTTGCCTATTGCCTGCGTTCCGGCCTGATGCGGAAGAAGCCGGTATGACGCTGCGCTCCTTTCTCTTCGTCCCCAGTGATAGCGAACGCAAGCTGATCAAGGGGGAGGGTAACGAGGCCGATGCGCTGATCCTCGATTTGGAAGATTCCGTATCGAAGGACCGGCTTGAAGTGGCGCGGGGCATGGCCGCGGAATATCTGTCGAGCCATAAGGACCGGGGCCGGCAGCAGCTTTGGGTACGGATCAATCCGCTCGACACCGAATACGCGATGCATGATCTTGCCGCCGTGATGGTCGGCGCACCGGACGGTATCCTGTTGCCGAAGACCGATTCCGCCGCGGAAGCCGTGGCGCTAAGCCACGCACTCGACGCGCTCGAAGCGCGCGATGGCATTGAGAACGGGTCGACCAAAATTCTGGCTGTGGCGACGGAAACCGCACGATCGCTGTTCGACCTCGATACTTTCATCGGCGCGACGCCGCGTCTCTACGGTATGACCTGGGGCGCTGAAGATTTAGCCGCAGCGCTCAGTGCAACCAATAACCGTCTTCCTAACGGAGACTATGACGGCCCCTATCAGCTTGCGCGGACCTTATGTCTGGCCGCTGCGCGGGCGGCCGGTGTGATGCCCGTGGACTCTGTCTTCGTCGATTTTCGCGATTTGGAGGGGCTAAAGGCGGAGGCGGTGCAGGCAAGGCGTTCCGGTTTCTTCGGCAAGGCGGCAATCCATCCCGATCAGTCCGCCCCGATCAACGAAGCCTTCACGCCAACGGCGGAGGAAATCGCGCACGCCAAACGCATCGTCGCCGTGTTCGAGGAAAACCCCGACGCGGGCACGGTTGGTCTCGACGGCATGATGGTCGACATGCCCCATTTGAAACAGGCGCGGGCCGTACTGTCATTGGCGGAGGCGATGGCGGCGAAAGGGTAGAGGGCGTTAAAGGTTTTCCCCTCACCCTGCCCTCTCCCCAGGGAGAGGGAGGGACCCGCTTAGCGGGAGGGTGAGGGGAGTATGTTTGCTACCGTGTTTGCGTCGCTGATGAGTTTAGCGAAAATCTATAACACGCCGCCCTTACGCAACGCGGCAATCTTCGCTGCGTCGTAGCCGAATTCCTGAAGTACGGCCTCCGTATCTGCACCGAGTTCCGGTGCCGGTCGGTGCAGCGTGCAGGGTGTTTCGCTCATCTTCACCGGGAACCCGGTCATGCCAATTTTGCCGCGTCCCGGATGCTCAACGGATAGGACCATGTCCTGTGAGAGCAGTTGCGGGTCGTGGAACAGCGTTTCCATATTCTGGACCTGGCCGCAGGGGACGCCGGCGGCGTTGAGAATATCGATCCAGTAATCGACCGTGTTCGTGCCGATTTTCTCATCAACGATGGCATTCATCCGGGCCAGATTGCGGACCCGGGCGTCGTTGTCGGCAAAGTCCGGATCGTCACAGAGATGGGTCAACTCCAGAACCTCGAAGAAGCGCTTCAGAAACACTTCGCCGGCGGGAGCGATGGCGACATCGCCATCGGATGCGTGGAAGAGGCCGTAGGGGCACAGCACGGGATGGTCGTTTCCGGTGCGCCGGGGCGCTTTGCCGGTCGCGAAATATTCGGCACTCATATAGGCCAGCATGCTGACCAACCCGCCCATCAGACTGGATTCGACGAACTGGCCGCCAGCTTCGCCGCGGCCGCCTCGGTTCACCAACGCGCACGCGACACCAAAAGCGGTATAGAGACCGGCGACCAGATCGGCCAGAGGCGGGCCGGCACGTAGCGGCGGACTGCCGGCATCGCCGTTCACGCTCATGAAGCCGCTCATCGCCTGTGCGATAAAGTCGAAAGAGGGCCGGTCGGCATAGGGTCCGGTGCTGCCATAGCCGTTGACGCTGCCGACGATCAGGTCGGGATTCAGGTTGGTCAGATGCGCGGCGTCGAAACCCATCCGATCAAGCACGCCGGGCCGGTAGTTTTCCAGAAGCACGTCACCACAGCGGATCAGGTCGCGCAGGACCGCCTTGCCGTCGTCGGTATAAAGGTCAAGCGTTATCGATTTTTTGTTCCGATTGAACTGCGCGAAATAGGCGCTGAAGCCATTGACCATCGCACCTTGTCCGCGCACCTGATCGCCGCGGCCGGGATGTTCGATCTTGATGACATCGGCGCCCATATCCGCCAAGAGCACAGAGCAAAACGGACCTGCGACCACGCGCGTGAGATCGATAACTTTAATGCCGGCGAGTGCGCTCATTGGTTAGCAAGGCTCCGTTTTCTCGAGTTTTCGCTTCGTGTAAATGATAAATCCGACTGCGATGACGCCGAGCGCCAGCATGGCGACGGCCAAGAGGTTTAGCAATTTCGCACCGTCCTGTTGCAAGCTCCAGAAAGCGCCAGCGGCGAGACCGAATGTTATAAGTTGAAGCGTAATCAGGACCGGCCAGCTTCGGGTCTTCGCCGTCTCTTCGTAGAATTGGGCGAGGCCTGGTTTTTCGGGCGTTCTGTGGAGCGCTTTAACCAGTTTCCGCATCGCGACATAGTACCAAACGATGAATATCGGCAATATCGTCGCGACCGTGATCAACATGCCGACGATCGCCTGGAAAGCGATGATTGCCACGATCATGGCAATCGAAAAGTTTCTGTAGAACGTCCGGAAGACCGTCCGCGTCTCGTCGGTCTCGGTGATGAATCCGGGCCCGTAAATGCTCCAGGGATAGAACAGTGTGCGGCCTGCGCTGTCCTCCCGGAACAGCGTGTCCGCTGCGCTATCGAACAGTTTCACAGACGCTGTCTCACAGGTACACGGTGCCGCCATCCACCATGATCGTCTGGCCCGTGACGAATTTACTGGCGTCGCTGGCGAGATAGATGATGGTGCCGGCGAGGTCGCCGGTTTCCAGATTGCGCTGCAAGGTCTGGCTTTGCGCGATGACGTCCTTGGCGCGGTCCAGCTTGTCTCCGAAGAATTCCTCGGTGCCTTCGGTCATCACGGCGGACGGGGCGACGGCGTTGACGCGGACCCAGTCACGGCCGAGTTCCCGGGCCAGGCTGCGGGTCATGCCGATAACTGCCGCCTTCGACATGGCGTAATGCAGCGAGAACGGCAGCCCGTAGACGGCGGCGAGCGAGGAGATGTTGATGATCGAGCCGCCGCCAACATCGCGCATCGGACCGATTACCGCCTTGCAGCAGTTCCAGACGCCGGTGATGTTGACGTCCATGACCTGTTGCCATTCCTTTGGATCGAGCTTTTCAAAACGACCGCCGGTCAGTCCGCCATAGAGTGCGGCATTGTTCACCAGGACGTCGATGTTGCCATATTCGTCCATCGCCGCATCGGCCATAGCAGTGCAGCTTTCCATGTCAGTGACGTCCAGGGTCACGCCAATCGCATTGCCGCCTTCGTTGATGACGTCGGCGACCGTATCGGCACAGTCACGGACATCGCCCGCGACAATCGAAGCACCCTCTGCAGCGAGCCTAAGCGCGTATTCCCGGCCCAAACCCCGTGCGCCGCCGGTTACGACCGCAACTTTGCCTTCCAATTGTCCTGTCATGTTTTTTCTCCGTTTTTATCGTCATTGGGCTTGGGGCTAAATGCCAAGTCGGCTGAATGCGGCACTCACCGTTGCGAGCGTTGTTTCGTCATGAAAGGGAAATGCGGCAAAGAACTGTGACTGCGCGTAATGCGATGAAAGGTTTCGCACGCTCGCAACCCAGCGCGACGCGGCTTCTTGGTTTCCTGCGAGTTGATGCGCCAGTGCCGCAATGGCGCGGATATGGATATGGGCGTTGGGGGCATTGGCGGCCCGCTCACCCCAAACACTGGCCTCCCGATAGTCCCGCCGGACGATGTGCGACAGGGAGCGCGTCGCCAGCATGGCATAGTGCAGGGGATCGACCGGGCTGAGCGAGATCGCTTTCATGGCGCCCCGTTCGCTTTCCGGTCCTTGCCCGACGATGGCGTCCGTCAAGGCGCGGTTGTAGACAGCGAAGGCGAAATTAGGATTCAATTCGACGCTGCGGTCGATCCACGGAACGGCGCTTTCCAGGTCACCCGTCAACATGATCGCGCGGCCCATCATGAGGTTCGCGAAAGGGTCGAGGGAATCGAGCGCCATGCCTTGGTCGGCGTGATCCCTAGCGAGACGCCGTGACACGTCTGCGTTCTTAGCGTAGCCGACGAAAGCGTCCTGAAAATGCGTAAAGGATAATCCGGCATGCGCACGGGCGAAATTGCCGTCGGCCTCAAGTGCGCGCCGAAACATCCGCTCGGCAATTTCATTGTCATGCGCGTTGAAGCGAAACATGTGCCACAGACCGCGATGATAGGCCGACCAAGAATCGAGATTTGCGGTTGGCAGGGAGGCCACTCGTGTCGCTTCCGAAAGCGGTATTCTGATCTCGATCGCGGTCACGATGCTTGACGCCAGGGTCAGACGTAGGCCGAGCAGGTCGTCGACGGCGCCTTCGAAGCGGTCTGCCCAAATCACACCGCCATCGCTTACCTCGGAAAGCTCCGCTGTGACGACGCTCCGTTTTCCTTCCACGGCAACACTGCCGGTGAGGACGTAACGGACCCCCAGGACGTCGCCGATTTGTTCGAGATTGGCGTCCGCCCCGCGAAACCGGAATGACGAACCGCGCGCAATAACGAACAACCAGCGCAAGCGCGACAATTCCACAATGACGTCATGTGCGAGCGCATCGCCCAGCGCGTCATAACGTGGATCGAAACTCAACAGTTGGAACGGCAGAACCGCGATTGAAGGCCGTCCTCCTCTTGTTGCTGACGGGTTGATATCTGAAGCGGGCGCTGTTTCGGGTTCGGACTCCTTGAAATAGCCGGATGAAATGCTGTTGGCCGTGACTGCCTCGCCAATAAATCGGAAGCCGCGCCCGTGGACCGTCTTGATCAACCGTTGGGCGCGGCCATCGTCGCCGATGATCTGTCGTGCCGAACGGATACGGCTGTTCACCGCAGCATCCGAGACGACCCGTCCGCCCCAGATACGGGCATTCAACTCATCCTTGGAGACCATGCGGCTGCGATTTTCGACGAGAAACTCGATAAGGGCAAAAACCTGCGGTTCAACGCCCTGCGGCGTACCGCCACGTTTCAGTTCGAAGCGGTCCGTATCCAGTTCGATATCGTCGAATGTGTAGATCATTTTCGTGTTTTGGTGCCCGAAATCCGGAATTCTGCAGACAATATCCCGATTTTCTTCAGACCATCTACAAGTTTGAAATCGCTTTTCATCGCAATGTCTTTCTCACGTTCCGGCGCTGAAGCCGGGATACAAAACGAGAGGAAATCGCCATGAGCAATATAGCCGTTGAAACCGCTATTCCGGACTATAACACCATCAAGAGCAAGCAAAATGCCGCATGGTCGTCTGGCGATTATGCGATCGTCGGCACGACATTGCAGATCGTGGGAGAAAGCCTGGCCGAAGCGCTCGATTTGCGAAGCGGTGAAAAGGTTTTGGACGTCGCTGCCGGGAACGGTAATTTTACACTTGCGGCCGCACGTCGCTGGACCGATGTCACATCGACCGATTACGTCGAGACGCTTCTAAATCGAAGTGCGGAGAGGGCCGCGGCTGACCGGCTCGATGTTTCCTATCAGTTTGCGGATGCCGAGGATTTGCCTTTCGCCGAGGCGACCTACGATGCGGTAGGCTCGACGTTCGGTGTCATGTTCACGCCGAACCAGGAGAAAGCGGCGTCGGAAATGCTGCGTGTCTGCCGGAGCGGTGGGAAGGTCGGTCTGGCCAACTGGACACCGGATGGATTTATCGGCGTCTTGTTCAAGGTGATCGGCCGTTATGTGCCGCCGCCCGCCGGTGTGGTCTCGCCGGCGCTGTGGGGAACGCGCGCGCGTATCGATGAGCTATTCGGAAACGGCGTTCGCGAGACACAGATCACAGAAAAGAGCTTCGTGTTCCGCTATCGCTCGCCTGAGCATTGGCTCGAGATTTTCCGTGAGTATTACGGTCCCGTTCACAAGGCATTTGCCGCTCTCGACGAAATGAAGCAAGCGGATTTGAGCCGCGACCTTCTCGACCTGACCGGCTGTTTCAATACCGCCAAGGATGGTACGATGGTGGTGCCGGGAGCCTATATCGAAGTCGTGCTGACTCGCTGGTAGCGCAGTGGCCAAGACTGACTGTGACCCGGTCGCAGAGGCACGGCCGGGTCGTCTTGCTCGATTCAAAAACATAGAACTGTTTGTCTGATCCCCGTCTTCGCCTAACATTCGCCAACTGGTGGACCGACGGCAAACGCCGTCCTTAGGGAGAAGACAATCATGCATGATCTGGTGATCAAGAATGCGCGGCTTATAGATGGGCTTGGCAACGCGGCGGTCGATGGCGAACTTGCCGTCAAGGATGGGCGCATCGCGGCGGTCGGTCCCGATGTCGGTGCGGGGAGTGAGACGGTCGATGCCGAGGGGTTGGCGTTGGCACCCGGCATTATCGATTTGCACACGCATTTCGACGCGCAATTGACATGGGACCCTTATGCGACGCCCTCGAACCGGCTCGGCGTCACCACCGTCGTGATCGGCAATTGCGGGTTCACCATCGCACCCTGCAAGCCCGAACATCGCGAGCGGACCCTGAAGAACCTGACCCATGTCGAAGGTATGTCGCTGGCCGCGATGCAGGAAGGCATCGACTGGGACTTCGTAACTTTTGCCGATTACATGAACTCACTGGAACGCCGCGGGCTCGTGCCGAACGTGGCGGCGTTCTGCGGACATTCCTCGGTCCGGACCTGGGTGCTGGGCGACGATGCGTCGGATCGCGCCGCGACACCGGTCGAAGTCGCCGAGATGAAAACCCTGCTCCTGGGAGCGCTCGATGCGGGAGCCTGCGGTTTCGCGACTTCGACCCTTGAGCAGCACAATGGCGACAACGGCATTCCGATGCCCTCCCGACTTGCCGACGAACATGAGATGTTGGAACTGACCGGCGCGCTGGGCGAGGCGGGGAAAGGGTCTTTCATGCTGACGAAGGGCATGACCACGACCGTGCCCTGGCTTGAGGAGATCGCCGCCAAAAACGGACGACCGGTCATGATCGCCGCGATGTTCGTCGACCCGGGGGACCCGGATAGGGTCTTTCGTGAGATCGGCCAGATCGAAGAGGCCCGAGACCGGGGACGCGAACTCTGGTCGCAGGTCGGCTGCTTTCCACTGGGAATGGAATTCACCCTGGAGCACCCCTATCCGCTGGAAGCGCTGATCAACTGGCGGCCGGCGATCGAGGCCGAAGGCACGGATGCGTTCAAGGCCGTTCTCGCCGACGACTCGTTTCGTCAGAACCTGAAGGATGAAATGAACACGACGGGTGTGCCGAACCGTTTTTCCTCGAACAATTGGGACCATATGACGATCATGTCGGTGCACAAGCTGGCGCATCAGGATCTGGTCGGCAAGAAGGTCGGGCCGCTGGCGCGCGAAGCGGGCAAGGATCCGTGGGACTGGTTCCTCGATTTCGGCCTCGCCGACGATCTCAAAACGATGTTCGATTGCCGCCTCTTCAATGTCGATGAGGACAAGGTCGTCGAATTGCTGCGCAACCCGGCCGCGGCCATCACTCTGTCGGATGCCGGGGCGCATCTGTCCTTCCTGTGCGATGCCGGGTTCGGTCTGCATTTGCTGGGGCATTGGGCCCGCGACCGGGGCGATATGTCGGTGGAATACGCCGTGCAGGCCCTGACCTCGCGTGCGGCGGATATCTATCGCATCAAGGATCGTGGCCGTTTGGAGCCGGGGGCCTGGGCCGATCTGATGTTGTTCGATCCAAAG
Source organism: Alphaproteobacteria bacterium (assembly GCA_021774435.1). GTDB lineage: Bacteria > Pseudomonadota > Alphaproteobacteria > UBA8366. Next base: position 8,535 of record JAJFJB010000427.1, read on the forward strand.
ACCGTAGCGCGTGGCGAGAAGCGGCGGGTGAACGACCTACCAACTGGTGCTGATCGCATCGACACGCCCGCCGTTGGGCTACACGGCGTCTGGGTCAATGGTGTCCGGACCGTGGATTCGGCGGGTGATAATTTAGCATGCTGTGGTACGCCGGGTCAGCTTTTGAGGGATTTCTCGGACTCTTAACGAGGCTTGGTCGATAGCTATTGCCATAATTCAAAACGGTTAGTTTCCAGGATACGGTCGGTAAAGAAGAGGAGGTGCTGGGTTACCCGTCACAAAGCAACGCCATGATGTGCGCAACGTCTTCGGCTTGATCGAGCGCCTTAATGGCTGCAAATGCTGAAGCGGCTTTAGCTTCACTGATCCGCGATGCCTGTTTCGCGCAATCCGTGAATTTTCCTTGTACGTTGTCCCAGGTGAGTTCGCGTGCAGGCGCACCCGGCGGCACGTCGACGCGAATCTGATCCCGGCGGCCATCCCGTAGATGCACTTCTACTTCTACAAAGCCACGGCTTCCGGAACTGCGTTTTTCGAATTGCGGATCATCGCCGCGGCAAATCTCGGTTTCATGGCCATCGATGCGATCATACAAAGCTGCGACATCAGGGCGGCGTACCGCCTCGTCGCTGAACGACCACAGTGAAAACGTTCCGTCGAGCACGGCGGCGGCGATGGAATATTGCAGGCTGAACTTGCCTTCGAGCCCGGTTGTCGGATGAGAGTAGGTCAGCACACGCATGCCGCCAGGCGGCATGCGGCAAATTACTTTATCGATTGACGTGGCATCGAACCCGAGCCGCTCGCGCAGCGTGAGCACACCATCGATGGCGCGGTGGGTGGCGTAACAGCACGGGTATTTCTTTAGTGCAATACCGGGATTGCTGATAACAAAAGGCTTACCCAGCCCGCGCACGGTGACGTCAGGATCGGACGCCGCTGTACCGAAGGTCGAATAAAAACCCGCCTCGGCTTCAAAGATATCGGGCGCCGCGGAAAAACCCGACATCGCCAAATGGAACGCGCTCAGCGCGCTGCGTGCCGCGAGACCGCTGTGCAGCGGCTTGGTCATGGTGCCGAAGTTGCGCCGCAGACCACTGGCCATTGATCCCGCAATGCCCATTGCTTGCTGAATTGTCGGCGCATCCAGGGCGTGCAGCCGGGCGAGCGCCGCAAGCCCGGAAAACAAGGCGAGCGTGCCGGTGGCGTGATAGCCGCGTTGGTAATGCTCATTGGTGATGCCCAGGCCAATTTTGCCGCCGACTTCGACGCCGATGATGTAGGCATCGATAACGTCCTTCCCGCTCACCTTTTTGCCATCCATGCTGGCGAGCAAAGTGGCGAGAATAACGGCACTGGGGTGGGCTGGCATCATCGACAGCACATCGTCGTAATCGAGTGCGTGACCGTAGGTGGCGTTGATCAGCGCGGCAGTTTCTGCCGTCGCTGTGAGGCCGGTACCGAGTATGGGCGATGTGCCTGACTCGCGTGCGGTGTCGAGATAGCGTTGGAGTGGTTCGGCAACTTCGGAACCGACGCCGGCGAGTATCACAGCAAAAGTATCAGCGATGACCTTAATCGCTTTTTGATCGCTGTCCGGCGGGAAATCCGATGCTCTGGTGTTGACAATAAAGTCCGCGATAGCGGCGGTGGCGCCCATGCTTGCTCCATTTCCGTTATATGTGATGCGTTGCAGGAAAGAGTCGGCGTGGCGGAAGATATCGTAGAACGTCAGGATCGCCCAAATTCAGATGGGGGCCGTCCAGCAGGCAAGCAGACCGGACAGAATGCTGCCGAACTAGGAAACGACGAAATCGAAAGGAACGTTGTCCAGCAAGACATGGTCGATACCGTCGGACAGCAGTGTCAACAGGGGGTTCCGTATTCTCTGCGCCCCGCTCGCGCCACATCATGTCGTTGCCGACACAGGGCGAGCGGATTTCCCGTCTACGGGACAGCACGAGGTTAGGAATGGTACTGGAGCCTCTAAAGTCACGCGTCGATCGTCCACAGGAGGCCGTCACCGTCCTCCGCTACGGATACGTTCATAAAGGCGCGATGTGAGGCAATCGTCCCCTTCCAAATGGCCGTCCAACAGCACAGGAGGTCTTCGCGGTCGTCGCCCTTGATGTCACGGACGATGCGCAAGCCGCGCTGGCGGATTATCGCCCGGCTTCCGTTTTCGTCAAACGCGGTTTCAGCACTATCGCCCATGCCTTCGAACACGGCCGCCAGGAACCGCGCCGCATCCGCGACGCC
>JAJFJB010000428.1 GCA_021774435.1 Alphaproteobacteria bacterium
CTTGGGGAGAGGGTTAGGGTGAGGGGAAACAACCTTACGGCTCTTATAACCCCCTCACCCACCCGCTTCGCGGGGCCCTCCCTCTCTCACAGGGAGAGAACAAATACTAGAAATCAACACGGAGACGCGCGCGCCATGACCGACCTTCACCAAGATGCCATCGTGATCGATGGTCTGATCATCTCCAACTGGAGCCGCGCGGTCTTTGAGGACATGAAGCGCGGAGGCTTGACCGCGGCGAACTGCACCTGCTCCGTCTGGGACGGCTTCAAGGGCACGATGAAAAATATCGCGCAATGGAAAATCTGGTTCGAAGAGCATGATGACCTGCTGCTCCAGGTCTTCACGACGGAAGATATCCGCCGCGCCAAACAGGAAGACAAAGTCGGCATCATTCTCGGCTGGCAGAATACGGGTGGTATCGAAGACCGGGTCGATTTCCTGCGCCTATACAAGGAACTCGGCGTCGGCGTCATGCAGCTCACCTACAACACACAAAACCTGGTCGGCACCGGTTGCTGGGAAAGCGTCGATAGCGGCCTGTCCGATTTCGGCCGCGAGGTCATTGAGGAGATGAACCGGGTCGGCATTCTCGTTGATTTGTCGCATGTCGGGGCACAAACCAGCGAGGAAGCAATCCTGCATTCCAAAAAACCTGTGGCCTACACGCACTGTGCACCGAACGGCCTAAAGGATTATCCGCGAAACAAGACCGACGAGCAGCTTCGCTTTATCGCCGACCGCGGTGGCTTTGTCGGGGTGTGCACCTACCCGCCCTTCCTGCCCTGGGGCACGGAAACCAACATCGACAACTGCATCGAAGAAATCGAGTACGTCATCAATGTCGTCGGCGAGGATTGTGTCGGCATCGGTACCGATTTCACCCAAGACCAGGACGCCGCGTTCTTCGACTATCTGTCGCTCGACAAAGGCCATGGCCGCCGTCTGGTCCCGAAACGTCCTGGCGGCGTCACCAAAATGCCGGACGGCCTCAGCACGATCGGCGAATTCCCGAACCTGACCGCGGCGATGGAAAAAGCCGGCTGGCCCGAGACCAAGATCCGCAAGATCATGGGCGAGAACTGGCTGCGCGTCCTCAAGGAAGTCTGGGGCGCCTAAGCAGCGAATGAATAAACAGGGAGAGTGAAATGACCGTCACGCAAAACCACGTCAAACAGCAACTCGCCGCAGGCAAACTGGCACTGGGGCTGGGTGTGCTGCAATCACGCAAAGTCGACATCGCCAAGATCGCCAAGACCTGCGGTTACGACTGGCTGTTTGTCGACCTGGAACATAGCGCGATGGACTTGGATACCGCGTCGCAGATTTGCGTTGCCGCCCTGGATGTCGGCGTGACGCCGCTGGTCCGCGTACCGGGGCATGAGCATTTCCATGCCGCGCGCATCCTCGACAACGGCGCAATGGGCATCGTTGTGCCTCACGTCGATACGGTCGAAGAAGCACGGGCGGCCGTCGATCACGTTAAATTCCCGCCGATCGGCCACCGGTCCATGACCGGCGGACTATCGCAACTCGGGTTCGCCAGCCTCCCGGTTGCCGAACAGCCAAAGGTCATGAACGAGCAGACTATGGTCGTGATCATGCTCGAAACGCCAACGGCTATTGAGAACGCCGACGCGATCGCCGCCGTCGACGGTGTCGACGTCATGCTGATTGGTACGAACGATCTCGCGGCCGAGATGGGTATTCCCGGTCAATTCGATCATGCGCGCATTGAGGAAGCCTATGACACAGCGCTTGCCGCTGCGAAGAAACACGGCAAACATGTCGGACTTGGTGGGATTTACGACGAAGCGCTGGTGACGAAGTTCGTGGAAAAAGGCGTCAATTTTATACTCGGTGGAGCGGATCTTGGCTTCCTGATGTCGGCGGCGAGTGCCCGCAGTTCGTTCTTGCGGAGTCTCGAAGACAATTAGCCGCTACAAGCAGCGCAAAAATTTGGAAATCAAGTATCACCGGCGTCTCGGCGGTCGTGCGGACACAAGATACCCGCCGCCGTTCGTGCTTTCTACGTAGGGTAACGCGACCTTCACCGTGGCCTCTCCCACTAATTTTCGACATCTCGTTCAGCAGGATTGGCGTTCACCGTTGCGCGCCATTGTGCCTCTTCGGGCGAATTTTCAAGCAATCGCATCGGATTTCACGCTGGCAAATTGTTACGTTTCAGTAGTTTGATGGTGATAGCACCCTGAGATCAGGCTGCGCAGAGCCTTCATCCTGTAACAACCCCCTTGAGCGAGCGAAAGATGCAGACCACAGACTTGGGCCAGGCATTGGAACTCGCGTTTCAACATCACAGTTCAGGTAAATGGCGGCAGGCGGAAACTCTGAACAGCCAGATTTACAATCTTCGTGCCGCGGCGATCAACGCGTTTGCAGCAGATCAATGGAACAGGAAGAACCCCGATCCCTTTTGCAAGCGGCCCCTTTATTTTATACGCGTTTACAACGCCTTAGATTGAAAATTGGACAGCACGAAATTTCTGAAACAACTGGCGGGTGCGCTTGAAAAACAAGCCGTGATATGGGAACCGTTCGGGAAATCGACGGTATCGGGATTTCAAACGCCAGCGGTATTGTTCGAGGATCCAACAGGACCGCTTGCCGATCTAAAACGGATCGTCGAAGAAAAAATCAAACTATATCGTGTCGAGACCGTCTCCGAGAATTGCGGATTTATAGACTCGTTTCCAGAGTCATTCTCGCTCAACGCCTGGTTTGGCAGGCTTTTGAAAGGCGGATATAGAATTCCGCATATACATCCGAGCGGTTGGCTCAGTGGGGTTTTCTACCTGCGATGCCCTGAGCTCGGCGATCGCGAAGAAGGTGCGATTGAGTTCTCCTTATGGGGATACGGCTATCCGGTTTTGGATGAAGGTATCCAAAACACCCACACCACCCAAAGAATGGTGATATCGTGCTGTTTCCCTCGTCGCTATTTCACGGCACGATTCCTTTCAACACCGACGAAGACAGATTGATCATCGCATTCGACGTGGTGCCGCGCGCAAAATAATATTCCACCCCGTATCGAGACCCATTGTCCGCCATTGATTGGGCATTTCATTGCGGGGGCCCATTGCCACGCCTATAGTCGCCAAAATTACCAATTCATCAGGAAACGAAATGCTTAAACTATATTATTCGCCGGGCTCCTGTGCTCTTGCGTCGCACATCGCGTTGGAGGAAGCAGGCGAGTCGTATGAGGCAATCCGGATCGATTTCGGCGCCGAGGAACAACGAAAGCCGGAATATCTATCGATTAACCCCAAGGGGCGGGTTCCCGCGCTTATCACCGCACGGGGTATCCTGACCGAAACACCGGCCATTCTTCTATTCATCGCCCAGAACCGTCCCCAGTCCAGGCTTGCACCGCTGGACGACATATTCGATCTCGCCAGGCTGCAAGCGTTCAACAGCTACCTCTGTTCTACCGTACATGTCGCCCATGCGCATCGTGGGCGGGGCCATCGTTGGGCGGACGACCCTGCAGCCATCTCGGAAATGCAGCGCAAAGTCCCCGAGTCCGTCGGCGCTTGTTTCGAGCTGATCGAAAGTGAGATGTTCGAAGGTCCCTGGGTGATGGGCGACACCTATAGCGTTTGCGACCCTTATCTGTACACGGTCGCGAGATGGCTCGAAGGTGACAAGGTAGACACAACAAAGCTTCCCAAGACGATGGCGCATATGCAGCGCATGGAAGCACGTCCAGCTGTCAAAATGGTCTTAGACAACCACTTCGGCTAGGTAACCTCAACCTTTCAGGACGAGTGCCCTTGGTCTTTCGAGTTAGCCAATGTTGCCTCGTCGTTAACTTCCCCCGAAACGACCGTTTCTAACCCTTATCCGATTAACACACATTCGTCACATTAGTTGAGCCGTTATCTTAAAAGCGCCCGCATCGTTCTCGGCGCCGCCTACTAAAAATTTTGATCCTCGCTATGAGCGAGCGCAGCACGTTTCCGCAAAATTTTGTGCGCGATTGAGCGTTTCGAGTTCCGCGACATGACGCTTGATCAGATCTTCCGTCTCCTGAGCGGGAAGCAATAGAGCAGACCGTTCGGCTTTCTTGCTATGCTGACTAAGCAACGGCGAAAGCTCGAATGTCGTCCCTTGAATGAAATCGTATATCTGCGTGCAACCCATTTTCCTCATCCTTCCTTGCATCCAAGGACAGATTGCACGCGTATGCGGGGGTCATCTTTGACTTAGGTCAAATTCCGAAAGCATTTAGCCTCAAGCTAATTCGTCAAATCCGAAGCTGTTCACGCTAGGCGTTTTTGTTGAACCGGCGCTCATAGGGAAAGCTAACGGTTGCTGTCGTCCCCACCCCCGATTCGCTGCTTAACTGAAGGCTACCTCCATGTCTTTCCACAATTTTTTTGGCGATGGAAAGACCAAGGCCATTACCTTCCTCAGAACTAGTTGATGCACCCTGCAGTCGAACAAAGGGTTCCTGTACTCGATTAATGTCGCCGTCGCAAATGCCCTCTCCGCAATCACTAACGCGGAAACCAATTTCACCCCTTTCACCAACTTCTGGCGCCAGCGTGACAACAGTGTTTCGGCGGGTGAACTTGAGTGCATTCGAGAGCAAATTCAAAAGGATCTGTCGAACTAATCGTTTGTCACCTTCAAGCCAGAACTCCCCTTCAGGCACCAGCAATTCGAAAGTGACGTTTTTAACCGCCGCTTGATTGCACAGCATGCGGGTACTTTCTTCTACGACCCCGTATAAGTCGAAAACCTGTTCGTCTAGCTCGAGTCGACCGGCCTCCATTCTCGAAAATTCTAGGATTTCCGAAACTAATTCCAGCAGGATTTTACCGCTTCGATGTATATCACCTACATACTCATTATATCGTTCGTGGCCTAACGGCCCAAACGCCTCATTCTCCAAAATTTCAGAGAATCCGATTATGGCGTTCAGCGGGGTGCGCAGTTCGTGGCTGAAATGCGCCAGGAATTCCGATTTTACTAGGTTGGCCTTTTCCGCTTCTTCCTTGGCAGCAAGCAATACGGCCTCCGTTCGTTTCCGTTCGGTAATGTCTTGGATAATGGCGAAGAAGACAGGAGTTGATTCCGACCGCGCCAGTTGGAGATGGACATGAACATTGTATGTCGTGCCATCTTTTCGAGCGTGAATAGTCTCGAACTCCAAGGCGTCTCGCGTTCCTTCATGTAGAGGTCTGATCAGTTGAGTGAACTCCTCTTCATTGAACATCGGCTTGATATCTATTGGCGTCATTTCGCAAATCTCCGCCATTGAATACCCAAGATTTTCGCGGGCACCTCGATTGACTTGTATGAATCGGAGCGTTTCACTATCGAACACATAAATCTCGTTGTCCGAATCCTCAACGATCCGGCCAAGACGGGCATTCAGTTCTTCTGCTCGCCGACGATCTGTAATATTCCGGGCAATTCCTTCGACGCCAAGAAAGTCGCCATTGTCATCAAGCAAAACACGAGCATTTGTCTCTACAAGGACACGACTACCGTCCTTGTGACGAAGCGGCGACATATAACCCCGTATCTGCCCGCCATTCTCCTTGATCTGCCTGAGAAGCTCATCGCGATCCGAAGGCCGGACATATAAACTGGCAAGGGCCTTGCCGATTAGTTCATCGATTGAATAACCGAGCAAACTGGTGGCAGATTGCGAGGCGATTATAATTCGCCCTTCAACGTCGGTCCGATAAAACGTATCCGCCATGTTGTCTAAGATGCCGCGGTAAGTAGCTTCGCTGGCACGCAACGCGGCTTCTGCCTTTCTCCTCGCGACAAACATTGGCCGGATAGATGTGACACCGACAAGCAGCAATCCCGAGATCGATAGGGCAACGAGTTCGGCAGATAAATTTGGCGGCTGCGTAAGGTCTCCGATAACGGCGTGATAAAAAGTTATCGACCGGCGCGCGCCCATGAGCAGCAATGCCCCAGCAATAAGTAACCACGCGAAGAGCCAACCTGTAGTTCGCACGAGCCGAAGGGCCATTACCGCCGCAGCCACTTGCAGCAAAATGGATGCGCCCAGAACAGATAACGAAATCAATGCACGCCTCCCCAGTCAGGAACACGTCAAAATCAATAAAGACGATATCTCACTTGCAACGAAAACGACTAGTTGAAATAGGCTAGCTTGGGTATCGACGGATCGTGAAATTCCAAATAACGTTGAAATATTACAAGGTATTTATTCCGTTAACCTTAACAGCATTGTTTAAAACATGCTCTCTCAAAGTTGAATTTCATTAGTTCTACAAATATTTATGGCATAGCGACCATATAGTAACGGCCCCTGTTTAGCGCTGACATTTTGATTGTGAGGACACGATCAAGAATAGTCATGTGCCTTCATAATCGCGCCCCGAGAACATTCACTTTTCTGCGATCTCATTGCGCGCGGTAGCGGGTTAGGGCACTCTTCCCAAACAGGAGCCAAAACCAACTGCGCTCAATTCAGGGAGTAACCCATGCGCCTTTTAATACTCGCTTTCGCCATGCTTTTTGGCGCCTTTTCCATAGCACATGCCGGCGAAGGTCTTGTTGTCAAATCGAGTCCGTACAGCGTTTCGGAGACACTCGACCGCCTTGAAGGGATCTTCAAGAAAAAGGGCATTACCGTCTTCGCCCGGGTCGATCATGCCGCCGGCGCCGCGAAGATCGGCAAGACCATGGAACCGACCCAGTTGCTGATCTTCGGCAACCCCAAGCTCGGCACACCGTTGATGGAAAGCCAGCGCAAAATTGGCATCGCGTTGCCGCTAAAAGTTCTCGCCTGGGAAGCCAACGGCAAGGTTAACATCGCCTACACGAAACCCTCGCAACTCGCCAGGCGCTACGGCGTCGTGGATCGCGATCCGGTTCTGGCAAAAATGGCCGGAGCCTTGAATAATTTGACAAATGCGGCCATCAAAAAATAGGGAAAAACAAACGTCGGTCAGTCACTACGCAACCGCCGCAGGGTGCTGCGTTGTCGGGCTCTTAAATCCCGGAGCCGGCGTCTATCGACAGCCCTCACATCGTCACCATCGAAATGCTCCCGACGCTTGAGTGTTTTAATCTCAGCATTCACACGCCGTCGGTCATCCTGCAGCACGCGTCGTTCATATTTTGAGAGGGGCGTTTTCGACTTTACGCTTGGTTCGGCAGGGGCTGGATCAAACCGTCGCCGCGGACGTGGATCCGAACGGTCAATGATTACGGTCTCCCTTGGCGCCGGCACGGCGATAGATTTTTGCGTGGGCATCCCAGGACTCCAAACCGGTGTATCGTCCGGGCTGGCGCATGCGGCCAGACCGAGAAATACAAAACCAAGAGGAAGCCATCTCACGCTACGTTCGACGCCACGACAATTTCGTCGTGCAGCGCCTCCGGCGGCGGTCCACCCGTCGCCCAATCGAGCAGTTCAACGGTATGCACGACAGGCAGCGCGCCGGCCGCGATTTGCTGAATACAGCCAATATTACCGGCCGAGACGACCGCCGCCCCGGTCTTCGCGATGTTCGCCAGTTTCCGGTCGCGTAGCTGTGTCGCTAATTCCGGCTGCAGTAGATTATAGGTTCCCGCAGAACCGCAGCAGAGATGCGCCTCCGGCACAGCGCGGACATCGTATCCGGCGTCAGACAGCAGCCGCTTCGGGGCTTCCGTAATCTTCTGACCGTGCTGCAGGGAACAGGCTGCATGATAGGCAACCGCAATCGGACGCCTGACCGGGATCGGCCCGACCCCAATATCGAGAAGATACTCGCTGACATCCCGGGTCAGCGCGGAAACCTGCGCCGCAGCCTCGCCCATCGCAGGATCGTCCCGGAACATAAAGCCGTAATCCTTGACCGTGGTACCGCAGCCCGATGCATTGATGATGATCGCATCCAACCCGTCACCGTCGATCTCACGGGTCCAGGCCGCGATATTCGCGCGTGCACTTGCGTGGCTGTCCGTCACTTTCCCCATGTGGTGAGTCAGCGCACCGCAGCAGCCCGCGCCGCGTGCCACGACAACCTCGATCCCCCGACGCGTCAACAGTCGAACTGTCGCCTCATTGATCGTCGGGCTAAGCACTTGTTGCGCGCAGCCGTTCATCAAGGCAACGCGTCCTTGTTTCTTGCCAAACGCGGAGAAAATCTGCGGACGGTCTACCGGCGAGGGAGACGGAATACGCGCCGGCGCCATCGACATCATGCCCTTTAGCCGCCCGGGTGCCAGGGCTGCGAAGGGCCGCGTGAACCAAGCGCCGATCAATGCTAAACGGAACAGTTTGGGCCGCGGCAACATCCAGGCGAGCAGGTTGCGCAGGAATTGTTCGGCTTTGGGGCGCGCATAAGTTTCTTCAATGTGGTGGCGCGCATGGTCAATCAAATGCATGTAATGCACGCCCGAGGGACAGGTCGTCATGCAAGATAGGCAGGACAGACAGCGGTCGACATGCCGTACCACCCGAGCTGATGCCGCCTTACTGCCCTCAAGCATTTCCTTGATCAGATAAATGCGCCCACGCGGGCTGTCGAGTTCGTCGCCACGTAACACATAAGTCGGGCATGTCGCTGTGCAAAAACCGCAATGCACGCAATTGCGCAGAATCTTGTTGGCCTCCGCAATATCGGGATCGGCGAGTTGGGCGAGTGTGAAATGGGTTTGCATTATATCCCTGGGTACATGCGGCCGGGATTGAGCACGCCACGCGGGTCGAAACTTTCCTTGAGCCGCTGACTGAGCCGCGCGAGCCCTGGATTTTGCGGCTGGAACACTGGGATCGAACTACGCAGTTCGGCTGGTGCCCGGATCAGGGTCGCATGTCCGCCCGCGGAAACCGTTGCGGCACGCACTTTTTCCAGATCGGCATCCGCAGAGACGGCCACCCACACCAAACCGCCGCCCCAATCCAAAAAAACCTCCGCGTCCGCCAAGTCTACCAAGCTTGTTGCAAGCGCAGCCCCAGACTGTGGCGGCACGGACATTTTCCAGACGACTCGGGTGTCGCTGGTGAAGGCAAACGGCCGAACATCACGAACTTCGCGCCAGAACGCGGCCGAATTGTGCCCATGCAGCTCCTCTGTCTTGCCAAATTCAGCCAGTTTCTTGCGCAAAGCGCCGCAGCGGTATTCTACGGAAGGCCCCGGACCTTCGATACGGATTGCCGTGATGGACGCATCCGCACTTTTAACGTACCCAACACCAGACAAAGCCGCGATCGGCCTTGGCAGCCAGGCCGCCCCCGAAACTTCATAGGGTGATTGCAATGCCCGCGTCATCGCCGCGGTCGCAGTTTGGCCGTCACACCCAAATATCAGAACGGTACGGATCTTCGCCGCTGCCGGCAGGACCTTAACCGTCACCTGGGTCATCGCCCCCAAGGTTCCCCAGGATCCCGCCATGATCTTGCATAAATCATAACCGGTCACATTCTTGACAACTCTGCCACCGGACTTGAACTCTTCGCCGCGACCGCTGACTGCGGAAAATCCCAAAAAATGATCGCGTGCGGCGCCTGCCTTGATGCGGCGCGGACCTGCCAAGTTGGTAGCGACAACGCCACCGAGAGTCCCTTCCCCTTCGGGGTTGCCCAACAATGGCCCGTAATCAGGCGGTTCGAACGCCAATTCCTGGTTCTGCTCGGCGAGAGCCGCATATATTTCGGCAATTGGTGTCCCGGGACCAGCCGACAACACCAGTTCTTCAGGTTCGTAGAGAGTAATACCTGCCAGTTCCGACAAATCCAGCGTATGCGCCGCGTTTCCGGGCCGGCCTATCGACCGCTTCGAACCGCCGCCGATAAGTTCAAGCGGCGTTTCTTCCCCTGCCGCCCAAGCGACGGCATCGCGGACCTGATCAACATTTTCCGGCTTTAGCTGTGTCGACATGTTATCCGTTCAGAACCGTGGCAAATCCGGAAACCGCATCTGACCGCGTTTGATATGGACGCGGCCCAATTCCGCGCACCGGTGAAGCTCAGGGAAAACCTTGCCGGGATTGAGCAGAGATGTTGGGTCGAAAACACATTTTACCCGCTGCTGCTGTTTCAAGTCTTCCTCCGAGAACATAGAATCCATGAGGTCGCGCTTTTCGACTCCGACGCCATGCTCGCCGGTCAAAACACCGCCAACCTCTACGCATAACTTTAGAATGTCAGCACCGAATTCCTCGGCTTTTTCGAGCTCGCCGGGTTCATTCGCATCATAAAGAATCAAGGGATGAAGATTACCGTCACCCGCATGGAACACGTTCGCAACCCGCAGCCCGTATGCTTCCGATAGTTCTGCCATTCGGGTTAACACATACGTCAGCTGGCTGCGCGGGATCGTTCCGTCCATGCAGTAATAGTCAGGCGAGATCCTGCCTATTGCCGGGAACGCTGCCTTGCGGCCGGCCCAGAAGCGGGCCCGCTCGTCCTCGCTGTTCGATACTCGGATCGACACGGCGCCGTTTTCCCGGGCAATCCTCTCCACAGCCTCGATTAGATAATCGACTTCGACTTCCGGGCCGTCCAATTCGACGATCAGCAGAGCCTCGACATCCAGCGGGTAACCGGCCTCGACAAAGGCTTCGGCCGCCGCAATTGCCGGCTTGTCCATCATTTCCATGCCGCCGGGAATTATTCCGGCCCCGATTACACCCGCGACACAAGCTCCTGCAGCTTCGTTTGAGGGAAAGCCGATGAGAACCGCCCTTGCCGTCTCCGGCGACCGCAACAACCGGACAGTCACTTCGGTAACAACGCCAAGCAATCCCTCCGATCCCGTGAGTAGGCCCAGCATGTCATAGCCTTCAGAATCGAGATGCTTTCCTCCGATCCGGATTATCTCCCCATCAATCATGACCATTTCGAGCCCAAGGACGTTGTTCGTCGTCAGGCCGTATTTGAGGCAATGAACGCCGCCTGAGTTTTCGGCGATATTACCACCGATCGTACACGCAATCTGGCTTGACGGGTCCGGCGCGTAATAGAAGCCATCAGCGCGGACAGCATCCGTAATCCCCAAATTGGTCACGCCGGGCTGCACAACAGCGCAGCGATTGTCGTAATCGATTTCCAGTATTCGTTTAAACTTGCCAAGGCCAAGAATAATGCCATCGGCGAGCGGCAGTGCACCGCCGGACAACGACGTTCCCGCGCCGCGCGGAACGACCTTGATGTTGTTCTCGTGGCAATAACGCAGGACTTGGCTGACCTGTTCCGTCGTTTCCGGCAGAACGACGATCAACGGCAGCGTCTTATATGCTGTCAACCCGTCCGATTCATAAGGACGAAGTGCTTCTTCATCGACGATTACACCTTCGCCCGGCACGATTTTCCGAAGCGCCGCGGCAATATCATGCCGTTTCGCAATAACCGCATCATCCGGCTTGGGCATTTCCATGACAAACGACCCGCGTCAACTCGCTAAGATCTTGGTCATAGCGCGTTATAACCACTTGAGAAACAAAAAAACCGCGCCTGGGCGCGGTTCTCATCCAAGCGTGTAAAGCACGCTTCAGCCTTGGCGGGCCTTGAACCGCGGGTTCCGCTTGTTGATTACGTAGACACGGCCTCTGCGGCGCACAACGCGGCAATCCTTATGGCGCGTCTTCATCGATTTAAGTGACCGTACAACTTTCATGGCTCGTTCCCGTCGAAACACGTATGTCCTCATTTGAACGGGCGGAAAATAGGGATCGTACTACAGGCTGTCAACGCGAATTATAGTCACCCCGCCAAATTCATCTCGACTCAACTACGCCGCGCATGAACACGCAAGAACCGCAGATGACCCGCCTTGATCGCCGCGGTCCGGCATTGCCAAATTTTCGCTTCATGCATCATAATGTCGACGAACCGGCGATTGATTGTTCTGTCATCCAGCGTGCCAGCGAAGGCTTCCCACCCTTCCCGGATCATACCTTGATAAAGTGCGGTTTCATCTTCGAATGCAACGATTTCGAAGCCAATTTCAGCCAATTCGCTCCTGTATCGATCCGCGGTCCATGGATCGGGGACCTCTGTCTCTGACGCGGCCCAGGCTTTGATTGCACTGGCACTTTCGTCCCCGGCATTGCCGTAAATCAAGTCTGAAAAAATGAAATCTCCTTCTTCTTTTAAAGACTTACGGACTTCTGTGAACAGGTTTCCCTTATCCAGGATGCGAAAAAACGCCTCATGAGCATAGACGCAATCGTAGCGATCCACGCGCAGAAAGGGATTATGTGCCAAATAATGAGAGATTGGTGCCTGTTTATCGAGCGCCAAATGCGCCGCCCGGGCAGCGCCTATTTTGGCGACCGCCTCGTCCGTTTCGAGACCCTCGACAACTGCGTCCAATTCCACAGCAATCGCCCGCCCGCAGCCCCCAAGACCTGCGGCAAGGTCCAGTAATAAAGTGCCCGGCTTAAGCTTTGCGCCGTCGAGAAACGTACTTACATAATCGGGCCCGCCCGGAACAATTTGATCTTTGCCCCAAACACGTTCCCGGATCGACATGAGGAGTTCGAAATCGGTTTTGTTCGCGTCAATATCATCGACAGGTTGATCAATTTTGATTTCTGCTGAAGATTTTCGCCGCCGCGCCTTGCCCTGACGGAGCATGAGCTTTTCCGCATCCACACCCTCCCACCAGGCCTTAAACCTAATTTTGAGGGGTATGTAACCACTATTCTGGGCGCGTTTCGCATCCGCCGCCGAAATCGCGGCAGCGGGCTGTTTACGCTGTTTTCGGGCGGTCGCAGCCATTACACATACTCAGATACGACGTTATAAAATATCGTTAACATTGAATTTCAGCGGTCTTGGGCAAATGGTCGCGCCCTGCCTTACGAATAGCAGAAGCCCTGGCACACGCTCTACGGACGGGTTACGTATGGCCAATGCACGGAAGGATTGTCATGTCCGAGCAGAAACGAACGCTCAAAGCCCGCGGCCTTTCGAAGATCTATCACAGCGGTGAAGTAACCGTCCGTGCTCTGGACAGCGTCGATTTCGACCTTTTTCAAGGAGAAATCGTCGTTCTTCTCGGCCCATCGGGCAGTGGCAAATCAACATTATTGAACATCATTGGCGGCTTGGATTCCCCAAGCGAAGGGCATGTATTCTTCCACGAAGAAGAGTTAACGAGCTTTAACGACCGCGCACTGACGGCATACCGCCGCGACCATGTTGGGTTCGTCTTCCAGTTCTACAATTTGATCCCAAGCCTGACGGCAAAAGAAAACGTCGCCCTCGTCACCGAAATTGCACCTAATCCCGTCGCCCCGGAAGATGCTTTGGCGCTGGTCGGCCTGGAACAGCGCATACAACACTTTCCGGCTCAACTATCCGGTGGCGAGCAGCAGCGTGTGGCGATTGCCAGAGCAATTGCAAAACGCCCGGATATTTTGCTCTGCGACGAACCCACCGGTGCACTCGACAGTAAGACCGGCATTATCGTCTTGGAGGCTCTGGAAACGATCAACCGTGAATTCGGTACCGCCACGGCCCTCATTACGCACAATGCGGCCATCGCCGCGATGGCGGATCGGGTTGTCACGCTCGGCGACGGCCATATAACCGGTGTCGAGACGAACGAAAACCGGCGTCCGGTTTCGCAAATCGAGTGGTAAGCGATGCTTGGTGTATTGGATCGAAAACTCCTGCGCGATATGTGGCACATCCGCGGTCTGGTCGTCGCAATTGCCCTGGTCATCGGCGCGGGCGTCGCAACATTTGTCATGTCGATCGGCATGGTACAGTCGTTGGACGAAACCCGAACGGCTTACTATGAACGTTACCGTTTCGCGGATATCTTCGGTACCGTAAAACGGGCGCCACAGCGACTTAAAAAGCAACTGGAAAAGATCGATGGCGTAAAAGCCGTCGCCACCCGAATCGTTAAGGATGTCACCCTGGACATCGCGGGGCTCGACGAGCCCGCGACCGGCCGGTTAATTTCGCTTTCAACCGACGAACGCCAATCGCTGAACGATATCAGAATCAGACTCGGCCGCAGCGTCTCACATGATCGCCCAGATGACGCCGTGATTAGCGAGGCCTTTGCCGAAGCGCATAGTTTCGTCCCGGGAGACCACTTTTTTGCAACGATAAATGGACATCGCCGACGACTGAACATTGTCGGGATAGCTCTGTCGCCGGAATATGTCTATTCCATCGCGCCCGGCGCAATGATGCCTGACGACAAACGGTTCGGCATCATCTGGATGGGGCGTGAGGCGCTCGCTGCCGCATTCGATATGGACGGCGCCTTCAACGACATCGCCATCTCCTTGCTGCGAAATGCGATACCGAACGCGGTCACTGCCGCAGTCGACCAGCATTTAAGTACCTATGGTGGAACCGGCGCTTTTTCACGGCGTGACCAAATTTCAAACTGGTTTCTTTCCAGCGAAATCGAACAACTTCGCACCATGGCGAGTCTCATACCGACGATTTTTCTCGCCGTCTCCGCATTTCTGCTGAACATGGTCATCTCGCGCCTTGTCGCGACGGAACGTGAACAAATCGGATTGCTCAAAGCCTTCGGTTTGACCAACACAGCGATCGCCTGGCATTACGTCAAGTTCATCCTGGGCATGGTCATACTCGGCCTAGTAATCGGTAGTGCAATGGGTACGTGGCTGGGACGCGGATTGACAGAAATTTATACCCAGTTCTATCGCTTTCCGTTCTTGTATTTCCGGCTAGATGCCAGTGTCTTCGCCGGCGCCTTGCTTATCAGCCTGTGCGCGGCGTTGCTCGGCGGCGGCGGTGCGGTCGCCCGGGCAGTCCGGCTGCCGCCTGCGGTAGCAATGGCTCCACCGGCCCCACCATCCTATCGTCGCGGTGTTTTACAGCGGCTCCCCTTTGTCGATGCGCTCGACCAGCCTACGCGGATGATCTTGCGCCACTTGAGCCGCTGGCCTATTCGCTCCGGTCTAACGCTGCTAGGCATCGCGCTCGCACTCAGCCTTCTATTGAGTTCGCTATTCTGGCTCGACGCGATCGAGCATATGATCGATGTTCAGTACAACAGAGCGGAACGCCAAGACATCACGGTCAGCCTCACGGAGCCGCAACCGCTGCGGACTGTAAGCGATTTGGCGCATGTAACCGGAGTCATGGCGATACAGCCTTTTCGCTCGGTTCCTATCCGGCTGCGCTACGGCCACCGGTCACGCCTGGTTTCGCTCATTGGCGCGGTTCCGGACGCAACGATCAACCGGGTATTGGATGCGAGCGACCGCGCCGTAGACTTGCCGCCGGACGGGGTCGTCCTTTCCGCCAAGCTCGCCGAACTCATCGGTGCCACGACAGGTGATATCGTGACGGTTGAGGTACTTGAAGGGCGACGGCCCACAAGAAAAATTCGCATTGCAACGACCTTCGACAATTATCTTGGCACGCTTGCATATATGCGCATGGATGAACTGAACAAATTCATGTTGGAAGGCCCAACAATATCAGGGGCACATATTCTTGCGGACCCAAATCTTTACGGTGTCCTTCATCGCGCCCTAAAGGATATGCCAAAAATTGCAGGCGTAACATTGCGGGAAACCGCAATCGATGCATTCCGTGATACAATCGGAGACACGCTGAATTTCATAATCGGATTCTATGTCTTTTTCGCCGGACTTCTGACGTTCGGTGTAGTCTATAATAGTGCCCGTATTTCGCTTTCCGAACGCGGGAGGGAACTCGCAAGCTTGCGGGTACTTGGATTCACCCGCTTCGAAATATCTTATATTCTGCTTGGCGAACTGGCGGCACTTACTGTTCTGGCATTACCCCTGGGCTGTGCCCTTGGATACGGCCTGAGTTGGCTTATCGCCTCCGTATCCGAAACTGAGCTTTACCGAATTCCCCTTTACTTCGAACGCGGAACCTTCGGCTTTTCCGTTGCCATCGTTTTGATCGCTGTCATCATTTCCGGTCTTTTCGTGCGCCGGCGTCTTGATCGACTAGACCTTATCGCAGTTCTGAAGACCAGGGAGTAAATTTCCATGTCTGCACTAGGCCGACGCATTATTTTCTGGAGCTTCTTTGGTGCCCTTCTGATAGCGGGCCTCTTTTACGCATTCCTTCCTCAGCCCATTCCTGTCGACCTTGCGACCGTTTCAACCGGTCCGATGCAGGTCACGATCAACGATGAGGGTAAAACGAGGGTTCGCGAGATTTATACGGTTTCGGCACCGCTACCCGGCCGCGCAATGCGTATCACCCATAAGGTCGGCGATCAGGTGATCGGCGGAGAGACGGTCCTCGCGACGATCGAACCTGGAGACCCAACCTTCCTCGATATTCGGTCGCGAACAAAAGCAGACGCCGAGGTTAAGGCCGCCGAAGCTGCTCTCTCCTTAGCGACGGCGGAACAAAACAAGGCACAAGCGGAACTTGACTTTGCCCTCGCCGAATTATCGCGTGCGAAAAGGCTGGCAACCCGCAAAACGATTTCAGAGAGTGCGCTCGACCGCGCCGTTCTAGAAGCAAAAACGCGCCGTGCCGCGCTTGATACCGCGAAGGCAGCGACACGCGTGCGCTCCTACGAACTCGCCATCGCCCGCGCATCTCTTATCGAAGCCGGAGAAGGGCTTCCCGACAAAGCAGCTCCAACCGGTTGCTGCGTCCCCGTACGAGCCCCTGTTGATGGCCGTATTCTGAGCGTACTGCATGAAAGCGCGGGAATTGTTGAAGCGGGCGACCCTTTGATCGAGATCGGCGATCCCCAAAACATCGAAGTCGTTGTGGACTTGCTCTCCACCGACGCGGTGCGCGTCGCCACGGGCGCTTCCGTCTTCATCGAAGCATGGGGCGGTGAAAATATACTCAGGGGCAAAGTCCGGCGTGTAGAACCAACCGGCTTCACGAAAGTTTCCGCACTTGGAATCGAAGAGCAGCGCGTAAACGTGATTATCGACTTTACAGGCAATAGCAATGCTTGGCGACGGCTCGGTCATGGATTTCGCGTGCAGCTGCGTATCGTCGTTTGGGAAAAGGAACAAACCTTGCGTATCCCTGTCGGCGCCTTATTTCGTAACGGTCAGGACTGGGCTGTATTTACTTTCAACGAAGGGCAGACAAGGCAACGCAAAATCCAAATTGGCCAACGCAATTCAGCTTTCGCGGAAATTTTGAGTGGTGTCCGTGAAGGCGCCAAGATCGTCCTGCATCCAAGTGACCGAATTATAGACGGCGTTGCTGTCGTCCCCAGGGATACGCCGTAGATAGTTGATCGAGCCTACAAATGCCCAGATCTTAGCCGTGCAAAAACTCTTAGGACTCTGAGCTGTCCACTTTCTATCGCTCGGTTCCGATGCAGCCACAGCTCTGCTTCCTGCATGAGGGCGTCAACGAGAGCCTTGTCAAAAGCCACGTGCTCAAGGTCATCCACGAACTCCCGCCACGCTTGCAGGACAAGTTTCCGAAAACGTTCCGATTCATCTTCGAATTCAACAATACTGAAATTCAGGCTTTCCAGCCGGCTTCGATATACACCCAACGACCATGGTTGCGGAGCAACAGGCTCCGTCTCATGCCACTGGCTCATTACCGCCCCTTCATTCAGGTCCGGTTCAGTGAGAACGAAATCGGTGAAGCTCAACGTCCCTTTTGCCCGCAATCCGTTCCGAATGGTCGCCAGTAATTCCAGCTTATCTGCGACACTGAAAAACAGCTCACGCGCGATAACGCAATCAAATTTCATGCCATTTAGGTCGAGACGGTCAGGGTTGAACGCTTTAATCGGTTGCAGGTTATGCTGATCACTCGATTTTACCCGCTCGGATGCATTTTCAGCGAATTCCAGATCACGTTCCATACCAACGACCTTGATATCGGGATCTTTCGCGATCTCCTCCGCACGGCCACCCAGACCCGCGCTCAAATCCAGGACGGTGGCTTCCTTTCGCGAGGAAAATGGGCGCGCTACTTCAACCGCATATGTGGCATTACCGGGCGCAACAAATCCCTTCCCCCATACCCGGTCACAAATTCGGACTCGTGCCGCCCCACGCTCTTCTGCGGGTTCTAGGTCGGCATTTTCGTCTAGTTTGATGGCCCTTTGGACCCGCGTAACGTTTGATTTTTGCCCCTTGCGGACAACCGCCTCGGGCTCAACACCGTCCCACCAGGCGCGAAACCGGTCTCGAAACGGGATATAGCCGTCCGATTTGGCATTCGCTTCCGGTTGCGCACGGGCCCCGACCTTACGGACCTGCGGCATTGGCGGCCTCGGTCCGCGTGGCTTCGCCGGTATCGATCGTTTTAAGGGATCGGGCATGAAGACAGTTTCTTATTTCCGATTTAATGTATGGTTAATTTTACAGCAAACCGTCACCTATAGTCGTAATACACGACAGTTTGATTACCAAATTGGTCGCCCGGGATATTCTCGTAATGATCAAATTAATAGGAAAATTCCTATGTTAGGGATCGCAGACAGCTTATGAGGCTAATGAATCCAGCATCTCGGCTTACGATAAAGAGAGTTGCTATTACCTTGGCGACGTCCGCCCTGTTCGCGTTATTCGCAAAATCGGGCCACCGGATGAGCGTCTTCGTCGGTCTCGTCGGACTGGCTGTATTTGTTTCTGCTATATTGGCGATGCGCGCACGGCAGCGCTTTAACGCACTCGAATTGAATTATTGGGACGAAACCATGTCGTATGTCACAGTCACTGTCCTCGCCATGCCGACAATCGAAGACTGAAAGGTTAAACGACACCTTTATCGCGCAACGCCGTGACATCCGCCGTCGACATACCCAGCATTTCCCCCAGAACCTCTTCGGTGTGCTGCCCCAACATCGGAGGCGCATGGCGGTAGCGCACGGGTGTCTCTGACATTTTGATCGGGCTGGCAATCAGCTTCGCGGGTTTACCTCCCGTCGCCGGGTGGTCCATCTCCACCACCATCTCGCGCGCCTTGACCTGCGGGTCGTCAAAAACCTGTTGCAAATCGTTGATGGGCCCGCAACCGATCTTCACCTTTTCGAGACCTTCGAGCCACCACGTTGACGGATGTTGCCGCGTAATGCCGTTCAGGGTCTCCGTCACATGGTCGCGGTTCCGAACGCGTTCGACCGCCGTCCGAAACCGGTCGTCTTCGAGCAGGTTTTCACAGCCTGCCAAAGCGCAAAACCGCTCGAATGCCGGGTCATTCGCGACGGACAAGACGAAATATCCGTCCGCCGACGGCATAACCTGATACGGCACGATGTTGGGATGCATATTGCCCAGACGCGGTGGATTCTCGCCGGTTGCCAAAAAATTCATACCCTGATTGGCGAGCCACGCGACGTGAGCATCCAGCATGGATATGTCGATATGCTGTCCCTCACCCGTGATCTGTTGGTGTCGCACGGCCGCCAGGATCGACATACCGGCATACATGCCTGCCATCATGTCCGCGATCGATACACCGATTTTCATTGGCTCACCATCCGGTTCGCCGGTCAAGCTCATGACACCGCCCATTGCCTGGATAAGAGCGTCATAGCCAGGCCGGTCCGCGTAGGGGCCAGTATG
Organism: Alphaproteobacteria bacterium; assembly: GCA_021774435.1. Lineage (GTDB taxonomy): Bacteria > Pseudomonadota > Alphaproteobacteria > UBA8366. The sequence goes on from JAJFJB010000428.1 coordinate 19,495, forward strand.
GCCGAAGCCGGTAATCGAGCAATAGACAAGCCTCGGAAAGTCCTTGTGTAGCTGCTCGTAGCCAAGCCCATATTTGGCCAACGTCCCGGTTTTGAAGTTTTCCGCCAATACATCGCAATCGGCGATCAAGCGCCGCGCCAAGGCTTGTCCTTCCGGATCGGAAAGGTTCAATGTAATCGATCGTTTATTGCGATTAGTTCCCGCAAAATAAGCGCTTTCCGAGCTATCCTGTCCCGCGTCATCCGGCAAATAGGGCGGCGCAAAATTACGCGTATCATCGCCGACTATCGGGCGTTCGATCTTGATAACCTCGGCACCCAGATCACCCAGTATCTGCGTACAATGCGGCCCCGCCAAAATGCGGGTGAGGTCGAACACTTTCAGACCGTCGAGCGGACCCTTCATAGGATATTCCTTGCTGGTAAATTTCTTTTAGGCGCGCCCTTTTTGCATTCCGCCGCCAACAACGTCAAATTTCTTTTGCGAATCGGGTATACGGAGCCCATGCAATTGAATTCCTTGCCCGGTCGATGAACGCCGTTTTCCTGTTTGCTGTGATGGTGGCCTTCGCGGTCGCCGGCTATCGCCAGATAGTCGAAACGCCCATTGCCAACGCGGCGGCGCCGATGGACGCGCTGGGTCTGGCTATGATCGATGCCGCAAAGGGATCGGTTACTTTGGCAATCGGGCTAGTGGGCGTCATGGCACTCTTCCTGGGCCTCATGAAAGTCGCTGAAGCGGGTGGTCTGTTGGCGATCATTGCCAAGACCGTGCGGCCGCTGATGGTAAGGCTATTTCCCGACGTGCCGGCGGATCATCCCGCCATGGGCGCGATGATCATGAACATTTCCGCCAACGTGCTGGGCCTCGGGAATGCCGCAACGCCCTTTGGCATCCGCGCGATGCAGGAGCTTGACCGCCTCAATCCGCAGAAAGGGACCGCGACCAACGCGATGGTCATGTTTCTGGCCATCAACACGTCGTCGGTGACACTCCTACCGACCGGCGTAATCGCACTGCGCGCCTCGGCGGGTTCCGACGACCCCGCCGGCATTTTGCCAACGACGTTGTTCGCCACGATCTGCTCAACCACTGTCGCCATAATCGCCGTAAAGCTGTATCAGCGATTTACCGCGGCCCCGACAGGACCGATAGACAGTCCCGATAGCGCGGAAGACAGTATCACACAGGACGAAACAAGCCTGCCGGCAGAGCCCACCGAGCCGTATCCCGGCTGGGTGTCGGCACTTGTGTTAGGGGGCGTCGCCGCTCTCGTTCCCGTCACAATTTTGTATGGCCGCGATATCGCGCCCTGGATTATTCCCGGCCTGATGGTCGCGTTGCTCGGGTTCGGTGCCCTGCGCGGCGTTCGGGTTTACGAATCCTTTGTCGACGGCGCGCGGGACGGTTTCGATGTCGCATTACGGATCATTCCGTATTTGGTTGCCATTCTGGTTGCCGTGGCGATGCTGCGCGCCAGTGGCGCCCTCGAGTTACTGATCACCCCCCTGGGAGCGATCACCCAACAATTCGGTCTGCCGCCGGAGGCTTTGCCAATGGCCCTATTGCGACCGCTCTCCGGCTCCGGCGCCTACGGTATACTTGCGTCCACGATTCAGGATCCGGCTACGGGACCGGACACTTATGTCGGCTATCTGGTCAGCACATTCCAAGGCTCAACGGAAACGACTTTCTACGTTCTTGCTGTCTATTTCGGAGCGGTGCAAATTCGCCGAATTCGCCATGCCCTTGCTGCGGCGCTGACGGCCGACTTTGCCGGCATCATCGCGGCAGTCATCATCACAGCATATCTGTTCGGTTAAAGGCGTACGGAGCGTACTTCACTAGAGCGGAAAGCGGCTTTCCATCCAGGGCACGAGTTTCGCCATCAAAGCCACCAAAGTCGGGTTTCCGTCTTCTTTCTCGTCCGCTTCGAAATAATGCAGCGCATCGTCGAAGTTCCAGTATTCTTTGTCTGTCGATTGGATCGTCTCGAAGATCAGCCTGGAATGTGTCTTGGGATACACGTCGAGGTCCCGGCCGGCATTGATAACGGCGGTTGGCTCCGTGATAGCACCGCCTGTTTTTTCGATGTCGGCGTTCGACGATAACCCCGACCACGTGGAGAGCCAGCCCTGCGGCGTTACAACGCGGCCGAAGCCCAACCGTTGAAAGTTCATTAAATCCGGGCGCGGACTCAACAGAGAACCGTACCCGCGGTTCGATGGTTCAAGGCTGTTATCCGTATAGTGCAAATTTGCCATCGTCCGGTAGACGATCATCATCGGCTCGAATGCTTCACGCTGCAGGGTCTCGCGCCGTAACGTCGGCGCAAGCCCCGCGAACTCTTCACTCTCGTGTGCCCGTACGGCATCTGCCGCATCGGCAATGAATTCGCGCGCCCGATCGTCAATCCGCCTCACCCTCTCACGCTGGGCGCCGCGAAATTGCTTAACGAAGTCTGGCTCATAACGGCTCCATTCCGGCGGTGGCTGGAACCCGTTCGAGGAGTCATACATATCAAACGCCGGATCCGATTTGAGCGGATCATTCTCATCAATGACAGCGGGATCGATGACTTCGTTCATTATCCGGCCCTGACCGGCATGCGCGGCCATGAAGATCAGCGCGTCCCCAGGTACCATCTTGGTTCCCGCGAGAAATGTCGGACGTCCGCCTGGTGTGAGACGGATACGATCCTTTGGCAGTTTTTTGGCTTCGCTCTGATAGAAGGAAAACAGTGAGCCACCACCCGAATTACCCAAAAGAACGATTTTCTCTACGCCCTGCTGTTTCAGCCAATTCATGTAGGCGGCAATGTCGACCAACAGTTTTTCATGGAGGCAATCGGTATCATTGTTCAAAGTGCGAAGGTTCGCCCCCAAACAGCCGTAACCGGCATCCAGAAGATCGGGGAAGGTATGATGCTCGGTGAAATCGACGCGGGGGTGTGCGGCAATAACCGCAACCTTTGGTGTCGGGTTTCGGTTTGACACCCACCAGGCCCCATGCAGACGCGCGCCATCCTGAGCGTCGATAGCAACCGGCGCACCCGCAATATTTTCAACTGCGCGCCGAAACCGGATTTGAGTCCCACGCCAATATGTTTTGGAAAGCAGCCGTAACGCCAAGGTTGGATCTCCGGTCCCAGTAATATGCGAGAACCGATGCTAGCGAATGAAGCGCCTGTCCGCATCTCCCTTTCGCGTATGCCACGCCGCTAGAGATTGTCTGGGACTCGGTGTCGATTGCTCCGCGACGGGACAGAGCTTTTTCGTAAAATTCCACGAGGTGTTGTTTAGCACCAAACCGCAGCAGGCCATGCGCGGCCCCTCGGACATCGTAAGGCAGACACAGGTATCGACAGCGTAAGACTGGCCTTTATAGCGGCAGGTGCAATTCGGCTCCCCTCTTGCAATGCCCGAGAATGAAAGGGTCAATGCAAGGACCAAACCGGCGGCGCTATAAAGTGGTGCCCTTATGCGCATGGAACTTCCCTTTACAGGAGCGGATCGTCCCGTGAGTGTATGGCGAACACTTCGGATCGCGCAAGTTGTCTGAAATTTGGCACTTTCCTTCCCGCGCTTACCTTTTCGCGGCGGCGTCCCTACGCCGCCGCGATCTCATCAATCCGTCGGGTGCGGTCCGTCTAGCGGATGATCATAGTTGTCAGGCATAACTCATCTCCGTTTCTGGTAATGACACATATCAACAAAGCAATTCGCGGGCCAAAGTTTGGTTAACTGCCGGATTTTTGGACAAAAAAGTAAACAAATTGCTTAGTAACAATGCGTTAATCAAAAATCCACATATCGAATTGAGTAATTCGCGTCCCAAGACTAAAAAACATTTGCATAATGACGAGCGGCGTTGCCTAAAATATAGGCAATTCATATCATTCAGAATAAGAAACGGCCCGGTTGAGCATTCAACCGGGCCGTCAGTATCTATCTAATGTGTGACTAGTTTTGCAGATAGTCGTACTTGCCATTCTTCCATTCATAGAACACGTAACCGGGCGCGGTGACATCGCCCTTTGCGTCGAACCCGATCTTGCCCAGCACGGTGCTGAACTTGTTGCCACGCAAGGATTTGATCACCTTGTCGAGATCTACTGAACCGGCTTTCTCAGCCGCTTGCGCAAAAGCCTGGATAGCACCGTAGGTGTAGAGCACATAGCCTTCTGGCTCTATCTTCTTGGCCCGGAAGGCCTTCACGACCGGCGCCGCAACCGGGTTCTTGCGCGGATCGGGGCTGAACGTCATCAACGTGCCTTCCCCGGCCTTACCCGTGATCGACCAATACTCGTCGGTCACCAGCGCATCGCCCGACATGAGTTGGGTTTTCATGCCCTGATCACGCATCTGGCGCACCATCAGGCCGGCCTCGGTGTGATAGCCACCGACATACAGAACATCGATATTGTTCTTCTTCAGCTTGGAGACCAGCGCCGAATAATCTTTCTCACCAGCCGTATAGGCTTCGTACATGGCTTCCTTGCCACCGGCAGCGCGATAGGATTTCAACGTCTCATCGGCAAGACCTTTGCCGTACGCAGTCTTGTCATGCACGAAGGCAATCGACTTGCCCTTCATTTTCGACGCCAGGAAACCACCTGCGACTTCACCTTGCTGATCATCGCGACCGCAAGTACGGAACACGTTGTCAGCGCCTTCTTCTGTCAGTTTCGGATTTGTCGACGCCGGCGAAATCTGCAGAACACCCTCTTCCTCATAGACCTTCGAGGCCGGGATCGACGAGCCGGAGCAGAAGTGCCCCGCCATGAAGATCACACCCTTATTTACCATCTGGTTGGCGACGGCAACGGCCTGCTTCGGATCACAGGCGTCATCACCGACATGCAAAACGAGTTTCTGTCCCAGCACGCCACCCGCCGCATTGATATCGGCGACAGCTTGCTCGGCACCCGCCTTCATTTGCGCGCCAAAACTGGCATACTGACCGGTCATTGGACCGGCAGTCGCGATAACGATATCTGCCTTGGCGGCCGTCATACCACCAAACGCAAACGCCGCAGCGGCAATTGCGCCAATACCTAATTTCTTCATAAGTTCGCCCCCATGTTGCTTATTCCGCAGGTGTACAGAACACCTACCCTTACTGAACCGCGGCCAGAGCACGACCGCGAAAATTTAAAGAAAGTTCTACCACGCTCTCAAATTGCGTAAAGAGGATTCAAGAACCGCCACCAATTTCGCGCCAACCGAACAAACCCGCTCGTGCGTAGAGCCACGGATATTGCCGTACCATCATGCGCGCTTGTGTCATTCGATACGCGATGAGAGCGACCAGGATAATCAGCACGGAATTTATTAAGAACCCGGAAGGCGACAGCAACCTGCCTTCGAAAAGGGCGAAATTCAAGAAACGGTCCGCCAACCCCAGCAATCCTCCGTATAGAAAGGGCTGCCAAATCGGGCGCCAGGTCGATGCCAAGGCCTGTCCCATCATCCATGAGGCGCCAAAGGCGAGGAAGACCGTGACGACAATGAAGCCGATAAGCGGCGTCTCCAGCAAAGGGATCATGATGCGGCCCCTCCTTCCAGATAAGCGGCACGCACCTCAGGGCGAGCCAACAGCTCCTGCCCGCTCCCAGACAGCGTAATCCGACCGTTGACCATCACATAACCCCGATGCGCCAGATTGAGCGCATGATGGGCATTCTGCTCGACGAGCAGCACGGTCATACCGTCCCGTTCGTTGATTTCACGGATCACTTCAAATATCTGGCGCACGATAATCGGCGCCAAACCGAGGGACGGTTCATCGAGTAAAAGCAAACGAGGACGGCTCATCAGCGCGCGCGCGATCGCCAGCATTTGCTGCTCCCCGCCAGACAAGGTCCCACCCCGCTGGTTCGGCCGTTCGGCCAAGACCGGAAACAGTCCCGTTACCCGGGTGAAATCCTCGTCGAAATATTTTTCGTCTGTGCCCACCGCGCCCATCTGCAAATTTTCAAACACTGTCATATGCGGAAAGATGCGCCGACCCTCCGGCGATTGCGCGATGCCGAGTTTTACAATTTCGTGCGTCGGCATACCGGTCAGTTCGCAACCTTCGAACTGGATCGAACCGCGTGCCGCACGTGGGGCTCCGCAAACCGTCATAAGCAACGTCGTCTTGCCCGCACCATTGGCGCCGATCATCGTGACAATTTCGCCTTCAGCGACTTCGAGGTCGACACCGCGCAGGGCCTCGATATTGCCGTAGAACGTATGAATGTCCGAAATCGATAGCATCACGCGTCCTCGTCGCCCAAATAGGCGCGGATCACCGCCGGATCGTTACGCACGAATTCCGGCGTGCCATCGGATATTTTCCGACCATAATCCAGAACGACGATGTGGTCCGAAATACCCATCACGACGCTCATGTCGTGCTCGATCAGCAAAATTCCGATCTTATGCTCCGCACGGACCAGAAGCAGTAATTCGTTGAGGGAATCGGATTCTCGCGGATTAAGACCCGCGGCGGGCTCGTCCAGGCACAACAACAGCGGCCGCGTGCACATGGCGCGCGCGATCTCCAGGCGTCGCTGGTCACCATATGGCAATCCCCCCGCATTGATATCAGCCAGTTCCGTCAAGCCAACGCGGTCCAGCCAGTACCGCGCATGGTCGACGGCCTCCCGTTCGGCGTTTCGATAACCACGCAAGCCAAAAAGCCCCGCGAACGTGAAACCGGATGCACGCATCAGGACGTTGTGCTGCGCGACAATCAAATTTTCTAAAACCGACATCGCGGGAAAGAGGCGTATATTCTGAAATGTCCGCGCGACGCGCGCATGATGGGCGATGCGGAAGCCTTCCATCCGCTCCAGCAGGAACTGCCGCTCGCCGGCGTTCAGGGTCAACATGCCCTCGGTCGGCCGATAGAATCCTGTCAGGCAGTTAAAGACTGTCGTCTTGCCGGCACCGTTTGGCCCTATGATCGCCGTGATTTCGGCATCGGCGGCGTCGAACGAAACGTCGTCGATTGCGACAAGCCCTCCGAACCGCATCGTCAAATGCTCGACGGATAGCAGCGTCTCTGCATTATCGGGTACGGCTGCGACGGCACTCATTCCACCGGCTCCGGTCTCGCGCCTTTCGGATGTAGGCGTACCGTCGGTTCGCGATGTGCCAGCAAGCCGCGCGGACGCCAGACCATGATCGCAACCATCAACGCCCCAAAGGCAAGCATGCGGAATTCGGCCAATTCACGGAACAGTTCCGTCCCGCCGATCAAGAGGACGGAAGCGATCACCACACCAATTTGGCTTCCCATCCCGCCCAGTACGACGATCGCCAGGATTACCGCCGACTCGACAAAGGTGAAACTTTCCGGGCTGATAAAGCCCTGGCGCGTGGCAAAGAACGAACCGGCAAAACCGCCGAACATCGCGCCGATCGCGAAGGCGGTGAGTTTGGTATTCGTCGGGTTAATCCCGAGGGAACGGCAAGCAATCTCGTCTTCGCGCAGCGCCTCCCAGGCGCGCCCGACCGGCAGCTTGCGCACGCGCAAGGTGAAATAGTTTGTCACCAGCGCGAGCAACAAGATCAGGTAGTACAGAAATATGATCCGGTGCATCGACGAATAGTCGAGATTGAAGAACGTACTGAAGGATTCCGTCCCTTCGGGGACACGGCGTTTGAACGGCAATCCAAAAAAGCTCGGCCTTGGAATGCCGGAGAGGCCATCCGGCCCCCTCGTAAATTCGTACCAGTTCAACAAAATGATCCGGATCATCTCGCCAAACCCAAGCGTCACGATCGCGAGATAATCGCCTCGCAGGCGCAGGACAGGAAAGCCCAGCAGGATACCGGCAAATGCCGCGAGAATTCCCGCCAACGGTAAGGCGAGCCAGAACGAAAAATCGAAATGAATGGCAAGCAGCGCATAGGAATAAGCGCCAACCGCATAGAAAGCGACGTATCCCAAATCGAGCAGCCCCGCCAGCCCGACAACGATATTCAGTCCCCACCCCAGCATCACATAGGTCAGCACAAGCGTCGCGATATCGACAATGTAGCGATTTGAGAACGGCAACATCGGCAAGATGAAAGCGAACCCAATCAGGAGGGGTCCCGCAAATTTCGCAAAAGTCTGCACGCGCGCGCTGGCACGGTCAGCCGCCGCCCGCCCATCCTCCGCCGAGATGACTTTGATGGTCCGAGTCTCGCGCCAGATCGCGAAGATCGCACGCCCGAAAAATACTGCAACGACCGAGCCTATAACCCACGGCCACCGAAATTCCAGGACAAGCCCACCGGGGCGATCGACGGTTTGGGTTCCGACCATGACAAATGTCAGGCCCAAGGCGACCAAAGAGGCGAGGCCCGCTTCCTTCGCGACGGCAACGAAATCGACGCTCTTACCCGCCATTCGGCTAAACCTTCTCGACTTCCGGTTTTCCGAGCAGTCCCGTCGGCCGAAAGATCAGGACCAGCACCAGGATGGAAAAAGCCGCGACATCCTTGTACTCAATCGTGAAATAGGCCGACCACATCGTCTCTATCAAACCGATCAGCAATCCGCCGAGCATGGCACCTGGCAGGGAACCGATGCCGCCGAGAACCGCCGCCGTGAACGCCTTGATCCCGGCGAGAAAGCCGATGAAAAAATCAATGACACCGTAATAAATCACGAACATTAGACCCGCGACCGCGGCCAGCATCGCGCCCATGACAAATGTTAGGGATATTGTACGGTCGACATTGATTCCCAGAAGCGATGCCATGACCCGGTCCTGCTCACAGGCCCGTTGCGCCCGGCCGAGTGCCGTGCGGGCGATCAGCAACGAGAATCCGGCCATAAGCACGAGCGTAACCACCACGATAATAATCTGAAGGTAACTCAACGAAATACTGAACCCGTCGCCTTCCATGAAGGTGAAGCCGCCCTGAATGATAGGCTGCATCGGGCGTACCCGTGCGCCCTGCAGCAACTGGACATAATTCTGCAGGAAGATCGACATCCCGATTGCGGAAATCAGCGGCGCAAGACGGAACGACCCTCTGAGCGGCCGGTAGGCAAGCCGTTCTACAGTCCACCCGTAAACCGCCGTGATAAGCATCGCGACGATCAACACGATCAGCAGCGCAAGGGGCACCCATGTCAGACCAACGGCGCCCAAAACCAGGAACGATATCAGCGCGACGAAGGCGCCTATCATGAAGACGTCGCCATGGGCAAAGTTAATCATCCCGATGATCCCATAGACCATCGTGTAACCGATCGCGATCAAGCCGTAGATCGCACCAAGAGTTAGACCATTGATAAGTTGCTGGACGAAATATTCCACGCGTTCCCCTCACCCGCACCGGTCGTGCGCCTACACATGCCCGACCGCGCCGATTTCAGCAAGCCGGATTGTAGTCGCAACGGCAAGCGAATCATCTATCCGGCGGCAGGCGCAGGTGCCGAGCCGACGGGCGTCACAACCAATCTGTCATTATGCGGTCCGAATTCCATGGCGCGGTCCACCGCGATTGTAACAGTCCCGTAGAATCGTTCACCGCTCCACAGGTGCCTATACATTTGTCGTATTTCTTCTTGTGCCTCGCAGGTGTTCCCCTTATGTTTTCGCAACAACTGCAGGTTGGCTCGTGCCGCAGTGGAATTGGGACATGGGAGCCTGCATCCCCATGGCAGCGAGAAGGCAGCATGTCTCCGACAACATCACAAGTCTATCTCCCCAATACCAGCAGTGCCTATATCAACCGATACAGCGAAGTCCGGCAGCGTAGCGAAGACATCGCCGGGCGTCTGAGCCCGGAGGACCAGCAGGTTCAGTCGATGCCCGATGTGAGCCCGACGAAATGGCATCTCGGGCATACGACATGGTTTTACGAAACCTTTTTGCTGCGGCCAAATCTGCCAGATTACCGGGACTTCGACCCGCAATTCAATTTCTTGTTCAATTCCTATTATGAAGCCGTGGGCCCGCGCCAGCTGCGCGCCGAACGCGGACTGATCACGCGACCCGCGCTCGACGAAGTGCTGGCCTACCGCGCCCATGTCGACCAGGCGATGTGCGAATTCTTCGACGCTGCGGATGCAGACGACATCAAGGAGAATTGCTGGTTGATCGAGTTAGGACTGCATCACGAACAGCAACATCAGGAACTGTCCCTGATGGATATCAAGCACGTGTTGTCGCGCAATCCATTCGGACCCAGCTACCGCAAAAAGGAACCCGCAGCGGTATTCACCACCCATGACTTGCAATGGTTCGATGTGCCGGGCGGGACCTACCGGATTGCGCAGGATGCCGACGACCGGTTCACCTTTGACAATGAGGGCCCTGCACATAATGTGGCGCTGGCTGATTTCACCATTGCGTCGCGCTGCGTCACCAATGGCGAATTCCAGGCCTTCGTGGATGACGGCGGATATGCCACGCCGGAATTCTGGCATGCTGATGGCTGGGCCTTGATTCGCGAACAAGGATGGCAGGCGCCGCTCTACTGGCATCGCGGCGGCGACGGCGACTGGATCGAATTTACCTTTGCCGGACTATGCCCGCTGTATCACGATGCACCGGTTTGCCATGTCAGTTTTTACGAAGCTGCCGCCTACGCTGCCTGGGCTGGTAAACGTCTGCCGACCGAGGCCGAGTGGGAAACCGCCGCCCGGTATTTCGACGTCGCCCGCCGCCCCGGCGCCGGCGCCAACCAAATGGCATCCGGCTATCTGCGGCCGATTCCGGCCGGCGACGCGGACTCGCAGGCACCGCAGGGCATGCTGGGCGATGTCTGGGAATGGACCGAAAGCGCCTACCTTCCCTACCCCGGTTTCAAGGCGGCATCGGGTGCCGTTGGCGAGTATAACGGCAAGTTCATGGTCAATCAGATGGTCCTGCGCGGCGCCAGTTGCGCGACGGCGCCAGGGCACGCCCGTGTAACCTACCGGAACTTCTTCTATCCTCACCAGCGCTGGGCTTTTTCAGGGTTCAGACTTGCGGCGTAGCCCGCACGGCCAAATAACAATCGACCTCCTTCCGGCGAAAGAACACCGATTCGCGAATCAGAAGAATCGAGAGCAATAATGACTGCGCCGCTTATTTTTGCGAGGTCGGTTAGACAAAGGAATTCCGCAGCTTTCAAACCGGCTGAAATTTATGGTTATTGCATCATTGACTCTTGCACAATGGTTGCGGAATTCTATGATCATTCCTAGGGGGGCCTCGTTTAAGAGGCTGAGATACCGATGGCTCGAGAGTGCAAGCTTTAGAGCAACGCGGTGACCCTTTGAACCTGATCCGGATCATGCCGGCGTAGGGAAAGGAAACCAGCTTTCGCGGCAACATGAAGAACCGCATTCCGTGAAAGCCTTCCGCCCCAATCGGTAACCGGACCGCTAACCAGTTATGGCAGGAGGTCCACTATGCCCAAAGACAACGAAGATATTATCATTTCGACGGGTCCCATTCCGGGATCGAAGAAAACCTATGTAAATGCCGGCAAGGATGGCACGCTCCGCGTTCCTTTCCGCGAAGTCGCCCTGGAAGAGAGCGCGAACGAACCGCCGGTTCGCCTGTACGACACCTCGGGTCCCTATACCGACGGCGACGCCAGTATCGACGTCTACAAGGGCATTGCACGCACGCGGGGCGCCTGGATCCGCGCCCGCGGGGATGTCGAAGAATATGAAGGCCGCGAAATTCGGCCGGAGGACAATCACAGTACGGAAGATGCCGTGGACACCTGTCCGGTGTTTCCGATCACGAACCGTCCCTTGCGGGCAAAAGATGGTGTCGCGGTCACGCAGATGGCCTACGCCCGGCGCGGCGTCATCACGCCGGAAATGGAGTTCATCGCCGCCCGCGAAAACCTGGGACGTTCCGAGCAGCGCGATGGCGAGCCATTCGGCGCCAATATCCCCGAAGTGATGACGGCGGAATTCGTACGCAAGGAAGTCGCGGAAGGCCGCGCCATCATTCCCTCCAACATCAATCATCCGGAAAGCGAGCCGATGGCCATCGGCCGTAACTTCCTGGTCAAGATCAACGCCAATATCGGCAACTCGGCGGTTTCCTCCTCGGTGTCCGAGGAAGTCGAGAAAATGGTCTGGTCGACGCGCTGGGGCGCGGACACGGTCATGGATCTTTCGACGGGCAACGACATTCACACCACCCGTGAATGGATCATCCGCAACTCCGCATCGCCAATCGGTACCGTGCCGATCTATCAGGCGCTGGAGAAGACCGGTGGCGTCGCCGAGGACCTGACCTGGGAGCTGTTCCGCGACACCTTGATCGAGCAGGCAGAGCAGGGTGTAGACTATTTCACGATCCATGCCGGTGTACTGCTGCGCTACGTGCCGATGACGGCCAAACGCGTGACCGGCATCGTCAGCCGTGGCGGCTCGATCATGGCGAAGTGGTGCCTGGCGCATCACAAGGAAAGTTTCCTCTACACCCATTTTGAGGAAATGTGCGAGCTGATGAAGACCTACGACGTCGCCTTCTCGCTCGGCGACGGACTGCGCCCCGGCTGTCAGGCCGATGCCAACGACGAGGCGCAATTCGCCGAGTTGGAAACGCTCGGCGAATTGACCAAGATCGCCTGGAAGCACGACGTGCAAGTCATGATCGAAGGCCCCGGCCACGTACCGATGCACAAGATCAAGGAGAACATGGATCTCCAACTTGAGACGTGCCACGAAGCGCCTTTCTACACGCTTGGCCCGCTCGTCACCGATACCGCGCCGGGTTACGACCACATCACCAGCGCCATCGGTGCGGCGATGATCGGTTGGTTCGGCACCGCCATGCTCTGCTACGTTACACCGAAGGAGCATCTCGGACTGCCCAACCGCAAAGACGTGAAAGACGGCGTCATCACCTACAAGATCGCGGCCCATGCAGCCGACCTTGCCAAAGGTCACCCGGCGGCACGACTGTGGGACGATGCGGTCAGCCGGGCGCGGTTCGACTTCCGCTGGCGCGACCAGTTCAAGCTGGCCATGGATCCGGAAACAGCAGAAGATTTCCACGATCAGACCCTACCGGCGGAAGGTGCCAAGGTGGCGCATTTCTGTTCCATGTGCGGACCGAAATTCTGCTCGATGAAAATCACCCAGGAAATTCGCGATTTCGCGGACAAGGGCATGCTCGACATGTCCGACAAGTTCCGGGAAACCGGGGCGGAAATCTATCAGCCGGCGGATGAGATTGAAGCCGCCAAGGTAGACGCCGCCGATTAATCGACGGAAAATCTAAAGATCGAGGGCCTCATCCTAGCGCTGCGAAGGATGGGGCCCTTTCTTTTTGGCGGAGGCAAATCATGAAACTGACACTCTATAGCCGATACAGGAATTCGGCGGGACAACGGGTCCGCACGGCGCTCAATATAAAGGGCATCGACTATGACTATGTCGGCGTTGGCAAAAGTGGCGACATCAGTAAGGAGGATTATCGCATCGTTAACCCGCAAGGTCTGATCCCCACACTGGTCGTCGATGGCGAAAAGGTAACGCAATCAACAGCGCTGATAGAGTTCATCGAAGAGAATTTCGACGGCCCCTCACTCCTGCCCGACGATCCCGTCGCCCGAGCCCGCTCAAGGGCGTTCGGCCAGGTGATTGCCTGTGAGATGCACGCAGTCGGTGTCGGCCGCATGCGGCGGCACCTCGCTGACGAACACGATATGACGAAGGACGATGTGCGGCGCTGGTACGAACACTGGCTGCACGACGGTTACGCGACCTTGGAAACACTGATGCGCCAGCGATCCGCGCCGACGCCCTTTTGTTACGACGAAAAACCGACTGTCGGCGACCTCTACCTCGTGCCGCAATTTTTCAATTCGCGGATGTTCGAAATCGACCTATCGCCCTACCCCCTGCTCTGCGAAATAGACGAGCGCTGCCGCGCCCTTCCCGCGTTCGACAAGGCGATGCCCGAAAACCAGCCGGACTTTCCCGGCAAACTGGATGGCTGGCGCTAATCCGGTCTAACGATTTGAGGCTCGAAATGGACTTGAAACTCTACTCCCGCTATCGCAATTCGGCCGGTCAACGCGTTCGCACGGCGTTAAACATCAAGGAAGTGCCATACGAGTATATTCCCGTATCACTGGACGGTGGCGCACCGGAGTCCTATCGCGCAGTCAATCCTCAACTGCTGATACCGAGCCTCGTGATCGACGGTGAGATCGTGACCCAATCGACGGCAATGGTCGAATTCATCGAGGAACGCTTCGATGGACCATCTCTATTCCCGGAAGAGCCCGTCGCCCGCGCGCGGTCGCGTGCGTTCAGTCAGGTTGTCGCCTGCGAAATTCACCCGGTCATCGGACCAAAGATACAACGCCATTTACGCGCGGCATACGACATCGGCCGCGATGGCCGTGCAGATTGGTACGGACACTGGATCCATCAAGGATTCGAAACCTTGGAGGAACTGCTACGGCGGCGGACAATGCAGACGCCGTTCTGCTACGACGACAGGCCGACAGTCGGCGACATCTACCTCGTACCGCAGATGTACAATGCACGCCTCGCCGGATTGGAACTGTCAGCCTATCCGTTGCTTCTGGATATCGACGAACGCTGTCGCGCGCTGCCGGCCTTCGATCGCGCCATGCCCGAAAACCAGCCCGATTTTCCGGCTGACCCAAGCACCCGGGCAAAGAGACACTGAGCTAAACTCCCACCTGGTTCCCCGGAAACGCGAAGCGTTATCCGGGATCCAGGCGCACCAAGTCCTACGGCAAAAATGGCCCCCGGGTCGGCACGGCTTTGCAGCTTGTCAGGGGTGACACGTTGGTAATTGGTTCAAGCCGCCCGCTTCCCCACCCGGTCGTGGCCGACTTCGAAATCGTTCAGTCCGCACCGATCCACCCCGCGCATCAGGAACAAAGGCCGGTACGTGTGGTCGAAATTGATGTCCATCTCGGCGAATTGTTTGGCGGCCAATGCGTGGTCGAAATGAGATGTTGTCGGCATGTAGTTCAAGACGACCGCGCGGCGCGCCTTATCGGTCCTGTTCGCTTCCGAGCCGTGTACCATGTAAATGTCGTGGATCGCCATCTGGCCCGGCTCCAGCACCAGATCGAACACATCCAACGTATTAATGTCGCCGGTATCAATTCCGTAATGAAGCAGCATTGACCGATCCGGCGCTTCGTGATGCTGCAAAATCTCGCGTCGCTTATGCGAACCCCGCACATAGCGTAGGCAACCATTCTCGCGTGTCGCTTCGTCGAGCGCGATCCAGATGCGCGTCGTCGCCATCGGGCTGATCGGCCAATACTCGCCATCCTGATGCCAGGGCACCTTCTTGCCATCACGGGCCGGTTTGCCGAAAAAACTCATATTCCAGAG
>JAJFJB010000429.1 GCA_021774435.1 Alphaproteobacteria bacterium
GACACGCAGGACACACCGGGCAACCCGTCGGTAGCCGACACAATTTACGAAAAGATCGATACCTGCGCGATATTCGTGCCAGACATATCAATTGTTACGGAACCGGGTGCTGTTCGCCCAATACCCAACCCCAACGTTATGATCGAGTATGGCCGAGCCACAAAATCTCGTGGCGACCAATTTATCGTCCCTATTTTCAATGAGGCATATGGTAACTGGCGAACCGACCGACCGTTCGACATGCGCCATAAAACATCGCCAATCACTTACAATCTCTCTGCAGACCACACTCCTCAGCAGAAGGCTACGGCGCGTAAAGAGCTCACCAAAAGGCTCGTAAGGGCAATTAAGACAATTCTAGACACCGGGTTACCTCAGGCCGACATACTACCGAGCAGTGAAGACTTCGAACCGATGCGCCAACGCTATTGCGAGCTGTGGCCGAAAGACGTGACCACTATTAGAATGATTGGCTTCTGGTGCGGTTTAATTCCGATTTCCGAGACCGTATCCATCTCTCGACCATTCGAACATGCGGAATATTTCGAGAGGCAGTCTTTCGTTCAAGGTGAGTTCCCGAACTCCGGCGCACCGCTAACCTTGGGTACAATGGATTTGCTGAAGGATGGGTTATCAGTAGCCCATTCCGTGAGACCCGTGCAGGGCGGTGGAGAGCGACAATGGCACCGACGATGTAGCGGACACCCAATTAACGATATTGTTGGGGAAGACGTTTGTTTGGTCCGAGTAGAAAATAGCGGACAGGTCTTGGTGGCTGTTAAAACCAACTATCACAATCCTGCACCGGCAATTTATGTAAGCTCGATTATGGCTGATGTAGCGAACGCATTACGAATAGCGGAACAGGTGCGCCAATCTTCCAGCCAGCCAAGTTTAAAATTCGCAATGATGCTTGAGCTTCGATATGACGATCATCTAGACACCGTAGTGCCGGTGGAAGATGACGACTGGCGATTTGGATTCTTAAATGACGAATGGCCTCACGCTCAAAAAGTTATGAAATCGAGGCCCTTAACTTTTGGTCCATTTGAGGTCGGTTCCGCAGATCATTATCCAGAGCTTATGTCTCTGGTAATGGATGAAATATACATAGCGGCCAACAAACTCCCGCTTGATGATTTTGAGTTTAGCATTTGAGCGTCGTATCTGGATTCCCGATGCACTATCGCGGCACCAACACAATGTCACGATCAACCATATATTGCTCAAAATCGCGTTTTAGGCGCCCTGGCACCGCCGGGCGACTACTGTTTCCTCGGCCAGAGCGATAAGGCTGGAGGCGTCGAATGGAGTTCATCGAACAAATTTGGTCCATCCTTGGCCAGAAACCGCTCTACATCAAATATGCAGGTTATGTTTTAGACGTACTCGGAGTGATCTGCATCGGGACTTCGAGCATGATACGAGGCCCGGTAGGTGGGCCGTATTCCGGAAAACGCGCGGCAGATGGCTCTGGCCGCCAAGGGCCACGTCCTGGTGAGGAATCAAAAACCTTTATCACCCGTCGGAAACGTTGGTTCCGTGCTGGCGTGCTGTTCCTGATAATTGGTGTAGTGCTAACGATTTCTGGGCAAGAGCTATTACCATGAGCGCCGTACCCAGTCACTGAAAGCCGCGAGAGAACCTCCATTAATATCCACGACTCCCGAAAGCAACGATGTGTGCGACACTGGGCAACGTGACGACGGATAATCCAGGCAATCAAGGAAATCGAGAATACAGAACCTAACGGCGGGATTCACTGAACATGCGACGTGCAAAAACATGCATCATGTGGGACGAAACGTGGTACCACAATTAATTCGATTTAAATTTATTGTTATATATCAAATAGTTAAATAAAAAATTTGGTGGAGCCGAGGGGAATCGAACCCCTGACCTCCGCATTGCGAACGCGGCGCTCTCCCATCTGAGCTACGGCCCCACACGAGCGGCGCCTGATTATTCGGGCCGCTTGAAGTGGCGGGAATATGTGAGTCCGACCGGCCCCTGTCAAGTATTCGTCGTACCAGCACAAACACACAGCAAAGCTTGCTTAAAGCTCATGACAGGCGTTAGTTTCTTCGCCGGACCTGTTTCCAACCAGGGGATCAATATTTGCCATGCAATCAGTCGTTTGGCTCATCGATACCGTCATCCACCTTTACATCTGGTGTTTGATCATTTCCGCCGTTTTGAGCTGGCTTATCGCGTTTAACGTCGTCAACACGAACAACCGGGTTGTGTATACGATCGGCGATTTTCTATACCGCGTCACGGAACCGGCTCTGGCACCGATCCGCCGGTTTCTACCCAACCTCGGCGGTATCGATTTATCACCCATCGTCTTGATATTACTCCTTCTATTCGCCAGAAACCTACTTCGTGAATTTACCGGACTTTGAGTTCATCGCCCTTCCGGCGCATTGAAAACGGTGTCTCCGTGTCCGTTCGATTGACGCCCAAGGCAAAACTGAACCGAATAATGGGCATCGCGGAACAGGCAGATGGCAAGGGCGCGCTTAAGATCAACGTTACGGCCGTGCCGGAGCGCGGCAAGGCGAATACGGCTCTGATCGCCTTACTTTCAAAAACATGGCGATTGCCAAAAACGCGGCTTACCCTTGCATCGGGCGCAACGGACAGGCGGAAAGTCGTTCATATTTCCGGCGACACGGACGCGCTGATACGAACCTTGGAAGATTGGATGGCAAAACATCATGGCTGACGAGAACATAATCGATGGCAAAGCATTCGCGGAAACGCTGCGGGGCAGAATCGGCGACGCGGTAACGTCGCTGAAGAACGACCATGCGCTTACGCCAGGCCTGGCCGTTGTCCTTGTCGGCGAGGATCCCGCCAGCCAAGTCTACGTTCGCAACAAGGGCAAGCAGACCATCGCCTGCGGCATGGAGAGTTTCGAGCACCGGTTGCCGGATTCCACCACGCAGGCGGCATTGCTTGAACTCATCGCCCAACTGAATGCCGACGACTCGGTGCATGGCATCTTGGTTCAACTGCCGCTGCCCGACCATATCGAGGAACAGGCCGTGATCGATGCGGTCGACCCGGAGAAGGATGTAGACGGATTCCATGTCATCAATACGGGCCGGCTAGCGACGGGGGCCGCGGCCATGGTGCCCTGCACACCGCTTGGCTGCTTGATGATGCTACAGGACCGGTTAGGCGACCTATCCGGGCTGGAAGCCGTCATCGTCGGCCGCTCCAATATCGTCGGCAAACCGATGGCGGCTCTGCTCATCAGTGCGAACTGCACCGTAACCGTCGCACATTCGCGTACGCGGGATTTGCCGGCTGTGTGCCGACGGGCCGATATTTTGGTGGCCGCGGTCGGCCGGCCAGAGATGATCCGAGGCGATTGGATAAAGCCGGGCGCCACAGTCATTGATGTCGGTATTAATCGGGTCCCCGCCGCCGAAGAGGGAAAAATGCGCCTCGTTGGCGACGTGGCATTTGAGGAAGCCGCTGCGGTGGCCAGCGCGATTACCCCGGTACCGGGCGGCGTTGGCCCCATGACGATCGCAGTCTTGTTGCGCAACACGGTCATTGCCGCATGCCGGCAGGCGGGTATCGCCGAGCCCACGCTCTAGCGCCGGTCCCAAATCGGCAAAGAAAATACCGCGCCCAGCGCCATCGCAGCGCCGCCAATTAAAAACACATGCGTGTAGCTGCCGGTTGCGTTGAAGAGCGCGACAAGCGCGTATCCGCTAACGGTTTGAGAAATTCCGACGGAGAGCACCATCCGCCGCCAGACATGTGGCATGTCCTGCGCCCCAACGACCTGACGGGCACGACCGGATATGACGGCTGAAAGGCCAGGCTGCGCACCGAATATTAGGGACGAAGCAATCAACATCCCTTGTGTGGGGATAAGCACCGGTATGGCAATTCCGACGGCGAGGACGCTGAAAACAAGCACCAGGGCCGACGCAAACCCGACACGGTCGGCAAGCCAGCCGCACAGATAGGTTCCGCCAACCGCGCCGACACCGACCAGCACCCATTGGACCCCGCCTTGCCCCATGCCAAGCTCGAGCCCGCGCGCCACATAATCGACCCAATAGATCGAATGCGGCACGAGGCCAACAGCGAACAAGCCTTGCGCCGTGACCAACCGCGTCGAAGCCCAGTCCGCCGGCGGCGGCGGATCATGCGCCGGGACCGGAGCGTCCCGTGCGACCGCCAATCCCCACCAGCCGAGTGCAACCCCAATGGCGCCGACGACCGCTAGACCAGTCCAAGCCGCTTCCAATCCGAAGGCGAGCAAACCCGGCACGAGCGTGCCCGACAACAGAATGGCGACACCCACCCCGGTAAACACGACGCCCGTCGCCTTGCCCAGGCAATCGCCCGGAACGGAAGTCGTGACCAATGCCAGACTGTAGATCATCAACACCGCAACGGTAATACCGACCAGCGTGCGCCACCAGACCAGCCATAGGAAGCCGAACGGAAAGATACTTGCGACGAGGCAAACCAGCGAAATCAGCAAAGCTGCTTTGAGTACAGGCAGTGCTCGGTAACGCCGGCGCAGGAATGGCACTGCTAGAGCGCCGATCAGATAGCCGCCGAGATTGAAGGCGCCGATATACCCGGCTTCCGCCGCTGTCAGTGCGCCATCCAGGATTATCGCTGGGATCAAGGGGGTATAGGAGAACCGGCCGATCCCCATGCCGACCAAAAGGGTAGCGCCACCGCCGATGGCAAGGCGCAACCATATTGGCAAGGTTACTTGCTTTCAGGCATGCGCAAGCGAACAACGCCTTTGAAATTGTTCGGATCGACAGGCTCACCCTTGCGGATAATCTCGATACGGCCGGCACGCGCCAAATGCACCATTTGCTGCTTTACCGCGTTCAAATAACGCCGCCAGGCATGCGGTGGGTCTCCCGGTTTGGCCCGCGCGGCCGCAAAAGCGCGTGCCACATCCATTGGCGATGCGGATTTGCCCGGTTCCAACCCGTGCAGCGTCGCCAAGATTGCTTCGACGACCGGATCCGGTTTCGGTTTTTGTTTAGGGTTCTCTTTTTCTGTCATGGCCGCGTTGTATCATGCAAACACATTGCAAAACCATGCTCATCGACCATTTGATGCAATCAGTACTCTACGCTGGACGATGAAACAGATGCTGCTAATAATCGCGTCATGATCGGAACGATTGAAAGCCTCGCGCTCGCCGTTGCCGCCTTCGTAGGCGGGCATTTCATATTATCCAGCCTGCCGGTGCGACAAGGTCTCATCGGCCTGGCTGGCGAAAACGGATTTCGCGGGCTCTACTCGTTGTTCGCTTTGGGGTCCTTTACATGGACGCTCTACGCGTATGGCGCGGCGCCCTATGTCGAATTATGGCCACTCTACGAAAACTTACGCCTGATTCCATTGTGTATTTTGCCGTTCGCGTGCTTATTCGCCGTTATCGGCGTAACCACCCGGACACCAACAGGTGTTGGCGGCGAAAAACTTCTCGACGATCCGCATCCCGTTCGCGGTATCGCAACCATAACGCGGCACCCTTTTCTTTGGGGCGTCGTGCTTTGGGGACTATCCCATATCTCGGTAAACGGTGATCTCGCGAGTCTAATGCTGTTTGGTGGCCTTGTTGTGCTCGCGCTGGGCGGCATGATGCATATCGACTATCGGCGCCGGGAAACTGCCGGGTCCGGTTGGGGACCCGTCGCCATGGGCACCTCGGCAATACCGTTCCTGGCGGCGATCCAGGGCCGCATCAAAATCGATTGGGCCGGGATCGGCATCACGCGGACGCTTGCCGGATTGGCACTCTACGTCGTCTTTTTAGCCGCGCACGGATCTCTGTTCGGCGTGCCGGCGCTGCCTTAAATCAAGATTCCCGCCGCCGCGACAACCGCAACCGCAAGGCGTTCAGCTTGATAAAGCCTTCCGCGTCATGCTGGTCGTAAACGTCGTCGTCCTCGAAGGTGACATGCTCCAGCGAATAGAGGCTGTCGGGAGAAGCCCGCCCGATGACCGTGACCGAGCCCTTATAAAACTTAAGCCGCACGGTGCCATTGACCCGCTCCTGGCTCTTGTCGATCAAGGCCTGCATCATCTCGCGTTCCGGTGAAAACCAGAAGCCATTGTAGATGAGCTTCGCGTAGCGCGGCATGATCTCGTCCTTGAGATGCATGGCCTCGCGATCCAGGGTAATCGACTCGATACCACGGTGCGCCGCCAGTAACGCCGTACCGCCCGGGGTCTCATAAACGCCGCGCGATTTCATGCCGACGAACCGGTTCTCGACGAGATCCAGGCGTCCCACGCCGTTCGCGCCCGCGACTTCATTCAAGCGGGTCAACAATGTAGCCGGTGACAACGGTTCCCCATCAATTGCGACCGCATCGCCTTTTTCGAATGCGACTTCAAGGATGGTTGGCGTATCCGGCGTGTCTTCCGGCGCCACCGTGCGGGAGTAGATATATTCCGGCGCTTCCTCGTTCGGATCCTCGAGCACCTTGCCTTCGGCGGAAATATGCAGAAGGTTCGCATCGACGGAAAACGGCGCCTCGCCGCGTTTGTCTTTGGGAACCGGGATCTGATGGGACTCGGCATAAGAAATCAGGTTGGTACGGCTGGCGAGATCCCATTCGCGCCACGGTGATATCACCTTGATATCGGGATTGAGCCCGTAATACCCAAGCTCGAACCGGACCTGATCATTGCCTTTGCCGGTTGCACCATGAGCAACAGCATCCGCGCCGGTTTCCCGTGCGATCTCGATCTGCCGCTTTGCAATTAGAGGCCGCGCGATCGATGTGCCCAGCAGGTAGGTTCCTTCATAGACCGTATTGGCCCTGAACATTGGGAATACATAGTCTCGCACGAAGGTCTCGCGGAGATCCTCGATGTAAATTTCCTTCACACCCAGCATCTCGGCTTTCTTGCGCGCCGGCTCGATTTCCTCGCCTTGGCCCAGATCGGCGGTAAACGTCACAACTTCGCACTGATAGGTGTCCTGCAACCAGCGCAGGATGACCGATGTATCCAGCCCTCCCGAATAGGCCAGTACGACCTTGTTGACGTTCTGCGGTGTCGGTTTGTCTGTCATCTTGGTATCCCCACGGCGTTGCGGCGGCGCAGTATAGGCATTGCCGGATCACTCGCAAGCGCGGCTTGCGCTGGCGGCGAAAACATCGGAATGTCGGGCCAAATTCAGATTAGATCCAAAAGGGAGGATACGACCGATGACCGACCAGCCTTTGAGCGAAGCCGAGTTGGATGCGCTTCGCGCGCTCGACACGCCGACCGTCTGCAACGCGCTTGAAATTGTTGCGCCGGAGCGCCGCGCGATCGGGTTTACGACGACCCCGCTGGTCTGTCCCCGGCCGAGCCTGCCGCCGATTGTCGGCTATGCCCGCACCGCCCGTCTGCGTTCCATGCGACCGGCGCAAGCGGGCGTCGCGGACCGTGTCGCCTATTACGAATATGTCGCCGAGGCCCCGGGCCCCACGATTACGATCATCGAGGATATCGACACGCAGCCCGGTTACGGCGCCTTCTGGGGTGAAGTAAACACCAACATTCACAAGGCCATCGGCTGTCTCGGCGTGATCACCAGCGGCAGCATCCGCGACCTGGACGATTGCGCCGAAGGCTTTCAGCTGCTTGCCGGCAATGTCGGCCCCTCACATGCCCATGTGCATATTGTCGACTTTGGCGGCCCGGTGAATATTCACGGGATGGATGTCGAATCGAATGATCTGGTCCACGCCGATCAGCATGGCGCCGTCGTCATTCCGATGAGTGTCGCCCGCGATGTGCCCGCCGCCGCCGCGCAGATCATCGAACGCGAAGCGATCGTCCTGGGCGCCTGCAAAGCGCCCGGCGCCGGCATCGAAAGCGTGAAGGCAGCCCTAGCGAAAGCTGCCGAGTATCACTGAAGTATAGACGCGGACAGGCGAAGTTAACTTCATTTGGCGCTGCTCGCGGTCCGCCCCCATCAAGGAGGAGGGGATTTACCGTATTACATGTTTACGAGTTCCTTCCCCCCTTGTGGGGGAAGGTTAGGATGGGGTGATGCTCAAGCTTGTGAGAAGTTGATCCGCTAAAAGGATTCCACCCAGGGCCGCAGCTCGACTTCCCATGTCCACGCGCTGCGGTGCTGGCGGTGGATATGGAGATACGTCTCGGCGATGGCGTCCGGGTCGAGCGTGCCATCGTCGCCGCGCGCCACGGTACGGTCATCGTCCTTACTGACCATGATGCCGCCATCGATGCAGAAGTGGGCGACATGAACGTTTTTTGGCTGGAGTTCGCGCGCCAGACTTTGCGCCAAACCGCGCAGACCGAATTTACCCATCGCGAATGACGACGAATTCGGATAGCCCTTATAGCTCGCTGATGCGCCCGTAAGCTGGATCGAACCGCTGCCGCGCGCGACCATCTGTTTCGCCGCCGCTTGCGCGACCAGAAAACCGCCATAACAGGAAATCAGGATCGCCTGACGTACCGCGTCCGGATCCAAATCCGTAACGGGTCCCCGGCCACCGCGGTTACTGGCGTTGTAAACGACAATATCCGGCTCACCGATCGCACCCGTCACATCGGCAAAGAGCTGGTTGACTGACGCGGGATCGGCGGCGTCGCAGCTATAGGCGGAACCGCCAACCTCATCGACAAGGCCCGAAAGCTTATCGGCATTGCGCGCCGCCACGGCGACCTGCATGCCCTCTTTGGCAAATAGACGGGCGAGCGATGCGCTCAGTCCCGGACCGGTGCCAACGATCAATGCTTTTTCCTGATCCGCCATGGAATGTCCCTTTCCTCTAATCTCTGACCAAATTTATCCTGCCGCGACCGACCGGCGTTGGCGAACACTATCCGATTTCAACTGTCCGCAAGCAGCCATGATATCCTGGCCGCGCGGACTGCGCACGGTGGCGACGCAACCGGCATCGCGCAAAAGCTTGGCGAACCGGTCGATCTGGGAATTGCTCGAGCATTCAAACACCGAACCCGGCCATGGATTAAAGGGGATCAGGTTGACCTTGGACGGAATGTCCGACATCAGCCGGGTCAGTTCCCGGGCATCGTCCAGGGAATCATTCATCCCCTTCAACATCACATACTCAAAAGTGATCCGTCGGGCGTTCGACAAGGTGCTGTAGTCGCGGCATGCGTCCATCAGGTCCTTGATTGGCCATTTCCGGTTAATCGGCACCAGCATATCGCGCACATCGTCACGAACCGCGTGCAGCGAGATCGCCAGCATGCAGCCAATTTCGTGGCCGCAGCGCCGGATTTCCGGCACGAGTCCCGATGTCGACAGGGTGACCCGCCGGCGCGACATGGCAAGACCTTCATCGTCGATGACGATGCTGAGCGCCTTTTTGACGTTCTCGAAATTATAAAGCGGCTCTCCCATGCCCATCATCACGATGTTGGTCAGCGGCCGGTTCTCCGCCGCCGCCGGCCACGCATCGAGGGCATCGCGCGCAAGCATGATCTGACCGACGATTTCAGACGGCTCCAAATTGCGCACAAGACGCTGCGTTCCCGTATGACAGAAGGCGCAGGTCAGCGTGCAACCGATCTGACTGGAGACGCATAGGGTGCCGCGCGGCGCTTCGGGAATGAAGACAGTCTCGGCCTCGTTTCCGTCGGCGAAGCCAAGCAGCCATTTCCGCGTGCCGTCCGTCGACAGTTGCGCCGTCGATACATCCGGCCGGCCGATTCGGTACGCCTCGGCAAGGCGCGCGCGCGTCGCCTTCGACAGATTGTGCATCTCGGCGAAATCCGTCACACCGCGCTGATAAATCCATTGATAGATCTGGCGGCTGCGATAGGCCGGTTCGCCAATCGCCTCGGTTACGGCCTGAAGGTCAGCCCGATCCATACCGACCAGGTCGGTCCGCTCATCCGTGACGCTATCCGCTAAATTCTGCTCCACCATGGCGACTAGATATAGCCTTCGGGACGGTGATCACAAGCCGGGACTGACCCAGATCATATCTGAAGGACGCCGAAGAGCGCAGAATTCATCGAAATTAACCTTCGGAGGGCCCATGATATGGACGAAAAAGATTTTGAAGCCGCCTTGTCTTTGCTTATCGACGAAATGGAAGGCGACCAGGGCGACCGACACGAAATACTGATGCGGTTGCGGCAAACACTCGATACGATGCGCGCGGAAGGCTTGCCGGTGCCGGACGATCTGGCGAAATTGGAACAAGCGCTCGCCGCAGAATTCGAAGCGGAGGCGAAGCGCTAGCGCATCAAGGTAAATTTTCGCGAATGACCGATGACAACCCCTTCGATGGCCTCGCCGCCCGGTATCAGGCCAACAGGCCCGATTATCCTGAATCTCTGCTTGAGAAGCTTGCCGCCCGAGCAACCGTATCGCCCTCGAACGCCGCCGATATCGGTGCGGGCACCGGCATATCGACCCGGGCCCTAAAACGGGCTTTGGGCGCAGACTGGCGCGTAACAGGCATTGAACCCGGGTCAGACATGCGCCGCCAAGCCGTCGAGTCGACACCCGAAGACGACGGTATTGTTTTTCTGGAAGGCAGTGCCGAATCCCTGCCCTTTGACGACGGATCTCTGGGTGTCGTCAATGTCGGCCAGGCCATACAATTTTTCGACCGCCCGGTCTTTTTTGACGAGGTCCGCCGGGTTCTTGCGAAAGGCGGCCTCTTATCCATCATTCAAAACAACCGCGTCTGGCAGAAAAGCCCGCTTCTCGATGCGCATGAGACCTATGTCGAAACCAACGATCCGACCTACTCGCGCAGCTATCGCGACATCGACTTGCTGACAGAAATGCGGGCTTTGGCATGGGCGGAAAATGTCGACCGTTTGCATACCGATTGGGAGCGTGCCATCGACGCAGACCGTTTTGTCGGCACGATGATGTCACGGCGGACCATGAAACCAACCGTCGCAAAGCTCGGCGAAGCGGCTGTCGAGGCGTCGCTCCACTCTATGGCAGCGGAGTACGGCAATGCGGATGGAACGGTCACCATTCCGTATGTAACCGAACTCTTTTTGGCGATGAAGACGCAAGACGCTTAACAGACCAGTCAAACGCGAGTCTGCTATTTCAACCCTGTCTCTTGGACCGGAATTTCAACACGGTTTTGCACCATTCCAAGGACAAGGATTGAACGTCTTGGAATGCAAAGGATTGAGAGCGGGAAAACGTCCGTTTTGCACCACTGTCCAAGACCGCTTCTATCCAGCTTCAGACGAGCCTGCGGCTAGGCGCCAGAGTCCGGTTGTGACCCGAGTCGGAAGTAGCGAAAATTTTAAAACGATTGGGTTGGAGGGAATTTTTAGCGAAATTCTGACTTCGCGTGAAGCCAATATTGGTATTCTTAATTGAATTTGAGGGAGAGTATAATACTCACTCTAAAACCGTCATTGTGGTTAAACCAGTCAAATACACTGACAGGGGGCGATTATGAAAATTGCGATTTTGTTATCCGATTTGATACTTGCGCAGGGCGTTGTCGGTAGCGCGCAAGCACAATTCGGAGGTGTGGGAGCTGCGATTTCCGGCGTAATTACTGAAGCACTCCAAGGGTCCGGCAAGGACGGATCTGTAAACGGCGCTGAATTCAAACAAATGAAATTGGACGCATTCGCCCGCAAGGATACAAACGGAGATCAAAAACTCTGTAGGGAAGAACTGAGTGATGTCAGCGAGGCTACGTTCAGTGCCGTCGATAAAGACGGTGACAATCAAATAACAGAAACCGAATTTGACCAAGCGGTGAAATTCGAATACGCGGATCAAAACAACGACGGTAGTATCTCACCCGACGAATTCACGGCATTCCGGAACAGCTTTCGTTAACGCTCCCAATTTCAACACACCCTATTTGTAGGAGTTACCGACGTTGGCTGGCAGGTCACTGATTCGCTATCAAAGAAGTAATGCACGCCGTTGACTACGCCATAGGTCCGCTTATGGCTGAGGCTGTTGCAAAAGTCGGTTGTCCGGCCGCTCGGAATTTACCTGAATTAATTTTGTAAGGGAGGAACGTCGCCAGAGGCCTTCTTAACGGCTCTACGAGCCATCAGTGAAGGATTTGCGGTGCATCTGCCAATCCCTTCGTATTGATGATGCGTGATACCGCTTGGTGGGCAAGAATTTTCGTACTTTGCGTCTTCGGGCGACTTCTTCAACAGCCTCGGCTAATATTCCCCGTATGAAAGGTCGCTGATTCAGGATCGCTCCAGACCGATAAGCGGACGAACTAAACACAAAATTTCAGCGGGCCCAGCAATCCGAATTTTCCACATAATTTACTCGCAATAATTGCATCATTAATAATATAATTTCAAACGGTTATAATAGGCCCTTCCAATTCGTATTGCTGGGATCGCGTGCCCGAGTCACGCAGGCGGCACCATCCCGTTTTATCTTTTCCCGGCCAAACAGGGTTGAACGCGGCTTGAGTGGGATCGATTGATCCCACGAGCGCATGCAGTGCGCCAATGCGAACAGGTACCGCTATGGCTCTATGCGAACACTTCGGCCAAAAAGTTCTCCATCGCCTGCCATGACCTGCGGTCGGCGTCCGCTTGGTACATTGCGCCCATATCCGGCGCATTCGCCTCTGGATTGGTAAAGGCATGCAACGTATTTCCGTAGCCATGGATTTGCCAATCCGCGCCGCTCGAAGTGAGTTCTTCGGCAAGCGCCACGACGTCTGCTGGCGGCACCATCGGGTCATCCCAACCATGCAATGCGAGCACTTTGGCCTTAATAGCGTTGCCATCGGTGTTTCCCGGCTTGTTGAACAAGCCGTGAAAACTCGCCGCGCCTTGAAAGTCTTCCCCTGTACGGGCGAGATCCAGGACGCACAGTCCGCCAAAGCAGTAACCCGTCGCGGCAATCTTGTTCGCATCGACATCCGCATCGTCGCGGAGGACTTGAAGGCCGAGTTTAAGGCGGTTCTGGAGCATCGGACGGTTTTCCAGGAAGGGTGTCATGAGCTTGGTGTTTTCCTCTGGGTCGCTACCGAGCACGCCCTTGCCATAAACATCCATCGCCAGGCCCGCGTAACCGAGTCCAGCAAGTTTGCGCGCGGCTTCTTCTTCAAAGGGGCTGCGGCCCGCCCAGGCGTGCACGATCAAAACACCAGGGCGAGGGCCGGAGACGGCATTGTCCCAAGCGAAATAGCCTTCGAGCGCGGTGTCGCCATCAGCGTAGTCAATGGTTTTTGTTTGAACGGCCATGAGTCTTCTCCTTCACTCTCTGCGTGGAGCGCGACGGTAGGTGAGGCCGCGCGCGGCGGTTTAATTATAAATGCCAATCCGTCAGCAAGTCCCAACAATCTGTACGACGCATAGAAATTCTTACCGATCATAGGGTTTGGCTTCGGACTTCTGCTTTCGGGACCTAAGCGGGCCAAAATCAGTCGCGACTTTATATGCCGGCTTTGACCCATTCCGAAAGTCGCGCCTCCACGTTGCGGATACGCATCGCCTTCCTACGCATTGGCTCGGTGTGCCCCTTAAACTCAAAAATTGCGATAACCCGATTCTTCGTTGAAATCGCCAACGGCCACGCTCAGAATGAGCACAATTCGCGATCCCTGATAATGAGGAATACAAGATGGCAATGTTCTGGCTCGATCACGTCAATATCCGTACGGCGAAACTCGATGAGATGTCCGCGTTCTATGAAAACGTTCTCGGTTTGCCGCGGGGCAAACGTCCGAGTTTTGGAATTGGTGGTGCCTGGCATTATTGCGGCAGGCAGGCGGTCGTCCATCTGGTCGAATCCACGAAGAAAATCAAGACCGAGGAAGCCCAGATCGAGCATTTTGCGCTTCGTTCGAACGGCAGCATAAAGTCTTTCCAGAAGAAGATGCGCGACACCGATACACCTTACACGGTGGGACCGCTGACCGAGATCAACATGATACAGGTCAATGTCTTCGATCCGGACGGCAACAAGATAGAGGTCCAGTTCGCTGCCAGCGAAGCCGACAGGGAGCCCTTTGGCGGTTCAGCGGCTGCCCGTCGCCGCATGCGCAAGGGCGAGGCGCTCAACATGACCAAAGCCATGCCGCTTGCCAAGTCCAAGTCGAAGGTTGCCAAGACAAACAAGAAACTTGGCGTCCCGAAACCGATCAAACCGCCGAAGAAACGCTTCGTGCCTTCCTAAAGCGCCGGGACGTATTCCACCGACAAATGATTGCGGCGCTGTATGTCCGCATTGGTTCCGTTGGCCGGTGAATGCTTCGATGTCGTCTTGTGACTAAAAATAGTCACAACAGCGTTTTTGTTTGAATTCTGCCTCGCCCTCAACAGGCGACACGACCCTGCCAGGGTCGGCTTTCAGTGGGTTTACGTCTGCATTTTCCCCGGGAGGGGCCAAAAGCCGCATGTCGCATATTATGGAAATTGCTGATTAACAGAATGGCCAGGAGTGCTGAGCACGCGTCTGTATCTACTCCCTTTTTTACCGCTCTGATTTCTTTGCAGACTGTTAAGGTGAACTGCTAGGGCAATACGACTAAAACCTCAAAACCGTCATCGAGACCAGTGGCCGGTGAGAAAAGTTGCAGTTTGCCACCAGCGCCGCTCGCAATTGCTTCCGCAATGGCGAGCCCAAGACCGAAGCCCAAGGCTTCCGACGTGCCTCGCTTAAATCGGTCCGTTAGTTGACTCAAGCGTTCTGGCGGCACGACCGTACAATGGTTCACGACACGAATTTTCTTTTCGCCGCTAATCGATACTTTGATAGGCGTTCCCTCATCGCCATACTTAAACGCGTTCTCGATCAGGTTTCGCATCAGAATACCGAACGCATCTGGATCCATGCGCGAGATGAGAGGAGCGTTTTCGGTCATTTCCAATTGAATTCTCTTCCCATCGTGGCGTTTGAAAAAATCATCCAGAACGTGAGTTAGAACTTCGGAAAGCTGCTGCGGTTTCTCCCCTAAGAGCCCCCCGCCTTCGGCCTTGGCAAGTTGCATGAGCTTTTCCGACAAACGGCCGAGGTTCCGCAGCGAATCTTCAATCCGTCGTGTGCGGTTTCGGGCCGCACCGTCTGGCAATTCAGCCAACAGACGTTGGGTTTGTGCCAATGTGGCAGCAATCGGCGTGCGCAATTCGTGAGCACTGTTCGCTGTAAAACTACGTTCCGTCTCCAACGTCCTTCGAAGCCGATCCAAGAGCCGGTTTACAGCATTGACTATGGGGCTGATTTCATCGGGTACGGAAGGCGGGCTGAGCAGTGACAGGTCCGAACCGCCACGGGTCTCTATCTCGTCCCTGAAGGCAAGCACGGGCTTCATGCTGCGCCGTACAAACCACCAAACGCCGATGAGGCTGACCGGTAAAAGAACGAATAGAGGGATAAGCAGGGCAGCCGTTGCTTCGACGGTCGCCTTGCGACGATGCGCAAGCGGCTCCGCGACTTCAATATATATGGTGCCGCTGATCGCCGCCTCGCCGTAGAGGCGGTGTGTCGCCGTATCCCGAAACCCCCGCGAAGGGATAGGAGGGAATACCGCCGACTCAACGTCGTGTGATCTCAGCAAAACCGCACCCGACACATCGCGTACGAGATAAGTGAGATATTCTTCGTGATTGTCGAGATCGGTCACAATCCGCGCAGGCGCGCTCTGCCCTCGATCGACAATGTCAATGACTGCGAGCGGAAGCAGTCTTTGCGCCGCCTCCTGCAAGTTGCTGTCAAACGCTTCATCAAGTTCATGGCGGATGACGAGCGCGCTCCCCATGGTGGAGAGCAGCCACATCAACGTCACTCCAACCGCAAGGCCGATCCCCAACCGCTTTTGCAGGCTTCCAGTTCCTTTCATGGCCGGCCCAACCGATAGCCCAAACCGCGCTGTGTCTCGATAACGTCCTTACCCAACTTCTTGCGCAGGCGGCTGATGTGCACTTCGATGGTGTTGCTTTCGATCTCGGC
>JAJFJB010000430.1 GCA_021774435.1 Alphaproteobacteria bacterium
GCCAGGCCCGATCGGCATGGGGGTCGCGCAAGTTCCGGTTGTGACGAATTGCCCTGCCTGCAATCCGCCACCGAAACGGGATAGCTCATTTGCGATCCAGATGAGGGCAATACGCGGGTTGCCGAGGACATTGGCGCCGACGCCGTCATGCGTCTCCCTGCCTTCGATTCCGATGGTGACCTTGTGGGCCGAAAGGTCGGTCTCGCGCCATCGCGCCGGCATGGCCGGGCCGAGGACGAAATCATGGGTGCAGGCATTATCGGCGATTAGTTGGCCGGCGCCGGCCTTCTCGACGGGATCGAACCGCGAATCCGGGATCTCGATGGCCGTATGCAATGTATCGACCCCCGCCATAACCTCGTCGAGCGTGTATTCGGTAGTGCGGGATGGGAGATCGCACGCCATTCGAAACGCAAATTCCGGCTCCGCGACCGCCAGACGATTGTGACCGAAAGTGAGCGTTGCTCCATCTTGGAAGACATGCTCGCGCAGCAACCGTCCCGCGATCGGGCCGTCGACCCCGATATGCTGCTGTCCCGCGATGCTGGTGGCGGCGATTTTCCAGCCAAAGAGAGGCTGTCCACTGGCCGCTTCGTAATGCGCCTGGATGGCGTATCCGTCGGCACGGTCGACGGGTCGCAATTCGGCCGGAAGCGCCGTCATGACCTGGCCGTCCTGCCAACATTGCCAGATATGCGCTGCCGCGTCTTTTGCCTGTATTTCGGTTAACATTTGAGCTTTCCATCATTTGTTCGGAACGCGATCCGCTAGCGCATAGTGCCTATCGGATTGTGCCGCTTAAAGCGATACTGTGCCGGTTCGTATTCTTGAGGATAACACGCCATGATACCGATCAAGCCGCTCGCCAATCTACCGACGCATGATGTAACGAATATGCCGCCGCATCTGGGCGATCAGGATCTATGGGGCGGCGACGCAGTTCTGCGTGAATGTGTTTTGCGCGAGGGCGGCGGTAAGGCGGAAGCGAAGTTTGCTTTATTTGGCAAACGCATGGGTGCGGTGGAAATGTTTGAAAAGGCCGACCTTGCCAATCGGCATGAACCGGAGATGAAGCCGTTTGATCGCTACGGCATGCGGATCAACCAAGTCGCGTTTCACCCCGCCTATCATGATCTGATGGCGATGGCGATTGAGAACGAAGTGCCGAATTTCGCCTGGAACAATCCGGGCGCTGGCGCCCACGTTGGGCACGCGGCGCTGACCTACATGTTCAGTCAGGTCGAGGGCGGCGTGATGTGTCCGATGGCGATGACCTACGCCGTCGTACCGGCATTGCGCGGCACATCATCGGTTAACGAGGAATGGTTACCTCGGCTTCTATCGACGACCTACGATCCAAGGGACATCCCGGTGTTCGAAAAGAAGGGCGTCACCATGGGCATGTTCATGACCGAAAAGCAGGGTGGATCGGACGTGCGCAGTAATTCGACGAAGGCTGTCCCGATAGGGACGGCGACGGGCATGGGGGAGGCCTATAGACTCACCGGGCATAAGTATTTCTGCTCTGCCCCGATGTCGGATTCGTTCCTAACTCTGGCCTATAGCGAGGGCGGCCTGTCCTGTTTCCTTGTGCCGCGCTGGACACCCGACGGCGAACGCAACACGCTCTATTTGCAAAGACTTAAGGATAAGCTTGGCAACCGCTCCAACGCGTCTTCCGAAATAGAGCTTCAGGATACCTGGGGCGTCATGGTCGGCGATGAGGGGCGGGGTATCCGCACGATCATAGATATGGTGCAGGGCAACCGCTATTATTGTGCTGCCAGCTCCGCCGCATTAATGCGCCAAGGATTTATTCAGGCGCTGCACCATACGCGGCACCGCTCGGCATTCCAGAAGATGCTGATGCAACAGCCGCTGATGCGCAATGTATTGGCCGACCTTGCCATCGAGTCGGAGGCGGCTCTGGCGCTGACGCTAAGAATTGGTCGGGCCATGGATGAAGCGGAGAACGACGAAGGGGCGTCGGCGTTGGCGCGCATTGGCACGGCGGTCGCCAAATATTGGGTTTGCAAGCGGGCGCCGGGACATACCCTGGAGGCGCTGGAGTGCCATGGCGGTCCTGGCTATATCGAAGACTCGATCATGCCCCGACTATACCGTGAAGCGCCGTTGAACAGTATTTGGGAAGGTTCCGGCAATGTCATGTGCCTCGATGTTCTACGCGCCATGCATCGGGAAGAAGCAGCGATCCCATCCGTCTTGGCAGAGTTGGAAGCCGCGCGGGGCGGCAACGCATCGCTGGACAAGGCGATTGAGGATCTGAGCGCGGAACTCGCCGCGTCGGAAGATTTGGAGTTGCGCGCGCGCCGCGTGACGGAACTGATGGCGATCACACTGCAGGGAGCGCTCTTGGTCCGCCATGCCCCCAATGCGGTTGCCGACGCTTTCTGTGCATCGCGGTTGGGTGCGCGCTGGACGGGTGCCTATGGTGCGCTGCCGGCTGGGGTTGACTTCGATGCGATCATCGACCGCGCGACGCCTAATTGAACGATCCGCACTCCGTTAGGGCTTGATCAAAGATGCCCACAGCTTTGTCGATCTCATCTTTGTTTGTTGTCAGAGGCGGTGCGATCCGGAAGACACCGGCCATGCCGCGCCGGCTGATATTGAGGCATGCCCCCAATTCAAGACAGCGTTCACTAATGGCGCCGCCGATTTCAGGTGCAGGGGTTTTCGTCTGACGGTTGGTCACAAGCTCAACGCCGAGCAACAAGCCGCGGCCCCGGACATCGCCGATAATGGCGTGGCGCTGCTGTAGGTCGAGCAGGAGCGATTTGAGATAGTCGCCCAACACTTTCGCCTGCTCCGCGAGACCGTCGCGCTGGACGATTTCAACGACCTTGCGGCCGACCGCTGTCGGCAGAGGATCGGCGGCGTGGGTCGTGTAGAAGAGGAAGCCCTTGTCGTTGCAGTCCTGCTCGATCTCGTTCGATGTGATGGTTGCCGATAGCGGCAGTCCGGCCCCGAGCGTCTTCGAGAGATTGAGAATGTCGGGGACGACGCCGTCGCGTTGAAAAGCGAAATTATCGCCGGTCCGTCCCATGCCGGTCTGGGCTTCGTCGAAGATGACCAGCATGCCGCGCTCATGCGCTTTTTCCTTCAACGCTGCGAGATAGCCCTCCGGGAGTTCGATGATCCCGCCGGAACTCAGGATCGGCTCGACGATGACCGCCGCCAGATGGCCCGTACTCTGCCGGTCGATGATGTCCCAGCCGAACTCGAATTCCGCGCGCCAGTCATAATTGCCGTCACGGTTGAAGGGCGAGCGGTAGGCATGCGGTGTCGGCAAGGTCAGTACGCCGGGCATCGTCGGCCCGTGGCCACGCCTGGCACCGGAATAGGTCGTCGAAGCAGCACCCCCAGTGACGCCATGCCAGGCGCGGTCGAAGGCCACGATCTCGAAGCCGCCGGTATAGGTCTTGGCGATCCGCAGCGCCGCCTCGTTCGACTCGCCACCCGTGGACAAGGGCAGCACACGGTCGAGACCATCGGGCAGCATGGCGGCAAGGTCGTCGGCGAAGCCAATCGCGGGGTCCGAGAGAAATCCGCTATGCAGATGATCCAGATTGGCCGCCATATCCTGCACGACGGCGACGATTTCCGGATGACCGTGCCCAAGGATGCCGCTCATCTGCCCCGACGTGAAATCGAGAATTTCGTGTCCGGCGCTGTCGTAGATGTAGGATCCCTTGGCCCGCACAATGCGTTCAGTGGCGAAACTGCCACCGTAACGGAAAACATGATCGTTCATCGCATTGTGCCTTTCGCAATGGGGTTCCTAGTCGCGCAATCCGGGCCGGTCCATGGTGAAGACTGTGTCGCCGGTGACTTCGGTGTAATCCTGATAACCCATGCGGCCAATCGGGTGCAGCCTGGCAATATCGATCTGGCCATCCGGACGGATAAAGTCGTCCTCGATATGGATGCCGACGACTTCGCCAAAGACAACGGTATAGGCGTTACCACCGGTCGTGTTGGAGAGATCCACGGTCTGCAACAGCTTGCATTCGAAATGGATCGGCGATTCCTTGACCCGGGGCGGTTTGACCAGTTTCGAGGGGACGGGCG
Organism: Alphaproteobacteria bacterium; assembly: GCA_021774435.1. Lineage (GTDB taxonomy): Bacteria > Pseudomonadota > Alphaproteobacteria > UBA8366. The sequence goes on from JAJFJB010000430.1 coordinate 4,093, forward strand.
TCAAACCGGCCATCGCCATTTCATCGACATCCATCGCGGTTGTCGCCGATGATTCGTTCATGGCCTCCCGCGTGTCCCATGTCGATACGCTGTGCACGAACTCGCCGGTTTCTATGATATTGCGCAGCGAATCCTTCTTGCCATCATCTTCAACCTGTCCGCGCCCGGCTGAAAACATGACCGTCGGCGGGTTGTAGGCCACGGCATTGAAAAAACTATACGGCGCCAGATTAATGTTTCCAGCCTTGTCGACACTGCTGATCCAGCCGATGGGGCGGGGAACGACCAGGCTGTTGAACGGATTTTTGGAGAGGCCGTGGCCGTCTTTCGGCTCATAAAACATGCAAAAATTACCTTTCTAGGATCAGCAGGGCTGACGGGGAGAGCGAAGCGGCGGCGACTGTACTTGTTTCACCGGCAGACGAAAAGGGATTCCCACCAACGCGCGAACTTGCCTTTGCAGTCAAACGTTTCGCATACTATTGCGCAATGACGATGGATCTCTGAAGGAGGCGTATTGATGAAGCCAACCGCCACGCCCGTCGATGCCACACTGGGCGCCACAATCACGGGTGTCGATCTCGCCAATCTGGATGACGCCGTATGGGCATTCATTGAAAAAGCCTTTTTGGAGCATGCGCTGCTGATTTTTCCGGATCAGAACTTATCCGCGAAGGAGCAGGTCGCATTCTCCAATCGCTTTGGCGATATTGAAATCCTGCGCGGCAATTCGAAGTCCGTAAAGATTTCCAATGAGAAACGGAAGGGGGCGACGTTCAAGCCGGACGAATTCCGCTTCAAGGCACTGCGCGGCAATGAGGGCTGGCATCTTGACAGCACCTATATGCCGATTGCCGCGAAGGCCGGCGTGCTGTCGGCCAAAGTCGTGCCGTCCGAAGGCGGCGAGACGGAGATCGCCGATATGCGGGCCGCTTATGATGCGCTCAGCAAGGCAAAGAAAAAGCGAATTCAGGGCTTGTCCGCCTTTCATTCCCTCTATGCCTCGCAGGCCAAGATCGGGCATATCGTCGAATCTGGCTCAGGGTACGGCTATCACACGAAAGGCGCGCCGCTACGTCCGCTGGTGAAGACGCATCCTGTGACCGGGCGCAAGGCGCTTTGTATCGGCCGGCATATCTACCGCATTCCGGGTATGGAAGATGACGAGGCGGTGGCGCTCGTCGATGAGCTCATCGAATTTGCGTGTCAGCCGCCGCGGATCTACACGCACCACTGGACGCCGGGCGACTTGATCATTTGGGACAATCGCTGCGCCATGCACCGGGCGCGGCCCTATGATTTCAGCGAATCCCGTGTCATGCAGGCGACGCGGATCGCTGGCGAAGCGGCGAGCGAACTGGCGCCGACCTTCCCGGACGAACGCGCGGGGGCTTTCGAGCCGGCGACGACGAACCGGTAACGCTGTGCGGGCTTAAAGCTTCGGGAAGCGCGCGAGCAGAAGCTCCAGTCCGTCAGGACCTGCTTCGACTTCGACCTCGCCCTCGTCGCTTGAGGCAAATTCGATAGACAGCGGTGGCAAGGATTTGCCGTCTCTCTGCAGCGACCCGGACACCACGACATGATATTGTCCGCCGCCTTCCGCGGCGTCCGGTAGCGTGCTTTTCGCGCCCGGTTCGAGCGCGATGCATTGCGCGAACAAGCCATCTTCGGTCGGTTCGATCAGCGTTTCAGCCTTTGCCTCGCTTCCGGTGGTTTTGACGCCGACGACCTGACGTTGCTGGCCCTTGACCAGGAGATCCCGGTTGGCGGGCAGATATTTCGCCCCCGAATCCCAGGATTGGCGCAGGGTGAAATAATGCACGCCGTTATTCTCCGCGACGATGGGGCCGTAGGGCGTATTGCCGCCGGCATATTGGATGGTTAGGGGATCGACGCGCAATTTGCCGACCGTGCCGCCGCCATCGACGAAAACCTGGAACTGGTTGGTTTGATGAAAGTGCGGACGCGTGACGGAATTCGGTGGCTGGATGACCAGATAGGCCTGCGGGGCATCCTCGCCGGCCACGTCTTGGCCATAGCCGGGTGTGCCCGGTTTTGGCGCCGACCCGATATATTCCCATCCCTTGTAGGGTTGATCGTCGACGATATAGGTCGCTTCGGTTTGTTTCGCGGTTTCGGTATCGGTCGAGATGAGCATGTCGGGCCTTTGATATCTTGAAGGGTGTCGATAGTGCGCCAAGGCACTGCGCGACTATACTGTGGCGAGGGCGATAGGGCCAAATGGCGAAAGGGATACCAATGGGCGGGAACATGGAAATCGGAATCGATGTCGGCATATATGGCAGCTTGGCAACGCCGGAAAATGTGCTGAATCTCGCGAAATTTGCCGAGGAGCGCGCCTATCACTCCATCTGGCTCGCCGATCATGTGGTGTTCCCCGCGACAATCGACTCGAAATACCCCTATAGCCCCACGGGCGATTTTCCCTCGCCGGAAACCGAACCGCTGCTGGAACCGATTGCGACCATGGGCGTGCTGGCGGGTGCGACCAGGACCGTAAAGATTGGCACATCGGTGCTGGTCATGCCGTACCGCAATCCGGTCGTGTTGGCACGCATGCTCGCAACCCTGGATGTGTTTTCCGGCGGTCGTGTCGTGCTGGGTGCGGGCAGTGGCTGGCTGGAGGAGGAGTTCACCGCGCTGCAGACTGCCGATTTTGCCGAACGCGGCCCGGTCACGGATGAGTATTTGGAAATCTTCAAGGCCGTTTCCGGAGGCGGGAAAGTCTCTTACGAGGGCGAGCATTACCGCTTCGATCCGGTGCATTGCTATCCGCCATCGGTGCAGCGGCCGCATCCACCAATTCTGATCGGCGGTATTTCGAACCGGGCCCTGCGCCGTGTCGCTGAACTGGGGGACGGCTGGATGTCGGTCTCGCTCGATCCCGACCGGATTCCCGAACGGCTTGAGCGGCTTGGCCGTCTTTGCGAAGACCGCGGACGGCACCTCAGCGACCTGTGGCTCTGCCACAAGCTCTTCATCTCGATCGGGGAAGAAGAGGAAGGGGTGCATGGCGGCCGCAAGCTCGGGACCGGCTCCGTGGAGACCATCATCGACGACATCAAGCGGTTTCAGGATTACGGATATCGCTCGATAATTTTTCGTTATCCCGGCACTGACGCGGATGAGCAAACTCGCCAGTTCGATATTCTCGCGGATAAGATCATGCCGAAAGTTTGAATCTCAATTTAATTCAGACTGCGCCTATTGACCTTCCAGTCACAGGAATGCCTATTTTCGCTTTATGTTATTACGTAGCCGGTGTCTTAAGATATTCCGCGTCGTTGCCGCCATTGCTGTCATGTGGGGCTTCTCGGGATATTTATCGGTTGCAAACGCACATCAGACCGCTGAAAACGTGACGGTTGAAGTGGCTTCGGTTAATATCCAAAGCGCGCCGTTGTCGAAACATTCGTCTGCCGATCATGACAGCGATAGCCGGCATTGCGCGGGCTCAAATTGTCATGCCAGCGCAATGATATTAATCGGGCTTGGCAACCAGCCTCCTGTCGCGTGTTCCAACGCGCTGAAACATCATGTTGACCGGCAATCGAGCAGATTGGTTGCACCGCTTCACAGACCGCCAATCCAGGCGAGTCGTCAGGCGTAGGCTCGCAAGACGCGGCCAACTCGCGTGACGTATCGGTGGCTAAAATATAAGTCGCCTTTCACATCGTAAGATCAGCATTCAATTCAATCTGGATCGCAACGGGCCCGTTGACACATCAGTCAATTGGGCTGTGAGACCGGACAAGAC
>JAJFJB010000044.1 GCA_021774435.1 Alphaproteobacteria bacterium
AGCCCTTCCAGGCGGGCGGCGATATTGACGCCGTCGCCGAAGATGTCGTCGCCCTCGATGACGATGTCGCCGAGATTGATGCCGATGCGGTACTGGATACTGCGGTCGTCGGGCTGGTCGGCCTCGCGGGCGACCATCGCCTGCTGGATGGCCACCGCGCATTCCACGGCGTCGACGACGCTGGCGAATTCGACCAGCATGCCGTCGCCCGTCGTTTTCACGATACGACCGTGATGCTCTGCGATTTTGGGGTCAATCAGTTCGGTGCGGTGGGTTTTCTGGCGCGCAATCGTTCCACGCTCGTCGGCCTCCATGAGCCGCGAATACCCCACCATGTCGGCCGCGAATATCGCCGCCAGCCGACGCTGTTCACTCTGCTCAACCATGTCCCCCACCCAGGGTAAAGCGTGTAAATTAGTGTATGGGCAAGGGTATCGGCTGTCTACCGGGCGCGTTGAACCGGCACTTTAACCTATTGTAATCACCCGGGGTGCCCTCGGCCGTGTCGCGACATAGGCGGCGGCCAGCGCCATAGCGGCCAATGTGAACGCGATCGCTGATACGGGCATTGGGCTGATGGTCACAATAAACGCACCGAGCGCCATGCCGCCAAGGGCAAAGGCTTTGCCGCGCGGTGCGATCACTCCGTGGGTGAGATAGGCGTCGATTGCAGGGCCAAATCCGGGCCAGGCCAGGATGCGTTGATACATATGCGGCGTACTTCTTGCGAAGCACACGGCCGCAACGATCCAGAAAATCGTCGTGGGCAAAAGAGGTAACAGTATGCCGACGAAGCCGATCGCGAAAAATACGTAGCCCGCTATGCGGAGCATAAGATTTTTGTGGGGAGAAAGTATTTGCATTTTGGTCTTACTGCTTAGCTAAGCAAACGGCACCGGAAACCATTTAACCGTATTTCCGGTGCCGTTGCCTTGAGTTAGATCAAGCGCCCTTGGCGAGTGCGGTCAGGCCGAGGGCGTCCGCGACACCTCGTGCATAGTCGGGGTGGATCTTTTCGAAATGCACCAGCTGGCGTTGGACGATTTCGTCCGGGACACCACCCATCGCCGCGGCGATGTTCGAGAACAAGCGGGCTTTCTGCCCGGTATCGAAGAGATTGAACAGGGCGCGGGGCTGGACGTAGTCGTCATTGCCGTCACGGTGATCATACCGGTTTATAATACCCGTCGTCTTCAAGGACGGTTCGCGGTAACTTTCATCCTGGCTCGGCCCGCCAACGCTGTTGGGCTCGTAATAGGCGTCGGGGTTGCCGGTGTCGTTCTGGAAGAAGCGCATCGAACCGTCCTTGTGGTAGTGATGCACCGGGCATTTCGGCGCGTTCACCGGCAGGGCTTCGTAGTGCGTGCCGATCCGGTAGCGGTGCGCGTCGGCATAGGCGAACAGGCGGCCTTGCAGGACCTTGTCCGGGCTGAAGCCGATCCCCGGCACCACATTCGAGGGGCTGAACGCGGCCTGCTCGATCTCGGCGAAATAGTTATCCGCGTTGCGGTTCAGCTCCATCTCGCCGACCTTGATCAGCGGGAATTCCGAGTGCGGCCACACCTTGGTCAGATCGAACGGATCATATGAGGTCTTGCCTGCGTCGGCTTCCGGCATGATCTGGACATACAGGGTCCATTTCGGGAAGTCGCCGCGCTCGATGGTGCCGAACAGTTCTTCCTGATAGGTCTCTCGGGACTGCCCGATAATCTCGGCACCTTCCTCGTTGGTGTAGTGCGCGTGGCCCTGCTGGGTCTTGAAGTGGAACTTCACCCAGAAGCGTTCGCCGTCCTTGTTATAGAAGCTGAAGGTGTGCGAGCCGTAGCCGTTCATCTGCATCGGGGTTTGCGGCAGCCCGCGGTCCGACATCAGGATCGTGATCTGGTGCAGACTTTCCGGAGAGAGGGACCAGAAATCCCACATGGCCGTCGTCGAGCGCAGGTTGGTTTTCGGGTGGCGTTTCTGGGTGCGGATGAAGTCGGGGAATTTCAGCGGATCGCGGATGAAGAAGACCGGTGTGTTGTTGCCTACCAGATCCCAATTGCCTTCCTCGGTGTAGAATTTGATCGCGAAGCCGCGCACGTCGCGCTCGGCATCGGCCGCGCCGAGTTCGCCGGCGACCGTGGAAAAGCGCGTGAGGAGGGGCGTCTGCTTGCCGACCTTCGAGAAGATTTCCGCCCTGGTATATTTCGAGATGTCCTCGGTGACGGTGAGCGTGCCATAAGCACCCCAGCCTTTCGCGTGCACGACCCGCTCTGGAATGCGTTCGCGGTTCTGGTGCGCCAGCTTCTCGATCAACTGGTAGTCCTGCATCATGACCGGGCCGCGCGTGCCGGCCGTCTGGCTGTTCTGATTGTCGGCGATCGGCGCGCCGCCGCTGGTGGTCATCGTCTTCATCCTGGTCTCCATCGTGGGTCTCCATCGGTTGGTTGTCTCTGGTGACGGCAATGTGACGGATTTCGACAAACTCTCTAAATCGATTGTTTTTATGATTTAAATCGATATAAACGATTAATGTGAATATCCGGGACCTTAAATACGCCGTCGCCCTGGCAGAACACCGGCATTTCGGACGCGCCGCGGAAGCCTGCTTCGTCGGACAGCCGACCCTCAGCGCGCAAATCCGCAAATTGGAGGAAGAGCTTGGCGTCACTTTGTTTGAGCGGACCAAGCGCAGCGTGCGGATTACGCCAATTGGCGAGGAGATCGTCTCACAAGCGAGAGCGCTTCTTGCCGCCGCCGATCTCATCACGGAAACAGCGAAGGCGAGCCTCGACCCGCTATCGGGACCGCTGCGGCTCGGCATGATCCCGACCATCGGCCCCTACCTGACGCCGACATTGCTGCCGTCGCTGCGGCATGGCTTGCCGAAGGTCGATCTTGGTCTGTCGGAGGACATGACGGAAATTCTCGAAAGGCAGTTGCTGGACGGGCAGATCGACGCGGCGATTACGGCGACGGACGTTACCGACCGTCGCCTTGCCGAAATTCCCCTGTTCGACGAACCTTTCTGGATCGCCTTGCCGCGTGATCACGCGCTGGCGGCCCAGGATGAGGTTGCACTGAAGGACATCGCGGCTGAGGAATTACTGTTGCTGGAAGACGGTCATTGCCTGAGCGATCAGGTGGTGTCGTTCTGTGCCGACGCCTTCCGCACGGGCCCTAAGATCAGCACGCAACACACCAGTCTCATGACGATTCTGGCGCTTGTGGGCGCGGGCGCCGGGGTGACCTTGGTACCGGCTCTCAGCCTGCGTGGGTCCTGGGTGACGGATTCCGGCATCGTCATGCGCAAGGAAAAATCACGTAAGGCGCATCGCGCGGTGCGTATCGCCTACCGCAAATCCTTCCCACGCCGGGCATTATTGGAAAAGCTCGCCGATATCGTCGGCGCGAGCGTGCCCGATACCGTGTCACCAGTACGGCGATCAGGACACTAGTCGGGAATACCGGCTAGTTTTAAGCCTTCGACGTAATGGCCGATCTGGTCCGGGTCGCGGATGTAGAACAGCCACTGGCGTGCAAAGCTGCAGGTGAAGTCGGGGTTATCCGCCAAGAGTTTGGCGCGCGCCGCACGGGCTTCATCCGCGCGGCCAAGATGCCCCAATGCCGCCACGAGCACCGCTGTCGCCCAGTAATGCGAGTTGGGCACGCGCGACGCGGCGTTGGCCCATTGCGCTGCTTCCTCGTGCCGATGCAGGAACAGATAGGCCATTGCGCCGTACATTAAGAAGGCCCAGCGGTAAGGGTCGTGGGGGCTGAGCCGGACCGCTTCTTCAAAATGGCCTATCGAGTCGCTGGGGTCGCCCCGATAGGCCAGCGTGTCACCAAGGCCACAATGGATATGAGCGAGACACGGGTTGAGATCCAGAGCGGTTTCAAACGCCGCGATGGAGTGATCGAATTCGCCGCGAATGAGATGAACGCGTCCGAGCGAGAATTGCGCCACCGCATCGAGGTCATCCAATTTCGTCGCCTGTTCGGCCAATGACAGGGCTTCGTCGAGGAGCCCGTCAGCTGCATCGGTTTCGAAATAGACGACGCTCATCACCTTGGCATAGGACAGCCTGGCATAGGCGAGTGCGAATTCGGGATCGATGTCGAGGGCCCGCTTGAAGAGCGCTTGCGCGGTTGCATTGTCGCCCTTGGTGAACTTGTACATATGCATGAGGCCAAGATGGTAACAGTCCCAGGCATCGAGATTCTCGGTCGCTTTTTGCCGGGCACGCCGGCCCTCATTGGCGGCCAATTCCGGTTCTATGGTTGCGGTGATGGTGTAGGTTATCTCGTCCTGTAGCCCGAAAATATCCTTCAGATCGCGGTCGTAACGTTCCGCCCAGATATGTTCGCCGCTGTTCGCCTCGATCAACTGCGCGGTTATCCTGACCCGGTTGCTGGCCTTGCGGACGCTGCCATTCACCACATAGTCGACGCCGAAGTCGCGCGCCGCGATCAGCATGTCTTCATACCGGCCCTGCAGCACCATGGTGGTGTTGTGGCCCATCACCGACAGCCACCGGTTCCTGGTCAAGGCGGTCACGATGTCTTCGTTGATACCATTGACGAAGTAGTCCTGTTCGCTTTCGCCGGTCAGACCGCTGAAGGGCAATACCGCAATCTTCAGCTTTCGGCCCTGCACAATCGTTTCCGTTTTCACGCTCGCGTTAGCGCCTGCGACGGCGTTGGTTGAATTGGCGGCTCGAATTTCTTCAGCCAGTCGCTGGGTTTCAGCTTCCGGTTCGACGTCAAGGACGCCGCGCAAGGCGTCGGTGCAGGCCCGGTATTGACGCATCGCGTCGCCTTGCCGGTTATGGCGCGCGTGGATACGCATGATCGTCCGGTGCGCTTCCTCGCACGCGGGGTCTAGCGCCGTCAGTCGCAAGGCGGTGTCGAGAGCCGCGTCATCGGACTGTTCGGATTCTTGCTGCGCCGAAAGCCGGACAAGTACACTACAGGCCAAATCGTTTAGCCGGCGGCGTTCGCCGTCGAGCCAGTCGTCGAACCCGGGTTCCCTTGTTGCGAACCCGTGCAACAAATCACCCGAATAAAGGTCTGCAGCTTGACCGAGAGAATCAGAGACGCCGTTGGCGGCGAGTTCTTCGAATGTCCGGGTATCAACATCCAAATGTGCTGTATCAAGGGTGACATTGTCCCTGTCCGCCAGCAATATCTCTGCAGCGTCATCGCCCAACGTTCTGCGCAGCCTGGACAGACATTCGCGCAGGCTTTGACGGGCTTGCGAATCGAAGCGGTCGCCCCACAACAGGGTCGCCAGCGTTTCTCGAGGCACCCGTTGTCCTGCGTGAAACGCCAAATAGGCAAGCACGGCCTGCGGTTTACGGCCCGCAACCGCGTAATCCACGCCAGTCGCGTTCGAAACGCGAAGCGGACCCAACAGTTTGACTGCGAGCCGTTCTGTATTCTGCATCGTCATGCGAAAGCGTGCATTGCTGAAAACCTCATTGTCGAAAAAGTTTAACGGTCGATGCCGACGGTTTCACGGACTTTTAACGCTAGGGCCCGGTGCAATCTGACGGTGCTGTGACGGTTCGTGGCTATTCTACTCAACAACAAGCAACGATTAACCTGTGCCGGAAAGTTGGTCAGGCACAAAATAGTTGATAATTCAACGAAGTGGGGGAAAAACAATGAACAGCAAGGTATTGATCAACTGCACGGCAGGCCAGGATGATCCGGAGCGGGCGACCGTCGCTTTTATTGCCGCCAGCGCTGCCGCTGCCATCAACAAGGAAACTGCGATGTTTCTCACCAGCGGTGCGATCGATCTGGCGACCCGCGACGGCGCGAAAGGCATTGAAGCGCCGGGCTATAAACCGCTGGTCGTTTTCCGTGATTCTTTGATGGAAAATGGCGGCCGGCTTTGGGTTTGCCCGGCATGCGCGGCCGCACGCGGCCTTCAAGACAGCGATTTGATCGACGGCGCCGAGATCGCCGGCGTGCCGCAGGTCCTGCAATTCAAGGACAGTGGCGCCATCACGCTGATGTAACGGATGTCGGAATAGCTTGCCTAATCAAGTAGGAGAAAAGAAATGAGTGACATTGTGACCGCGGATACCGTCGTCGATGCCGAGGCGCTGAGGGACGCTGTGAAGGAGAAATA
>JAJFJB010000431.1 GCA_021774435.1 Alphaproteobacteria bacterium
AATTCGTCTTGATAGTGTATTTACCTTCGATAAGCTGAGTTTTCGCAATTGAACCAAGAAAGAGTGAATGCTGAAGGAAGTGAACACCGTCACTGGCCCGGAAATGCCTCTAAGGACACCGGAAACAGTCATGCGCCTGGCGAGACTTGGGTCGTTTCATCAAAGCCGTTTGTCATTCATGCGAATTCTTTTGCGCCGGGCGTGGCGTGATCGTTGGCAGTTCAAACGGCCCGTTTTCGATATCGACGAGCGCGGTGTCGGTGTTGCGGTTTATACCGCTCATGGCCCTGAAAGAACCTATAGCCTGGTCTGCTTTGGCCACAATTTGCCACCGGACCAGCGCTCGGACCGTGTGATTGCAACAGCCTGGGACGCTACCTTTGCGTTATACGACGGCCTGCCAGATAGCGAGGATATCGCTCGCCTGTCGAATAACGTCCCCAAACAGGAAGCGGGCCGCGTCAGCGAGAGCGAAATCACGTTGTCGCGCGCGAACCGGTCGGTCCGTCTCTTCGAGCATGTGGTCGACAGACTGGCCTCGGGACAGCAGCCCGACCGAGGCATGATTGAATCGGTTGGGTATCTGATGCGCACAACCGCCGTATATGGTTCGGGCAAATTCGGCGTCGTCGACCGGGAAGCGATTTCGGACCGCCCGGAATTCTCTGCGCCGTTTCAAGCCGAAATGTTGACCGTTTACCTGATACGCGCGTTTTCACTCGACCTGGTCGAAAAAATGGCCCGAGCCCGCGCGCCTGATGCTGCGGTGCAGATCGTGCCTGAACTTCGTCGGCGGTTAGGAGTTGGAAATTCGACCGGATTGGGGCTTGCGCCCTTCATCGTCAATCACCCCGCTCTTTTCAACAATTGGATTAATTGTCGAGAAACCGCATTAGCGAGAGTCCGCGCGAAACGGCATTGCACTGACACCGAAATTGCCACGTTCCGAACACTGGTCGCGCGCACCAGGATCAATGCCGATTTGTGGCAGACCGCGCATAATCTTCAGTTAAAAAAAGTAGCACAGCTCACCAGCGATTTAAGGAAATTGGACGCCTATATCGCTTCTGATTTCGTGGCAGAAACGGAACCATGGGACCAGCTCTACCGGTGGGGCGAAGCGAACTTGGCCCTCGAAGGACTGGAACAGTTGGTGTCGTTGCTGCTCGAACACCATAGCGATAGCGTCGATGAGCTTGCCGACCATATGAGTGTGGACGAAAACGCGGAATTCGCTATCGATGGGGCAATGTCCCTTAAGCAGCTCACGGATATCATTGAAGACGTTTACGCGTTCGCGTTGGAAATCGACTGGAGTAAACCGGACAACTGCGCCCGGGCCTGGTACGTCTCGGAGGAAAAGCTGGAGCCGAGGCTTGGCGAACGGTTCGAGGAGCCTATCGAAGCCTACGAACAGCCACTTTCACCGGGACGCGATGCCGCCCTAATGTACCGCGATATCTTGTCATGGACGGGCGAGGAGAGTGTCGCCGCGTTCCTACTGCAGTACCCCGAGCACCGGCACATCGCCCGCCGAGCCCAGATTGCAGGGCGTCTGCCCTATGCAGAAATACGCGATAACACAATCGCAGCAGAGATGCTTCCCATCGACCTACTGCGCTGTAAACTATCCTTTTTCGGCGCGACCCATTTCGATCCACGGTCCGACCGCTGGGTTAGGATCAACATGTTTCGGAATGCGCCGTTCCCGGATGAGTTGTCAGAAGTTAATTTCGACGACTGGTCGTATCCACCTTTGCCCAAGACGGCGTAATGTCCTTTGCGCTGAATGAAATCGAAGCAATTTCGAAGAAGGCTGCGCGCGGGGCCGGAATGGCCTGGGGTATAGCGGAAGAAGCGGGCAAGACGGCGCGCTGGCTGGCTTCCCACGGATTGCCTGGTCCGGAACTGTTGTTGGATCTTCTGGAACTCAACGACGGCCGCGATTACGAGGAAATAGCCCCCCTGACGACGAAAGGGTCTTGGGTTTCTCGGGCAGGACGGATTTGCCCGTTGATCGCCGGTGCGGCGATTTCGGATTGTTCAGCAGTGCTTTCGACCAAGCGTGCATTCGAACTTGGATCGACGTCGTTTCCTTTGTTGCTGGTGCCTTATATGGAGAATTGTGCAAAAGATATTGGAATGCCCGTCGAGCTTTCCTGGCCTGGCGTCGTTCTATCGGTTTCACCGCAAGGCGGATTTTGGGTGGATGGTGATAACCAAGCCGTTCTGGTCGATGTCGCACCGTTCGTTCATTGCAAGGTATCGAAAGTTGGCGATAGGCCATGGTCTTTCTCCAAACCCGTACGCCCCATGATCGACGCTTCAATATGGGAGCGGCTCGAAAATTTCGCACATCGGACCTATGCGCCTGCGACAGAGGAATCGCGAAAATTGGGGGCCGGTTCCGATAGGATTGATGATGAGTAAGGCTCCGGCTTGCCCCATGCTTAGCCCAACAACGTCAGAATATTACCGTCCGGATCCTCGAATTGCGCCAGCGACCCACCCCAATCCTGCTTTTCCGGCGGCGCCACGATTGTAACACCCTGTTTATTCAATAGGTCATAGGTCTCGTCGATATCTTCGACACGGAGTGAAACGCCAACAAACCTTCCGACCAACGCTTCGCCTTCGGAATCACCCGGCTGAACGCGCTCAAGGCCGATACACGGACCTCCGACGTCATATTCTGCCCAGCCGATCTCATCGTTCCTGAAGCGCTCTTTCAAACCAAGCGTCGTCCCATAAAAAGTGCAGGCACCAGACCAATTGCGGACAAATATCCGAACAGCATAAAGCTCCATGAACTTCTCCTATGGAATTCACAGCAAAACCGCGCGATGAATTAGTTCGAAAAATCCGCACTTTGCCAATGACCCAACATTTCGTCGGTGCGAGTATAACGCTGAATAATTCGGAGATTTTCATGCCAATCGCAACTGTTCAGGCCGATCACTACAAAATTCCGCTGCCCGTCGTACTGTCCGACTCGACACATGGTGAAATACCCGCGTTCGAACTTATCACCGTTCGCGTGACAGACGATGACGGTATGGAAGGCGTAGGCTACACCTATACGGTCGGCCGAGGCGGTTCGGCGGTGCAATCCCTGATCGCCAACGACATGGCGCCGGATCTCGTTGGACTGGAGGCGGAACGGGTGGAGGCCATCTGGAAGATGTTGTGGTGGCGCATCCATTATGTCGGGCGAGGGGGCCTGGCGATCCATGCGCTTTCGGCGATCGATATTGCGCTTTGGGATCTAAAGGCGAAATGCGCCGGGCAGCCGCTTTGGCGTCTGTTGGGCGGTGCCGATCCGAAAGTGAAAGCCTATGCCGGCGGGATCGATCTCTACTTCACCCTCGATGCACTGCTACGCCAGACCGATGGCAATCTCGAAAAGGGCTTCCGGGCGATCAAAATGAAGGTAGGCCGCGAGCAGACAAGCGAAGATATTGCGCGCGTCGCCGCGATGCGGAAACATTTAGGCGATGGATTTCCCCTCATGGTTGACGCCAATATGGGATGGACAGTCGATCAAGCCGTGCGCGCCGCCCGTGCACTTCGCGAGTTCGACCTCGTTTGGCTCGAAGAGCCGACTATACCCGACGATTTCGCCGGCCATACCCGTATTCTATCCGAAGGCGGCGTGCCGATCGCAGCAGGCGAGAATTTACACTCCATCCATGAGTTCGAGCACTTGATAGCCGCAAACGGCGTCAGCTATCCGGAGCCCGATGTCTCGAATTGTGGCGGCATCACGGTATGGATGAAGGTCGCGGCCTTGGCCGAAGCAAGGAATTTGCCGGTAACTTCGCACGGCGTTCACGAACTGCACGTTCATTTGCTCGGCGCAATTCCAAATGCTTCCTATCTCGAGGCGCATGGATTTGGTCTCGACAACTATATCGCTGAACCGCTGCCGGTCGTTGAAGGCTACGCGACTGCGCCGGAACGGCCTGGACATGGCGTTGAATTTGATTGGCAAGGACTGGAAAGCGTTCGCGGATAGCGACCGCTTCAGTCGGCGCTGCTTTCCAAGTCGGCGTGCGTGTGCAGAGAAAGGTCGATCGGCTTATATTCCGTAATATCCGGTCGACCCGCGGCGAACTGCCAATACGGCCTTACCTTTGGCGCTGGCTGAGACAAGGCGATAAGCGAGCTTGAAACCGTACCATATCCGTAATCGCTGACGATACACATCGGTTCGTCGAAGGCCGCTCCGGTACGGTCCGCCATAAGCTGCGTCCAATCGGACCAGTCACCGGTCTCAGGGTCTGGAGGTGCAGCCCCTTCAAACAGCGGCATATAGGCGGCGACGCGTGGTTTTTCAGGATTGTTTCGGTCCGCCGACGTAAATATCGACAAACCCTCCGGGATTGCTTCCACGACGACATGGGAAGCACCGCTTCGGGCGGCAATCCAGTAAGCATCGCGGTTGTCCGCAATAACCAAATTGAAGGTTCTGTAGGCATTCGGATCGACATCGGCAAGCGCCTGCACGGCGTCTTGCGCATCCGCATGATCCAGCGCTTCCAAAACCAATTCGCCACGGCTCCGCTTGTCGGCAAGCGGGCCCAACGATCCGGTCCGATTCAAGACCGCCGAGACGACGCCATGATCATTCATTCCCAGCCAACTGCCGCCGGATAGAATATCGATGCCGGCAACGACTTCAGGACGGTCTTCCCAATGGCGCGCCGGTCCATGACAAGCCCGGTCCAGCATCTCATCGCGGTTTGCTGCCATGAGAAGAGGCCAAGCGTTTTCAGGTCTGCGGAGGATGACAACGGTACACATTTAGTGATGTCGATATCATGTTTGAACGGGCTGTACCATTGCATGGCGGAAAAATGTGAGTAATTTGCCATTCAAGAACGGGCTCAAATTGACTATACTAAAATATAACAATCGCGCGGATCGCGCTCAGGGATAAGGAAAACGGCGCTATGTCGCAGTTCAAAGATCGCCAAAAGGCATTTGAAAGCAACTTCAAACGTGAAGAAGAACTGAAATTCAAGATTGCCGCACGGCGCAACAAGCTATTGGGCCAATGGGCCGCTGGCCTTCTATCGCTCGACGCTGACGCAACAGAAGCCTATGCGAAAGAGGTCGTTAAGTCAGACTTTGACGAACCGGGAGACGACGATGTCCTGCGCAAAGTTCTGGGCGACCTGGAAGGTAAGGGCCTGGAAACTTCAGAGCATTTGGTGCGCAAGGAAATGGACCGTCTATTGGCGGTCGCCCGCGATCAGGTCATGTCCGAGAACTGATCGGCCTATACAGCCCTAGTCGCGGATCCAGCCGGGTCCCCATAGGTTTAGACTGCGTTCTTCAAGCGGCCAGACACGGGCGGCCATTTCGCGCGGCATATTTTCCAGTTCGGCGGAAATTTCGACCTGGTTGCCGTGCGGATCCAGAATCATGAAAAACAGATTGTTGCCAGGCCCATGGCGGCCCGGTCCCCACCAAAGCTTGATTTGCAAGGACGACATGTGATCCGCCCAATCGCGGATGTCGTTCCAACTGTCCACTTCATAGGCATGGTGGTCGCTGCGGACTTCAGAAGCGCTAAAAACCGCAAAACTATGGTGTTCTGGGTCGGAGCGATAGAACGCTACCTGTTTCGTATCCGGATCGTCCACATCGGCGCTGCAAAAATCCGAGGCAACGTATCCCAAAACATCTTCGTAGAATTGCATCATTGGCGTGAGATTGTTGGTAGCAACGACGACATGTTGCAATTTGCCAGATAGTTTTACTGCTGAGGGCGTGTTGTTCGGCTTTTGTGACGGCAGGTCGCCACGGGGAAGGCCAAAGACGCTGAGCCAGCCATCCGGATCCCTGACCGCCACTGCGTCGGGTTCGAATATTGTCGACGGCGACGGCTCCGTATTCAATCCCAGACCCTGTATGAAATCTCGAACGTCTTCCAATTGACGGCGGTTTTGAACCCTGTATCCATGATAGGGGCGCTCTCCGGGAGCGCCTGCGCCGACGATCAGCCGCCGGCCTGGGCCTTGCAACAGATACGTATCGTCCGCCAATGACGTCTGATGAAATCCAAATGTGGTGGCGTAAAAATCCGCCAACATCGCCGGATCGTCAGAATTCAGACGCAGATGGTCCAGTTGAGATGGCCAAATTGGGGATTCCAGAGTCATGACGTACGCCCTCGATTTCGTTACGAGAGTCGTATTTTAAGCCGTTCCGCCACATGAGCAAGTTCGCCTATTACTTAAGTCCGCCGCCTGGGCAACCTGGTCTGGTAGAACTTCATCGCGGAACAGTTCGATGGAACGCATCGCCGTTTCATGCGACAGGTCACCCCATTGGAATGAACAGACGAAATAGTTCGCACCGGTTTCCTCATATTCCGCCATGTAGCGTTTCACAGAGTCAGGTGACCCGGCAAGCGCGACACCGCCGAGACGGGTCGGATCTTCCCGATTAGCCTGTGTATCGAAGCGTTCGAGTTCCGCTTCTATGTCCTTCCGTGTTTCACGGGCGGGCAGGTGAGAGGGACGAACTCCGGTAAACCCGGAAGATCCATCGGAGGCTGACTGAAATTGCGTCAGACCGCGTTTTTCAGCTTCCAGACGCCGGGGGGCGGCAAGATTCCAGCGATATTTATCCCAGGCAGGTTTGGCGATCGCAATTGCTTCTTCGTCCGTATCCGCGACGACCATGTGCACTACGAGGCCAATTTTTGGTTCCTGCCCCTGCACAGTCAACGCGCCCTCGCCATGCGTTTCCGCCCATACTCTTTTGTAATGCACAACTTCCTTGCGCAGGCTGTCCAACGTGCCGACGATGACCGTATTCATCCCTTCCAGCGCGGCGCTTTCCGCATTGCGCATGTACCACATTGGCGGATAGGGGCGTTGGATTGGCTGCAGGCGCATGGGCAGATCATCGAAACTATGAAACCGGCCCTCATAGGTGAGCGAATCCGTATTCAATCCTTCTCGAATAATATTCAGCGTTTCCTGGTATCGTTCGTAATTAGTTTCAGAGTCGGCTTCCTGGCCCCAAAAATAAGCTTCCATCACACCACCCCGGCCCACGCCGATTTCCATCCGGCCGCCACTCAGGTTGTCGAGCATACTGATCTCTTCTATTAAGCGCAGCGGGTGGTGAAGGGGAAGAACATAAACGCAAGGCCCGAAACGGAGTTGCGTAGTCCGTTGTGATACAGCCGCGAGAAAAACGTTCTGCGACGGCGCAAGACTGTGTACCGCCGGCGTGTGATGTTCCGCCAGATGATAAGCGTAGAACCCCGCCTCATCGAGCGCTTCAATTTGTTGAAGGCGCAAATCATAAATCTGTTTGAGGGGCATTCCTTCGACAGGTTCGATATGGTCGAAAACACCGAATTGAAGTGGCAAATCATCCTCCTCGAATAACCGCGCTGGCCTGCGCAGTAATTATCCTGGCACGGCAAACTGAATTTTCAAAGTTGGCGCAATTGCCGCCTTAATGCTGACAGCTAGGCGCGTGTCATGCTGTCAATGCGGAGGGGTAGGAACTTCGGCGGGTTTATCCGACATTTTTACTCGATACAGGTTCGTCAACGATTGCAAGTGTCGGCTTCAATGCTGTTTGCAGTTGCTCTGCCAATTCGGCTCGCCGGTATGGTTTCGCCACCAATTCAAAGCCGGACTCTAGGATTCCCTTACCTTCGATCGCAGATCCGGTGTACCCCGATGCAAATAATACTTTGAGGTCTGGCCAATTCTTATGCGCCTTCTTCGCAAGTTCGGCGCCATTCATGCCATGCGGCAGGACTACGTCAGAGAACAGCAGATCGATCTGTCTATTTTCCTCCAATACCCTCAGAGCCGCAGGGCCATCTTCAGCTTCGAGCACTTTGTACCCCAAGCTGAGAACAATTTTTACCGCGAGTTCTCGCAAGTCATCGTCGTCTTCGACAACTAATATTGTCTCCCCGTCTCCCAGCTTTCTATCCTTTGGCTCAGGGCCTTTGGGTTCAACGATCCAGACGTCTGTAGCGCGTGGGAAATACAATTTTACCGTCGTGCCGACACCTTCTTCGCTATAGATCGAAACATAGCCGCCAGATTGGTTGACGAAGCCGTGCACCATACTTAATCCAAGGCCGCTTCCTTCACCGATTTCTTTTGTCGTGAAAAAGGGGTCGAATACTTTATCAAGCGTCGCTGCCGACATGCCGGTTCCAGTGTCCGATACCGCAATCATCACATAGTCGCCGGGAGAGAGAGCGGGAAAATTCTTCAGGTATTCTGCGTCGAGTACGACGTTGCTCGCTTCAATCGTCAGGCGGCCACCATCAGGCATCGCATGACGCGCATTGACAGCAAGATTAAGAAGCGCAGTTTCCAATTGCGCCTGGTCAACCTCGACGTCGCCGATATCCGGGGGCAAATTTGTCTTCAGAGAAATCGTTTCTTCCAAAACGCGTTCTAGCAGCTCACTCATCCCCTCGATTTGCGCGGTGAGGTTTGTGAATTCCGGTTGGAGTTGCTGCGTGCGTGAAAATGCGAGGAGGCGGCTCGTTAAATCAGCCCCATTCAAGGCAGCACGGAGAGAAGAACCGATAAGCTTCTTTTGTCTCTCGTCGGTTGTCGCTGATTCCAGAAGAAAATCAAGATTACCAATAATAATACCGAGTAAATTGTTGAAATC
>JAJFJB010000432.1 GCA_021774435.1 Alphaproteobacteria bacterium
TCGATGAGAAAATCGCGGTCCTGCGCCAACCTGGATTTCGCAAACAGCTGATCTCGGAAACCAATCCGGACGAGCGGCTGGCGGGCCGGGTTTCGCGCTGGGATCGTATTTTCCCGCTGGGCGATCCGCCCGATTACGAACCCGCTCCCGAGAAAAGTATCGCCGCCATGGCCGAACGGACCGGTGTCGATCCGGCCGAGTTGGTCTATGACATGCTGCTCGAAAACGATGGGAGGACCATACTCTACCGTCCGCTCAGCAATTATACCTATGGTGATCTCGAGACAGTGAAGGACATGTTCAGTCATCCGAACTCACTCATCGGGCTAGGTGATGGCGGCGCGCATGTCAGTATTCTTTCCGATGCCAGCGCGATCACCTATTTGCTCACGCACTGGACCCGCGACCGGACACGCGGCGAAAAAACCACCCTGCCCTGGGCCATACGGCGCCTGAGCCATGACAATGCCGCGGCCATCGGGTTGAACGACCGGGGGTTATTGCGGGTCGGCTACAAGGCGGATATCAACGTCATCGATTATGACGGGCTGCGCCTGCATGCGCCGCATGTCGTGCACGATCTGCCGAGCGGCGGAAGGCGCCTAATTCAGAAGGTGGATGGTTACGACGCGACGATCGTCTCCGGCGTGCCGGTGCAGATAGGCGGCGAAGAAACAGGCGCCCTGCCCGGCCGCCTCGTGCGCGGCCCCAAGAACGCAGCTTAAGGGAACATGATGAGCGCACTTGCCGATCCAATCACAGTCAACCCGACCTCCGGTGCGCTAGGTGCCGAATTACACGGCCCCGATCTGAGCCGCGACATGAGCGATGCTGAAGTTGGGGCGATCCGCCAGGCCTTGCTGGATTACGGGGTGATCTTCTTTCGCGACCAGGCGTTCGATACAGAAACGCACAAACGCATCGCGCGCCGCTTCGGCGATATTTTCAATCACCCCTTCCTGATTTCCGACGATCCGGACGTCGTCACCATTGTGCGCAACCCCGGTGACACGCGCATTGTCGGCGAAGATTGGCATTCCGATACGGCAATGGTCACCGAACCGCCTATGGGGGCCATTCTGATCGCTCTTGAAGTACCCGATTATGGCGGCGACACGCTGTTCGCCAATCAATATCTCGCCTACGACGCCCTGTCCGATGGTATGAAAGCGATGCTGGCGGACCTCAAAGCTATTAACTCCGACCGTATGGTTGCGGGACCAGCCGCCGCGGAGAGCAGCGCCAACCGGTCGACGAAATCGCGCACCGGTCCGGACTGGATCGAGACCAAAACCGCCCATCCCGTCGTCCGCACCCACCCCGAAACCGGACGCAAATGCCTCTACGTCAACCACTCCTACACAGTGGGATTCGAAGGCATGACGGAAGAAGAGAGCAAGCCGCTGCTGGAGTGGCTCATGAACTGGGGTCACCGGCCCGAATTCACTTGCCGGTTCCGGTGGCGCAAGGGGTCCGTGGCGTTCTGGGACAATCGTTGCACGAAACATATCGCCGTCGACGACGTTCACAATGCGCGGCGGGTGATGCGCCGCATTCAGGTGAGTGGAGATCGGCCTTATTGAACGACAAAGCGAGGGATCCATGTCCGTGAATGTTGAAAGCGCACACGACGACGCGGCGACAATAGACGTTCGCCCTCTCTCCGAGACGATCGGTGCTGAAATCCGGGATGTTGATCTAAGTACGGAACTCGCACCGTCGACGCTCGACGCCGTACACCGCGCGTGGCTTGACCATAGCGTTGTCGTACTGCGGAATCAGCATCTCGAGGATGCCGATCTGGTGCGGTTCAGCAAACATTTCGGCGAACTTGATTTTGGGCCGAATATGGCGTGGCAGCCCGAGTCTGACCGGGAACACCCGGAAGTCTTCGTCATCTCCAATGTGTTGGAAAATGGCAAACCGATCGGTTTCCTCGGCGATACCGAAGTCGATTGGCATACCGACCTTTGCCACACGGTCCTGCCGCCGAAAGCGAGCACCCTGCACGCCAGGGAAATCCCCAGCGATGGCAGCGGCAATACCGGCTACATGAACATGTACGCGTTGCTGGAGGCACTGCCGGACGATCTCAGGAGACGCGTCGATGGGCTGCAGCTCAAACATGAAGATGCCCACACCTTGCAGGGTGAGGTACGTTTCGGACTCAGCGAGGCAGACCTGACAGACCTGGAAAACGCGCCGGGCCCGGTTCATCCCCTCGTTCGCACGCATCCGGAAACCGGCCGGAAATGCCTCTATCTCGGCCGGCAATGGAATGGCGAGCACCGGGCGACCTTTGTCATGGGTATGACGCGCGCGGATTCGGACGCACTGCTTGATGAAATCTGGGCGATTGCCCGGCGGGAAGAAAGCGTCTGGTATCACAAATGGCAAGTCGGCGATTTCGTGATGTGGGACAATCGTTGCGTCATGCACCGGCGTGGCCCCTTCTCCTCCGCGATGCGGCGCATCATGCACCGGACACAAATCCGGGATACCGAAAAGCCAGTATAACGAAATTCAGGCGACACCTCGCCTCTCCGCGATCGCCAGCAGGCGTCGCGCGCGCTTGACGATTGCGGCGTTAATCATCCGACCGTCCAAACGGCTGCTCCCGATAGTGTCCGCCGCCGCGGCTTCAACGATGCGCTTCGCTTCATCGATTTCTTCGGCGGACGGGGTAAAGGCGGCATGGATGTGCGGTATCTGGCCCGCGTGATAAGACGCCTTGCCCGTAAATCCCATTGCCGCGACACGCGCCAACTCTTCGATCAGTCCCGCTTCGTCCTCCGGGTCGTAGAAGGCCCCATCCATCGCTTCAACTCCCGCGTCGGCCGCCGCCGCGACGACACGCCCCCGTGCATAGGCGAGCGCATCCCAGGACCGATCCGAACCAAGCGAACCGGACAAATCATCACTGCCGAGCAGCAACATGACAACCTGCGGCACCGCGTTCGCAATGTCATAAACGTTTTCCAGACCGCGCGGCGACTCGATGATCGGCATCAATTCGATTTTCGGATGGATTGCACAAACCGACGCCGCAACCTGCTGCACTTCCTCGGCGGATTCCATTTTCGGGAGCAACAGCCCATCCGGAGGGGAATTCCAATCCAGCACATCCGCCATATCGCGTACGCCGTCGGGCGTGCACGGATGATTGATACGCAGATACTGCAAGAGTGCACCGCCCGTATCCTTCTCAAATACCGCCGCAATGGTTTCGCGCGCTTCCGCCTTGCGATCCGGCGCGGTCCCGTCCTCCAGATCGAACACGACGATATCCGTCTTGGCGGCAACCGCGTCGTCATAACCTTCCGGCAGCAACGCCGAGAACACCATGGCGCTGCGACGATTCACGTTTCGCGTGATCATGCCCGCCCCGTTATGCCGCAACATGCATTTCGATCGCCTGCCCGCGAACCGTCGTGCGGATGAATTGGCGGCGCTCGTCACGGGGATAATCGAGCCGCCCACAATGCTGGACACCGCCTCGATTCTCCCACATCAGCGTATCTCCGATGCGCCACTCGTGCTCCCAGCGGTATTCCGGCTTGTCGATCCAGTCGAACAGTTCTTCCAGGATTTCGTCGCTTTCCGCTTCCGGCACATCCAGTATCCGGACAGTGATAAGCGGATTCACATATATTGCCGGCTTGCGCGTCACCGGATGCACGCAAATGACGGGATGTGTCACCGTCGTCGACTCCTTCCCTTTCTTATCAAGCGATGACGCCGCCAAATTGGTCCGCTTGTTACGCGTATTGCCACCATAGGAAAATTCAGCCCGTAGACCGCTAATGCGTTGTTTCATCGGTCCCGGCAAATCGAGATAGGCTTGATGCGTATCGGTGAAGCACGTATTGCCGCCCCGGCTCGGAATTTCCAGCGAATGCAACAGCGTCGCCTTCGCCGGCACGGCGTCATAGGACAAATCGGAATGCCAGCCGTCGCGTAGCCGTTCCAGCGCGCCCCGTGACGCCGCCGCGAGGTCGAACTTGCCGTTTTCGTCGAAGTTACGCATCACGACGACGTTGGGGTCTTCGGGATGCTGGAACTTGCGCTGCACATGGGGCTGCAAGTCACCAAAATTGGCGGAGAAGGCTGACAATTTGGGAACCGTCATGGGTTGTTCGCGAAACCGCAGCACCGCGTGTTTGAGAAATGCCTGTTCGATGGCATTAGCATCCTCTCTCGCGAGCGGCATTCGAGGGTCAACACCCTCAACCTCAGCGGCAAGTCCTTTTCCCAAAAGCGTAACGGTAGCGGTCATTCTGGCAGGTCCCTCACAACAGTCCACTGAGGATCGATTTTGGACGAGGCGCCCTTTTGACGCAACGGTCGGCATCTCTCATGACCTCGTTGCGGTGCGACATCGGCCTCAAATTGCTATATCTATGCGCATCAGCCGCTCGCGCCGTTTACCCGATATTAACAATGGTCATATCGATTGCAGGATATCCCTAAGAACCACGTTTCGAGACGATCGATGACTCGCATCCGAAACAGGCCCACTGCCCTAATTCGTATTATTTTTAGTGCCTTCTTCGTGGTCGCGACCTCATGGATCTTACCGAATACAGCTGGCGCGGCAAAAACGGAGCCGGAAGAGCATTACGAAGATGCGCGGGTCCGATTCGATAAATCCGATTATGCAGGGGCGATAGTTCGCCTCAAAACCGCCCTCCAGAAGAACCCGAGCAACCTGCCCGCGCGTTTACTGTTGGGCGAAGCTTATCTTGCGACTGATGACTACGCTTCTGCGGAAAAAGAACTCACGCGCGCTCGCGGAGAGGGGGCAGACGAAGCGCTTGTCCTTGTGCCTTTGGCAAAGTCCTACATGCGCCTCCGCAAGTACGAAAGACTGTTGAGCAACATCCAGCGCGGCGACCGCGGATCTGCAATAGAATCCGAGATCCTCCTGCTCCGCGGAAAGGCGCATTTGGCGCTAAATCAGCTCGACGAGGCGCAGCGAACGCTCTCCGAAGCTGCACGATCGCGCACCGACGGTGCAGCCTATTTGGCAATGGCGCACCTTCAATTGAAACGAAAGGATACCGAAGCCGCAAAAGAACTGGTCGGTGCTGCGCTCAATCGAGAGGCAGAGAACGCAGAGGCCTGGTTTCTAAGCGGTGACATCAAACGACTTCATCGCGATCTTGAAGGCGCCGCAGAGGATTTCGCAAAGGCCATCAAGCTTGATCCTCAGAATGAAATCGCGCGCACTGCTCACGCGGGCATACTCATCGACCTCGGCCGTCACAAAGAGGCCGAGCCCGATATTTTGTTCTTGCGCGAAAAAAGCCCCTGGGACCCGACGGCGGCGTACTTTCATGCGTTGGTCCTGAATCAGTCTGGCAAGACCAAAGAAGCGCAGCTTGCGCTCGACCAGGCTTCCAATGTTCTCTCCAGCATCGATACGGAGAAGTTGGTCGAATCGCCGCCTGCGGTATTGCTGGCCGGCATTGTCGCGTATTTTAGGAATGATCTTGAAGCCGCCTACGGCCACCTTAACCGTCACGTAAATCTGGCCCCGGAGAATGTGACCTCTCGGCGCATATTGGGAACAATTCTGCTTCAGCGCAACGACGCGAAACAGGCCATGACAGTCTTAGAACCAGCGTTGGCGCTCGCACCCAAGAACCTGCGAATTCTACGGTTGCTCGGGACGGCGCTAATGCAGACAAAGCAGTATGCACGTGCCGCTGAAATTCTTCAGAGGACCGCGGCGCTGGCGCCGGAAAATGCGGAAATTCAAACAAATTTGGGCGCGGCGTGGTTAAACTCAGGCCAAGATAACGCGGCAACAACTGCGCTAAAGAACGCAATTCAACTTAACCCTGAGGAAAAAAATGCACCGGTCATGCTGAGCCTCATTCAGATGAAGCAAGGCAATTTCAAGGAAGCGCTCGTAACAGCACAGGCACTGGCAAAACAGGATCCTAAAAACCCATTTGCTTACAATATGATCGGAAGCGCACAGGTCGCCCTTGGCAACCTGGCCGAAGGCCGTGCCGGTTTTGAACAAGCCTTGAAGTTGGACTCCGACTACGTTCCGCCACGATTGAACATGGCTAAGCTTGAGCTCCGTCTTGGCAATGTCGCGGCTGGGGAAGCGCTCTATCGCGAAATCGTCAAAATCAGCGAGACAAATACACGGGCTATGGTCGCGCTCGCAAAAATCGCCGCATCCAAAGGTGAAACGAAACAGGCGATACGGTGGTTGGAAAAAGCCAGCAGCATTGACCAAAGCCTTATCGAAGAGCAATTCAATCTCGCCCGTCTTCACATGGAAACCGACAAGCCAAATTCGGCCGTCAGAGTCCTGAGCAAACTCGTCCAAGTCGCGCCACAGAACTTATCCGCGCTGGAAGCGCTGGCCCTGGCAGAACTGGCTACGGGCGCCAGAGAAACCGCAATTAAGACCTTTAACCGTTTATCCGGTTTGGCCCAGGCCCAAAAGCAGCCGTCCTGGCTGGTTCGATCAGCACGCCATCTGGTGCGGTTGGATGACTTTAAGAACGCCACGGCGGCGTTAGAAACGGCATTGATACTGGACCGCAAATTCCTTCCCGCACATGGCGGGTTGTTCAATCTCGAAGTTCGCTTGGGCCGCTTTGAAGAAGCACGACGCCGCGCCAGGATTCTAAAATTGGATTTTCCCAGCAACCCAATCGGCGTGACACTCCAAGGCGACCTGGAAATGCGGCAGAACCGATTTTACGAAGCGTCGCAGACTTATGCGTCTGGCTTCAAAGAATTTCCTTCTGCCGATCTTCTCATTCGGCTCTACCGAGCGCAGCGGGCTGCGGGGCGAGCGAAAAAAGCCATCAATCTCCTAGAAGATTGGGTGACCAAAAACCCCCAAGATAACGCTGTTAAACGTACCTACGCCGCAGCGCTAATGGAAATCAAAAGCGACAAAGAATCGCTTGCCCTTCATGAGGCGTTACTGTCCGAAACGCCGGACGATCCGGCCATTCTCAATAATCTTGCGCTGCTACATCAGCGAAGTGGCGACTCGCGCGCCTTGGCCTTCGCGGAGAAAGCCTACAAGCACGCGCCCAAACAAGCAGGTCCTATCGATACCTATGGATGGATTTTAGTTCAAAACGGAAGAGCAAAAGAAGGGCTAGAGTTACTGCGAAGCGCGCAAGCCCGCGCGCCACATGTCACCGAAATCAAATATCATATCGCTGTTGCACTACATCGGCTCGGTCGCGAGAAAGATGCACGACGTGCCCTCGAAGCCATCCTAACCAAGGGCGGTGAGTTCGACGGACAGGCTGCCGCCCATGCCCTCTGGTTAAAACTTTCCGGTAGATAGGCCAACACCGCAGGAATAAAACGTGCGAGAGCCGTTAACCGATATCCTGCTGGCTAGATAATTTGCGACTACGCTTGCAATGCCCCGCGACGACGCCGATACAGGGCCAATCCTAGCAAACCAACGCCCAAGAGCCCGACGGTTCCGGGTTCAGGAACGTTTGTGGTCGGTGTACAATTGCCTGTGCAGCTGACTTTGACTTTGTTCTTGAACTTGCCCTTGTTCGGCGACGCATGCAGGAAAAAATTCGCAAGGTCCGTTGGAACGGGTCGGTCCGCATCAAACAAACTTCCGTCGAGCTGCATTTCATACTGAACCGCCTGCACCCAATCTGCTGCGGGCGTGCCGTCAATCGGATCAGGAGAATTCGTTCGGTCGCCAAAGCCCGGCGTATTGCTGTCGGCTTTGTCCAAATTGAACTGCAATGACGTCGCGTAACCTTTCACGCCAATACCGTCTGTGTTGTCGTCATTGTAATTCACACTGACTGCAGTCGAACCGCTATTGGTCGTGAGATCGAACTCCAACTTGTCGCTTTCCAGGAGATCGCTTAACGAATGGCCCTGCCGCTTCACGTTGCCGTCCTTGTCGAGCCTGGTCCATCCGCTCCCGTCGGTTGCCGCGGATGTCCCAAAAACGTTATCGACAACGTCAATAGGGACTTCGACCAGAATAAACACATCT
>JAJFJB010000433.1 GCA_021774435.1 Alphaproteobacteria bacterium
TACATCCGAAAAAGCGCGAATTTCGAAACGAGGTCTGTTGGGACGGCACCTGGGTTAAGCTTTACATCGAAATCCGATTGAATGTTTTTCAGAATTTCGTTTTTTCGCTTTGCAATTCTTTTGGCCTGGGGCGTCGCTTGATGCCTTTTTGCAGCACTTTTTTGTGGGGAACCCCTTCTCCGAAATGCAGCTGTTTGCGCAAGCTGTCGCTTGGGTGACCGAGTAGATTCCGGCTTCAGGTTACGCGCACGAAGTATCTTTCGGTTCGGCAAATTTGGACGGGACAGGCGGGCTAAAACCGCGTTGGGCCGATCATCAACGCCAATCCTATTACCTCCGGAGAGATTGAAATCGCTTTTGAACAGACGGATGTTGCCAATGAATTCCTTGTCAGCGTTTCCACCCTCTGCATCCGACTCCTGCTCATACCCAGCGAGCGATAGCGCACGTTTAACCGCCCGGACATCTTTTGGGTTATTGGGGCTATTTTCACCGACTGGCGCACTGAGGTCGAAAAGCGGCTGCGTGTCCGGCTCGTCGTTTTCCTGCTCCCAAAGGGCTGAATTGAGGAGCCGTTCGGTTGGCCCGCCAGGTTGCATCATTCCGTCAGGTTTTAGTTGGTTTACTTTTTGAAAGGTTTTCAGGCCTTCAATCAGTTCCGTATCTGCGATATCGGTAACACCCGATTCCGGAGCCTGATACAGGGCCAACCTTTCGAGAGCCTTTTTTGTGAGATGGACATCTTTCGGATTTACCCGAACATTTTCACCCAAGGGGCGCGAGAGAGAGAACATTCGACGCATGTATGTGCTCCACTTCGATCTAGATTAGCAAGAAACCAATATAGAACAAAATGAGAACAAATACAACCTTAATTGATCAAAATGCACTCTCGATAATCAATTGGGTTGTAAGCGATGCCCAGACAATATGATTAGAAAAGAACGCTACGTTATAGTGCTTGCTCCACTTGTGGGAACACCTGCTCGGCCATGATGTTCATCATGTCGAGGACGAGATTGTTCGGCATGCTGACCCAATGGATGCCCAAGACGAAGTGGTTGGCCCCGAGGGTTTTGTTGAAGCGGACGATCTGTTCTGTCACTTCGTCGGGCGAGCCGAACAGGAAACGGTCGCGGGCGAGGTCGTCAAAGTCGAGGTTCAGATTGTCGTCGCCCTTGGGCATCGCCTTGTCCTGACCCCACTGGTGGTAGACCTTGTATTTCGCTTCCAGATAAGGGCGCGCCAGTTCCTCGGCTTCCTTGCGCGTCGGCGCCACGAACAGTTCGCGCATCAGCGGCAGTTCGTCCGGGAAGGGCTTGCCGGCATCGTCGAGCGCCTGCTTGTAGACGCCCATCTGACGCTCGATGGTTTCCATGCGCTGGTGCGGATTGATGAACCAGGTATCCGACATCGTTGCCGCGCGGCGTACGGCGGCGTCGGCGTTCGCGCCGATCCAAATCGGCGGCCGCGGCTTCTGATAGGGCTTGCAAGACAAGGTCACGTCTTCCAGGTTAAAGTGCGAGCCCTTTATTGTAACGTTGTCTTCCGTCCAGAGCCGCACAACAGCGTCGAGATTTTCTTCGAAACGCTGCACGCGGTCTTTCTGTGTCGTGCCGAAGCCCTGAAACTCAACTTCCCGGTAACCGAGGCCCGCCCCAAAGGTCAGCTTGCCCTTCGACATGATGTCGATAGTTGCGAGTTGTTCGGCGATATCGAGTGGCTTATGCAGCGACAGCAAGACAATACCCGTTATCAGGCGCAAACTCGGGCAGTCGGTCATGACACGCGACAAGAAGGGGATCTGCTGCAATTCCTGCAAAGGTGCCCCCGCATAATGCGAGCCCTTCAGCAGGCTGGCAAAGCCAAGCTTCTCCGCCAGGCGGGCCTGCGCCACACAATCGTCAAATGCAGCAGCCATATCGTCGCCGGCCTTGTACTGGCTGCGGATTAGCAATCCATAATCCATGGCACTCATTGTCGTACTCTCCCTTGGCTCCGAAAATGTTGTATTAGAGACCTTGTTCCACTAACGGCATGACTTCTTCGGCAAAGCGTGTCATCGATTCCATCGTCAGCGCGTGCGGCATACCGACCCAGTGAAAATTGAGGATCATGTGATTGATCCCTAGCCGCTTATAATGAGCAATGACCTGCTCGGCGATTTCTTCCGGCGAACCCAACATGAACCGGTCTTCAAGCAACTCGTTATAATCAAGCGACAGATCGTCGTCACCGGCCGGCATGTCCTTGTCCTGGCCCCATTGGTGGTAGATTTTGTACTTTTCTTCCAGAAACGGCTTGGCGATCCGTACCGCTTCGTCCTGCGAATTCGCGACAAAGACTTCGCGCGCGATCGGCAAATCCTCGGGAAACGGTTTCCCGGCCTCATCGAGCGCCCGCTTGTACAGCTCGACCTGCCGCTCAATCGTGTCCATGCGCTGATGTGGATTGATGAACCACGCGTCCGCCAAATTGGCGGCGCGTCTTATTGCCGCGTCGGCATTTGCGCCGATCCAGATAGGCGGTGTCGGTTTCTGTAGCGGTTTCATGGAAAGCGTGGCGTTGTCCAACTCGAAATGCGAGCCTTTCATTGAGACGTCGTCTTCGGTCCAAAGCCGTTTGACCGCTTCCAAATTCTCAATCAAACGCGGCACCCGTTCCTTCGAGTTGGTTCCGAACCCCTTAAATTCGACGTCGCGGTAGCCCAGTCCAACGCCGAAGGTCAGCCGGCCGCCGGACATCACGTCGACGCTTGCGAGTTGTTCGGCAATATCGAGCGGCTTGTGCATCGGTAGCAGAACGACGCCGGTAATCAGGCGCAGGCTCGGTACTTCGGACATGATCCTGGCAAGATAAGGGACCTGATGGAATTCCTGTAACGGCGAGCCCGCGAAATGTGAATTCTTCATCAGCGAGTCATAACCGAGCGTCTCGGCAAGGCGCGCCTGCTCCAATTGCTCCTCGAACCCGACGCGCATGTCGACATTCGCCGCATATTGCGTGCGCACACCGATTCCGTATTTCATCACGCCCATTCGGACCCACCCTCTTGTTCAAATTTGTCCGGATATATCATACGCCTTGGCGAACGCGCGGGAAGACCTCTTCGGAAAGCATTTGCATCGCATCCTTAGTGACGCGGTAGTCCATACCCGGCCACTGCATGCTGCCGATGATGTGATTGACGCCGGTTTCGCGGTGGAGATTTATGACCTGCTCGGCCACCTCATCCGGGGAGCCGATAAGGAAACGGTCGCGCGCCAGATCATCGAATTCAAGCGACAGATCGTTATCGCCTTCCGGCATCGCCTTGTCCTGTCCCCATTCGTGATAGACTTTGTATTTGGTCGCGAGATAAGGCGCGCACAGCCGCAAGGCTTCTTCCCGGGTTTTGGCGACGAAGATTTCACGCCGGATCGGAAATTCCTCGGGGAAGGGTTTGTCAAACTCATCCAATGCCCGGCGATAGATTTCGGTTTGTTCCAGAATAGTATCGATCCGATTGTGCGGATTCACATACCAGCAATCGCCGACCTTGGCGGCGCGCCGGATTGCCGGGTTGGCATTGGCGCCGATCCAGATTGGCGGATTGGGTTTCTGAATCGGTTTGATCGAGGTGGAGGCATCCATCAACTCGAAATGAGATCCAACCATATTAACGTTGTTCTCGGTCCACAGCCGCTTGATTGCAACGAGATTTTCCTCGAAACGCTGCACACGTTCTTTTTGCGTCGACCCAAAACCGCGAAATTCGACTTCCCGATAGCCAAGGGCCGCCCCGAAAATCAGTCGCCCCCCGGACATGACATCGATGGACGCTAGTTGTTCCGCCAGGTCGAGCGGCTTGTGTAGGGACAGCAACACGATGCCGGCGTTCAGACGAAGGTTCGGCCCCTCGACCATCGCGCGCGCCAGAAAAGGTAGTTGCTGAATATCCTGCAGCGGATAACCCGCATAGTGCGAGCCTTTTGTAATACAGGAAAAGCCAAGCTTGTCAGCATGGCGGACCATTTCCATGCACTCTTCGAACCGTTGGGTCATATCGTCTTCTTGCGGAAACTGGCCGCGGATCATTAAACCGAATTG
>JAJFJB010000434.1 GCA_021774435.1 Alphaproteobacteria bacterium
TTACACGCTCTGCCCAGAGGTGACGCTCGACGAGATCGTCCGCCAGTGCCGCGCCGCCTGCGCCTGGGTTTGGCGCAATGCCGCCGAACACGGGGGCGACGTGAACCGCATCCATGTTAGCGGACACTCCGCCGGCGGCCATCTCGCAGCCGAAATGGCGGCCACCGATTGGACAGCGTTCGATGCCGGCCTGCCGAAGGACATGCTGAAATCCGCGACGCCGATCAGCGGCCTTTTCGACCTGGAACCCATCTTGCTGGTGTCCGCGAACGACGATATACGTCTCGATGCCGCGATGGCCGAGCGCAACAGCACCTACAAGGCCGAACCGGGCCACGATATGCCCATGACCATCGCCGCGGGCGGTAGCGAGAGCGACGAATTCCGCCGCCAGTCCCAGACCCTATACGAGGCCTGGCAGGGCAAGCTCAGCCAGGTCGAACATTTGGAAACCGCGGGCGACAATCATTTCTCGGTCATCGAAACCATGACCGAGCCCGGCAATCTCATCACCCGCAAACTGCTGGATCATATGGGCTTGTAGCCGCGAGCGCGTCTAGGGCGCAAAAGTCTCCGGCGTCGCAGAGACGAACCATTCCGGCAGTGTCCAGGGCTGTACGACATGCTTACCGCTCCAGGCCGACATCGCCTGCAGGACGGGGATCAGTTCCGCGCCGCGCCGGGTGAGCCGGTATTCGTAGCGCGGCGGCCGGTCGCTGTAGCGTTCCCTTGTGACGATTCCATTCGCCTCCAGCCGTTTCAGCCGTTCGGCCAGAATGTTCGTGGGGATTCCCTCGGGCGAATCCTGGAACTCACCATAGCGGGTCTTGCCGCTCATCAGGTCGCGGACGATAACCAGGGTCCATTTGTCACCGAAGACATCGAGCCAGGATGCAATCGGACAGGCGGTGCGTTTGGGCCGTACTTTGCGTGCCGGCATTCGAATTCCTATCTCAACCGATTAGTTACTTGCATTTAAAAAGTCTATATGCCAAGTTTCGAAGACTTGCCATTGTGAAGTTACAGCCCTGCCTCTCGCTTGAACAGGCATGCGATGACGTATGAAGAATTTGAGGCCCATTGCCTTACGAAGAAAGGTGTCGAGGCATCTTTTCCAATGCGCGGCGATTGCGTCTGGATGAAGGTCGCCGGCAAGATGTTTGCGCTGACCAATGTGCAGGACATGAAGATGAATGGCGAGATGGTCGCACCGTTCCATTTCATCAACCTTAAATGCGATCCGGCGCGGGCCATCGCCCTCCGCGCGCACCATGCCGCCATCCAGCCCGGTTGGCATCAGAACAAAACCCATTGGAATTCGCTGCGCATGGACGGTTCGTTGGAAGACGGCGCCATCCTCGAACTCGTCGATCACGCCTATGATCTTGTTGTTGCGGCTCTGCCACGCAAGCAGCGGGAGGCGCTCGATGGATGAACGCAACACAGCCGAATTCGAACGGATCGTCGCGCAGCTGACTGAGACGGAGAGCGAAGTTCATCTGGGAAAAATGATGAGCGCGCCAGGCCTGAAATTTAAGGACAAAGTGTTCGCCTTTCACGCCAAGGACGGAATGGGTTTCCGTCTCGGCCCAGATTTCGACCCCGTCGCCCAGAGGCTCAAAGACGGCGCACCGCTGAACCCCTTCAAGACCAAGGGCCCGCTGAAAGGCTGGTATGTGGTGAACCCGGCGGGCAGCGACCAATGGGAAGGCCTCGCGGCGCGGGCGCTCGCCTTTACACGGACCTTGTGACCATGACCCATCTCGATTCCGAAACACGAAGCTTCCTCGCCGAATTGGCGGAAAACAACAACCGCGACTGGTTCCAGGACAATAAACACCGCTACGATCTGGCGCGTGCCGATTTCGAATCCTTCATCGCGGCCCTGCTTGCGAAGATCGAGACCTTCGATGCGGAAATCGCCGGGCTCGATCCGCGCAAATGCGTCTTTCGCATCTATCGCGACACCCGGTTTTCCAAGGACAAGACGCCGTACAAGATCAATCTCGGGGCGCATATGCTGGCGGGCGGCAGCAAGAAGGTGCATGAGCGCGCCGGCTATTATATTCAAATCGAACCGGACAACTGCTTCCTCGCCGGCGGCGCCCATCGCCCGCCCGCAAAATGGATGAATGCGATCCGCCGGCAGATAGATACCGACGCGGTCGCCCTGAAGAAAACCCTCAAAAGCAAGCCGTTCCAATTGACCTTTGGCGCGATCGAAGGTGACATCCTGAAGACCGCGCCGAAGGGCTATCCCAAGGACCATCCCGAGATCGAGCTGCTGCGCTATAAGAGCTTTCTCGCCGTGCATCATCTGCCGGACGAGACCGTGTTCGCGGGCGACCTGCTGACGCAGACGACAAATGTCTTCAAGGTTCTGAAGCCCTTTGACGATTTTCTCAACAAGGCGATGGCGGCGGGGTAAACTCGCACTCCTTCATCACCGACATCGCTGCGAACATCCCATGCCCCATCTCGACCCCACTACCTTCACCTTCATTACCGAACTCGGACAGAACAACAATCGCGACTGGTTCGAGGAGAACCGGGCGCGTTACGACGCGGCGCGCGCGGATTTTATTTCCTTCCTCGGCGTGCTGCTGATGGAGATCGAAACCTTCGACCCCCGCGTCGGCGGGATCGACCCGAAGCGCTGCATGTTCCGCATCTACCGAGACACCCGTTTTTCCGGCAACAAGTCGCCGTTCAAGAATAATTTCGGCGCGCGCATCATGGTTGGCGGCAGCAAAAGCCTGCATCTGCGCACCGGTTATTTTATGAATGTCGAACCGGGCCGCTGCATCATCAGCGGCGGCACCTTCCGGCCGGAGAAGGAATGGCTCGGCACGATCCGCCAGCGCATCGCAACCGACGCCACCAACCTGAAGAATATTCTAGCACAGCGGAATTTTCGGAAATATTTCAACGGCATCGAAGGCGAAGCAGTCGGCACCGCGCCGCGCGGCTTCTCAAAGGAGCACCCGGACATCGTGCTGATCCGGCAAAAAAGCTTCATGGCCCGCCACCGCCTCGACGACGACGCCATGTTCAAACCTGGCTTCCTGAAACACGCCTCCAAGGTCTACCGGGCGCTGCTCCCCTTCAACGAGTATCTAGACCACGCGCATTAAGCGGTTACTCCACCAGAATCCGCCCCGCATAATCGCGCAGTGTCTCTAAATCCGGGTCCTTTTTCGGCCAGACCAATCCGACACCGTCATCGGTATAGCGCGGCAGAATATGGATATGAAAATGCGGCACCGTCTGAAAGCCAGCCGGCTTGTTCGCCTGCAGCAGGGTCAGGCCTTCCGGCTCGAAAGCCGCCTGTACCGCCTTCGCGACCTTCGTCACCGTGCGGAACAGGGCTGCCGCCAGGTCTTCGTCCAGATCAAGGATCGTTTCAGCCGGCTGTTTGGTTGCGACCAACACGTGACCTGGATTCACCTGTCCCGCATCCATGAAAGCGAAGGTGTGTTCGTCCTCGTAGACCTCGGCGCACGGGATGTCCCCCGCGATGATTTTGCTGAAAATCGTTTCGGCCATAACTTTCTCTCCCTCACCTTTTGTGCGGCATTAGACCCCACTGTTATCCGTGTCTCCGTGATACAAAATCAGTATCATGAATTCGGACGCGGCGACGCGAAAACAGACGACGAGCGGGCGCGATATGCCAAAGACAAAAAAAATGCACATAGCCCAGTTTCTGGTGCATGGGCCGACCTATCACAGTCTCGCGATGTGGCGGCACCCGAAATCGGACATGACGAAGGAGAACTGGACGCAGCCGGAGCTTTACCAGCACATCGCCAAGACCTGCGAGCGCGGCAAGTTCGACATGGTATTCTTCGCCGACCTGAACTACATCTCCGACACCTTCCGCGGCACCTTGGAGCCGGCGCTGCGTTACGCGGTGCAGGCGCCGGAGCACGACCCTGTGCCGTTGCTGTCTTATATGGGCGCGGTCACCAGTCATATCGGCCTCGGCGCGACCTTGTCGGTCAGCCACCATCATCCCTTCTACCTGGCCCGGCTGTGGGCCACGATCGACCATCTGACGCGCGGGCGCGCGGCCTGGAACGTGGTGACTTCGGTCAACCACAACCAAGCCTCCAATTACGGCGCAGAACGCGAACCCACCGACACACGCTATGAAAAGGCGGACGAATTCATCCAGGTTTGCCGTGAACTCTGGAACAGCTGGGACGAAGATGCGGTCGTCATGGACCGGGAAAATGCGGTCTTCGTCGACGCCGACAAGGTCCGACGGATCGAATTCGAGGGCCAGTTCTACAAATCACGCGGTCCCTTGAATGTCACGCGGTCGCCGCAAAACGGCCCGGCACTGCTGCAAGCGGGGACCTCCCCCAAGGGACGCGCGCTAGCCGCAAAATACGCTGACGCCATTTTCGCGATCCAACCGCGCGCCGAAGATGCGGGCGCCTATTTTTCCGATATCAAGCAGCGTATGCGCGACGGGGGCCGCGATCCGGACACCTGCAAGATCCTGTTCGGCATGCAGCCGATCATCGGGGAGTCCGAAGCCGAGGCGCAAGAGAAACAGGAAATCCACAACAGTCTCGTGCCTGCCGACGGCGGCATGGCGATTCTGTCCGCCCATCTTGATTTCGATCTCTCTAAATTGCCGCCTGATGCCGAGATGGCGAGCCGCGAGGAACCCGAACTGCAGCGCATGAAGACTCGCTACCGCAAAGCGTCGGGCGAGCCTATGACCGTACGCGAGGTCGGCGTCCGGCACGGCCAAAGCGTCGGGCTGCCGCAGTTCGTGGGCACGCCAACGAACATCGCCGACCAAATGGAAGCGTATATGGCAACCGCCGGCGGCGACGGGTTCATGCTTTCGCCGATCTATTGCCCCGGCGCGATCGAGGAGTTCGTCAATCTCATCGTACCGGAGTTGCAGCGGCGCGGCCTGTTCCGGACCGAATACACCGGCACGACGCAGCGCGATCACTTGCTGCAGGACGATTGACGGCATTCGCTCGCTGGCAGGGTTTTAGGCAATCGGGCGTTCGCCACCAAGATCTGTTCCCGCTCGAGCAGCTTCTGCAATTGTGCCATCTTCAGTGCAAACCGGTACTCCGCAGACAACCGGTTATGATAGATGAAGGGTCCCAAACCGGACAAAACCGAGAGGACCGCATCGCCCACAGGAGGAGCACCAGTCCATGGCGGATGCTCAATAATTTCCTCGGCTATTTTCAGCTCCTCATCAGACAGCCAATGGCAAAGCAAGAAACCTACGAGTGAAATAATTCCAATCACAATGATCAAAAGAAAAGCCATTGTCGACCACGCGATCCACAACGCCAACGGCGTCACGGCCAGAACAATGCCGAAAATAATTGCCGCGACACGTAATCCAGACTTGCTAACATTCGTCCAATTGCTGGCGTTGATCTCGCATTTAGGGACCACTTCCAATTCCTCGTTCGAATTTACTTCACAGCAAAGACGTCTGTGATCATGCCCACAGCGGTGCGTTCCCCGACACCGATGGCAATCAACCGGTTGAGCCGTAAATGTGGCTCCGCGGCGGTCTCAAACGTAAAGGCCGTGCGAAAGTAGTACCGATCCCGGCCAATCATTCCGCCTTGCGAAATGCCCAGTCTGGTCTCAGAATCCATGTCGAAAATACCGTTGCCGCGCGCGAAGATTAGCGCGTTGCCCTCGGTTTCCAAGGTCAATCTAATATCCAGCTCTGCGATGCCATCTCGCCGGATCAGCACCCAATCGCCACCGCCCTCCCGAATAACACCGCGAAACTGCGGACCAGCAAACTGTCCTTTTTCCAACACCAGAATACGCCGGTTGCCGGCAGGCGTTTCTCCAAGATCCTGCGGAACCGCAAATATTGCCTCGAGGCGAAGGAGAAAATCCAAACCAGGCGGCGACCTATCTAGTACTTCAATTTGCCGAATCTGCATGCGCCCCTCTTGCCCGACGAACCGGGTTAATCCGTCTTGGGTCGGCCATTGACCCATGCACGGATGATCGTCTCATCGCCCGGATAGTGCCCAGCGGTTACCGGTGTCAATTGGGCCTGAATACATTTCCAGTTACCCTGCTCTTCCAGGTAGGTATCCGTATAGACTGTCATGCCGACATTCTCGGTTCCTCTCGAGAGACGGACATGTTTGTTCGTCGCCCGCACCAGAGCAACATTGGCGAAAATGGAAATCGATTCGTTCCGATAGTCGAAATAGACGAATTCTTCTGGATCGAACGCCGTCGCCCAACGCTTAAGGTAGCTTTTTCTGTCGAGGCGAGCGCCGTTCGGCATGACGCAAACGAACCGCGTGTGAATGATGGCATCGTGCGCTTCGGCATCGTTCGTAACAAAGTTGCGAATAAAACGCGCGTTAAGCGCCTTTAACGTACGCAAGGGCTCACAGCTCATCGCTTTCCCGCCTTTCCCGCAGTTCGGCGCATAATCAGTGGTGTCAAACGCGCCTATCCCAGTGAAATTTTCACCGAAGAGACAGTGTTTCGATCTGTGCGAAAAAGCAATTACGTGAGAGGTAACGGCACAAAAGTCTCACATCGGATTCGATGAAAGGCGTTCAACAAATCTCGCGGTTGAGGAGTCTGCCGGGTATAAGCTCTCGATCTTGAGAGACCGGGCCTTGAGGGAAAATGGGAGGTCGAATGTTGTGAATGCCGTATAAAAGGAAAGCGACGTTTTTTCACTTTTAAGGCACAGCGTCAGTGGCACCGGCATCAAGCTCGTGTCGGATCTGTCCGAAGCATCGGCAACACCGGGATAGGCAAACAGCGCGTTGCGTAAATGCCCCGCGGCATAACTGCCCTCCATCAACGTTTTCCTATCTAATTCCCGTACGAACGGTTCCGCGTATGCCGTCCAGTTCGGCATGAACTGACGAAGGCCATCCGGATGACATATTATGTGCAGCGCGTTATTCGCAACACGATCCGGCAAACGGTAGTGCGGCCGGAATTCACTGAAGAGCCTGTCGGCCACCACATTTCGCATACGGATCGTCCAAGTGTCGTCGATCACAAGCGACGGAACTGATTTCTGTTGCGAAAGTATTTGCGCAAGCATTCTTTCCTGCGCACTAAATTCCACATCTGCCGTATCGGCCGTAGGGTAACGCGGTGCATAACCAGCTGAAAGCAACAAGACGTTTCGGTCCGCGTTGGGGACATCGAGACTTTCCGCAAGGCGTTCGACCATATCTCGGCTCGGATGCGAGCGACCGGTTTCCAGAAACGAGAGGTGGCGTGTAGAAATGCCCGTGTCAGCGGCCAAAGCGAGTTGACTAAATCCGCGGGTCCTCCGCCAATTTCGGAGCAAAGATCGGAAAACCATCTGGGGCATCGTCATGTGGGAATCAACTGAAATGCATCGCACCGTTGATGTCGAGCACAGCGCCGTTCACGTAACTCGCCGCCGGCGACACGAGGAAGGCGAGCGGGCCGGCAATCTCGTCGGCTTGCGCCATACGCTTCATTGGGAAGGATTCCGGTTCGAACGGCTCGCCCTGCGTCATCGGTGTCGCGACGGGGCCTGGTGCCACGGCGTTAATCGTCACATTGTGCGGCGCCCCCCGGCGCGAGAACCATCGCACAAAGGAATGGATGCCACCTTTCGACATCGCGTAATGCGGTGCGGCGCGAACGCCGCCAATGCGCCCGGCAATCGAACCTACCAGGGCGATCCGTCCTTCATGGCGCTCGACCATGCCCGGGAAAAAAGCCCGCGTCAGGTTCAACGGTCCCTGCATATTGATGTTGAAGACACGTTCCGCCACCACGTCCCAGCCGTCGTCATTCCAGTCATCAAAAGGGCAAATTGCAGCGCAATCGATCAGCGCATAGACGTCGCCACACGACTCAGCCCAATCTTCCACCGCACCCCGGTCCGTGACATCAAGCGCCACCGCGATAGACTGCCGTCCCTGCCCGCGGAGGAAGTCGGCCAGCGGTTCCGGCGCTTCCAGATCCGCCACCATCACATCCGCGCCCATGCTGGCGACGAGCCGAGCGGTTTCCGATCCAATACCGCCGCCTGCCCCGCTAATTGCAATCCGTTTTCCCGAGAGGTCGAAAGCCTGTGCCACTATTTTGCTCCCTATAAAGTATAATTTCCTTCGCGTACGATATACGCCTCGATGCTTTCTTCACCGAGCAGCTTTACCGCCTCAATCCGATGCGCGCCGTTTACGACGATGAACTGTTTCTTGGGATCCCGGCGCACCTGGATCGGCACCTTTTGTCCGTCCTCCAGAATACTCTCCGCCAGTTCCTCGATTTTCTCCGCTTCCAGGGCATTACGCCGTTTGGTCGGGATATAGATTTCGTCGAGTTTCACAAATTCCGATCTCAACATAGGCATTGTATTCAAACCTCTTTGGTCATGCGGAAAAGCCCCGCTCAAGCAGCGGCTTATCATCGATGACGCGTTGATAGGAAAGACGGCTCAGGTCAATTGTCTGGTAGCCGCCATCCAATAAGAGTTCCTTCATGGCGCGGCCTATGGCTGGCCCTTTCTGCAACCCGGCGCCGGAAAACCCAGTGGCGACATAAAAATTTTCGAGCCCACCGACCCACGGGCCGATGATCGTATTGCCGTCCATCCGGTTATAGGCGTAATGCCCGGACCAACTGCGCATCACTTTCAAGCTCTCGAATTTCGGCACCCGATGCGCCACGGCCGGCCACATAATTTCGTCGAACAGATGGTGTTTGACTTCCCAGTCGAAGCCGCCAGGGACATCGACGTCCGTCAAGCCGACCGTAAATCCGGCGCCTTCCTGCCGGAAGGAGACATGCGACGGGTCCTTGGTCAGCGGCATGATTTCCAGCTCTTCCCGCGTTTCAACATAGAAGGTCGAGCGGCTGAGCGGTTCGACCGGCACCTTCATCCCGACCATTTCGCAGATTTCCGGCCCCCAGGCGCCGGCGACATTGACCACGATCTCCGCGTTGATTTTCTTGCCCGAGTCGAGCACGACTCGCTCCACACGGGTTGCGTTGAATTCGATATCGACCACGCTGTCCTGAACATATTCAACGCCGAGATCGCGCGCTTTGCGCCGGAATCCCATGACGGCGGCATACGGGTCGATAAATCCGTCCTTGGGACCATGAAGCGCGGCGTCGATATCGTCAGTCCGGATCGAAGGAAAGCGCCGTTTCACTTCATCACCATCAATCATCTCGTTTGGTGCGCCTAACGATCTTTGCAGCGCGCAGTTCGCTTCTGCGTCCGCGACTTCCTGGGCACCCCTGAGAAGATGCAAATAGCCATATTCGAGGAAATCGAACCGGCCCGGCTGTCCGTCGACATCCACCAGATTGGCGAAATCCTTGTAAATTTCCTGACCGAAGCGGGACATTTCGATGTTTTCCGCCAAACCATGCATCATCCGCACACCGCCCGAGGAACGCGGTGCAGCCGCGAATTCGTAGAGCGGGTCCGGCTCGATAACGCAGACGTCACCCGCCTTACCCGCCATTGCGAGATGGTAG